>DATLFQ010000120.1:0-15372 GCA_035540915.1 Acidimicrobiales bacterium
CTTGACCCGGCCGCTGATGGTCGAGAAATTGGTCAGCATCCCGCCGAGCCAGCGCTCGTTGATGTAGGGCATGCCGCACTGCGAGGCGAAGCGCGCCACCGGGTCCTGGGTCTGCTTCTTGGTCCCGACGAACAGGATGGACCCGCCGCCTGCCACCGTGTTGCGCACGTACGAGTAGGCGGTCTCGATGCGCTGCAGCGTCTGGTTGAGGTCGATGATGTAGATCCCGTTGCGCTCGCCGAAGATGAACCGCTTCATCTTGGGGTTCCAGCGCCGGGTCTGGTGCCCGAAGTGGACACCGGCTTCCAGTAGTTGCTTCATGGTGACGACGGCCATGTGGCCCTCCCGCGGTTGGCAAGGGCTCGGCGGCGGCGCCGGGGCGACCGTGGGGGCCGCCGAGCTGTTGAGTGGGTATCGACGCCGGCGGACTGCCGAGGACGGCAGCCAGTGTAGCCACGGGCGGCTCCGCGCCATCCGGCCCCACCGTGCGACCACGGTGGTTCACTTGACGGTGTGGAGTTGGAACGCCTCACGCCGGGGGAACGAGTGGTGGCCGGCGCGGGCACCCTCTTGGCCTTCGATCTGCTGTTCCTCCCCTGGCACCGCTTCGACCTCGGCATCGTCGTCGTCCCCCGGACGGCGGTGCAGTGGCCGTTCGCCCTTCTCGGCGTCCCTGCGCTGCTGCTGACCGTGGCGATGGTCGCCGTCGTCACCCTGGGCGCCGCAACCGATGTCACGCTTCCTGCCCGGTTGGCCGGCTGGCGCCAGCGCCTCTACCCCGTCGGCGTCACCGTCGCCGTGCTGCTCGGGGTGAAGCTGCTGGTCCTCACCAGCCCGTTGGGCTACGGCGCCTACCTCGGCATGGTGCTGGCAGCAGCCGTCGCCTACGGCGGGCACCTCGTGCGCCGGGAATCGGGCGGGCCCGCCACCCCACCCCCCCGGGCCGGCTGACAGCGGTTCTGGCCTCCTTTTCCGCCTAGTGCGCCGGCCGCTGCTACTTCCGGGCTCGGCCCGGGCCTGCGACGCGGGCGCTCTCCGACAGCGCCGACTGCGCCGACCGCGACCGCTGACGTCGGCCCCGCGCATTCACGCGGTGCCGGTTCCCGTCCGGGCGCCGGCACCGGCGGGCCACCGCAGCCACCTCAAGGCCGGGACCAGCACTGCGGTGGCGACGTCGGTGCCGAAGGTCATCGCCGCACCGACCGCCTCGTCGGTCACGGCGTCGGCCAGGCTCCGGCAGGTCGGCGGCGCCCCGGCGACGGCCAGGGCGATCTCCCGGGTGGCCTGGTCGCTGGCCGGGAGGGCGTCGTGGGCCAGGCTGCCTCCAACGTCGACCACGACGTTGTCGGCACCAGCCAGGCGGGTTTTGGGGGAGGTGACGACCCAGTCGGCCCGGGCCGCCACCGAGGTGACCTGGACGCCGGGAGGCGGTGGGAAGGCGTCGAGGCGGCCCAGGAACGAGGAGCCCTCGGCCATCTGGGCCACCGATGCCGAGCCGAGCTCGACGCCGCCGACCGGACCGAATTCGTCGGCCACGTTGGCCAGCACCGATCCGGCCACCGAAGCTCGCAGCACGGCGCCGAGCGTGGCCAGGTCGGCGCCCCGATGCGGCGTGGCCAGCGTGACCAGCGTGGCCACGGACGCCGGTGCCTGGCGACCGAGCGCCGAGCGGGCCACCAGGCCGCCCTGGGAGTGGGCGATCACGTCGATCGGCACGCCGGGGTGGCGGTCCTGCAGGTCCTCGAGCACGGCTCGCAGCCGCCGCCCCGACGCGACCAGGTCGTCCTGGGTCTCGCCTTCGCCGTAGGCGCGCTCGGCGGTGGTGGCGGCGCGGTAGGAGAAGCGGTGGACGTCCTCGTCGGCGTAGCCGAGCTCCCGGGTCCGGACGTCGAAGACGGCGGCACCGGCCGAGCTGGATGCCAACCCGGCGACCAGCACGGCGAGACGGCGGCCGGCCGGCTGCGGCGGCTCGACGGACCCCGGCGTGCAGTTTCCCCGCTGCGCCCACCAGCGGCCGGGGGCGGTGGCCAGCTGGACCGGCGTCGCCAGGACCGAGGACACCAGCGCCCGCAGCTCGCCGGCGGTCGGGACCGGGTTCAGCGCGGTGGCGGCGTCCCCGGCCCAGTCCAGTGCAGTGGCGCCGACGGCCGCCGCGGCCTTGGGCACACCCCTCAGGAACCGGACCAGGCGGTTGCGCTCGGTGCCCTCGCTCTCGGGCTCGAGGGGCCCGTCGGGCACCAGGCGCACGTCGAGCGCGCCCCCGGCCAGGAGGACGAGGGGGTCGAGGTAGGCGTCGCCGGCCGCCCGGGCGCCGAAGTGGAGGCTCGGGCCGGCCGTCCCGACCACGCCGCCCGCCGGCACCTCCTGGCCCCGGGCGACAGCCACGGTGGCCAGGAAGGCGTAGGTGGTCCGGATGCCGTCCGCGTGCAGCAGGACCACGTGCAGGCGACCGCCGACCTGACCGGCGAAGGCCACCGTGCCGGGGGCCGCCGCCCGCACGGAGGTACCCGGCTCGGTGGCGTAGTCGATCCCGGCGTTGCCGCGCGCCCCGATCCGGGACGGCGGGCGGAACTGGTCGACCACGGGGGCGTCGACCGGCGGCCGGTACACCACCGGCGCGCTCGGGACCGCCGACGCAGGCGGGCCCACGACGGCGACGGCGACGGCGACGGCAACAGCGACGGCAGAACTGCGGCGGGTGGTGCTAACGGAACTGCGCACGGTCCCCTCCCAGGGCCACGGGGTGTGAGGGGAAGGGGTGGGGAAGCGAGGCCGCGCGTGCGGGGCGGCGGGCGCGAGTCAGGGCTTGGGCGCGGCGGGCTCCCGGTCGGCGGCGTGGAGGCGAGAGCGGAGCTGGAGCACGGCCCGGCTGTGGATCTGGCAGACGCGACTCTCGGTCACCCCGAGCACCTGGCCGATCTCGGCCAGCGTGAGGTTCTCGTAGTAATAGAGGCCGAGCACCGTTTTCTCCCGGTCGCCGAGGCGCCCGATCGACGAGGCGAGCAGCACCCGCGTCTCTTCCACCTCGAAGGCGCCGACCGGTCCGGCGCCCTGGTCGGCGATGGTGTCACCGAGCGTCGTGCCGTCGTCCCGGTCGCCGCCGAGCACCTCGTCGAGGGGCACGATGCCCACGAACGAGACCTGGGCCAGCATCGCCTGCAGCTCGTCCTCGCCGACGCCGAGCTGCTCGGCCAGCTCGGCGTCGGTGGGCGCCCGGCCGAGCGACGCCTCCAGCGTGGAGAACGCCTTCTCGAGCGCCCGGGCCTTGGCCCGCACGGTGCGGGGCACCCAGTCCACCGCCCGCAGCTCGTCGATGATGGCACCTTTCACCCGGGTCATGGCGTAGGTCTCGAACTTCACGTTGCGGCCGGGGTCGAACTTCTCGATGGCGTCGATGAGGCCGAAGATCCCGTAGCTCACCAGGTCGGCCTGCTCGATGGTCGGCGGCAGCCCGACCGCGACGCGGCCCGCCACGAAGTTCACCATCGGGGCGTAGTGGACGATGAGCCCGTCGCGTGCCTGGCGCGAGCCGGTGGCCTTGAACTCCTGCCACAGGACGTCGATCGCCCGCCGGTTGTCGTGCTCTGCGCCGTCCATGGTCCCTGTCGTCGAGCCCGCCAGGTGGGCGAGTCTACGCCCGTCATCGGGGCCCGCCCGGACCGCCGACGCGCTCCCACCACCCGCCGGTGCGCCGCGCTCGACCGGCCTCCTCCAGGCGGGCCAGGGCCAGGGTCACGGCCGCCGGTCCCAGGCCGGTGCGCTGGAGCAGTGTCTCCACCGTGGCCGCCTCCCAGCCCAGGGCGTCGAGAACCGGGAGTTCGCCGGCCGAAGGGGGCGGCCGGTGGTCGGGCGCCCCTGCGGCGGGCCGGGAGGCGGGCGGCGAGCCGGCGGTCTGCAACGACAGGGCCACCAGGACGTCGGTGCTGTCGCACGCCGGGGCGCACCCCTCGGCGATGAGGCGGTTCGCCCCTGCCGAGGCGGGGCTGCGGACGGGACCGGGAACCGCCAGAACCGGGACGCCGCGGGCCTCGGCGGCCCGCACCGTGTGCATGGATCCGCCGCTGGCGTGGGTCTCGACGACGACCACCACGTGGGCCAGCGCAGCCAGGAGGCGGTTGCGGGCCGGAAAGCGCCACGGCTCGGGCCGGCCGCCGAGCGGCGCCTCCGACAGCACGAGCCCGGCGGCCGCCACCTGGTGCCACAGGTCGCGGTGGCGCCGGGGGTAGACGACGTCCAGGCCACTGCCGACCACCGCCACCGGCGGCGCGCCGCCGGCGCCCAACGCGCCCCGGTGGGCGGCCCCGTCGATCCCCAGCGCGAGCCCCGAGACCACCGCCACGCCGGCCCGGGCCAGGTCCCGGCCCAGCTCGGCGGCCACGTCGCGCCCGTAGCCGGTGCACCGGCGGGTGCCGACGACGGCGACCCGGGGACCGGCCGCCGCGGCCGGGTCGCCCAGGGCGAACAGGACAGGGGCCGGCTCGTGGTCGCCGGCCAGTGCGGCCGGGTAGCCCTCGCCGCCGTGGAGGCTGACGACGACGCCCGCCCGCCGATGGGCGTCGACCAGCTCCGGGACCGACACGGCCGCCGCCGACCGGGCCAGGGCGGGCCCGGCGCCGCCGCGGCCGACGTGGGCCCACGCCGCCGACGGCGCACGCCCGGCCAGGAGGGCGGCCAGGCGGTCCCAGGCCATGTAGGGCAGGCCGGCCAGGGCGGCGACGTAGGCCCACTCAGGGAGATCGGCCCGCACGGTCACCGGCCTACCCCCTGCAGGCTGGCCGGTGAGGCTCATGGACCACTTCTGCGGAGCGGTCACGACGCCGCCTCCAGGGCCGGCGGGTCGGCCCGCAGCTCCAGAGCCATGCCGACGTGCTCCTCGCCCACCACGGCCGGCCCGCCGTCGAGGTCGGCCAAGGTGCGAGCCACCCGGCGGACCCGGTGCAGCCCTCGCCCGCTGAGGGCGCCGGCCCGCAGCCGCCACTCCAGCAGCCGCCACGCAGTCGGGCTGAGCGGCGCCAGCTGGTCGAGCCGCGCCGGCGGCAGCTCGGCGTTGCACCGCAGGCCCCGGTCGACAGCCAGCGCCCGGGCCTCGGCCACCCGGGCCGCCACTGCGACGGTCGGCTCGCCCGGTGGGCCGCCGAGCAGCTCGCCCACCTCGGGCCGGCTGACCGGCAGGCGGAGGTCGAAGCGGTCGAGCAGCGGGCCGGACAGGCGGCGGGCGTAACGGGCCCGGGCCGCGTCGCTGCACCGGCACGAGCCCGGCGGGCCACCCAGCCCGCAGGGGCAGGGGTTCATCGCCGCCACCAGCAGGAAGCGGGCCGGATAGGTCACGCTCGCACGGGCCCGGCAGACCCGCACCACGCCGTCCTCCAATGGCTGGCGGAGGGCATCCAGCACCGGGGCCGGAAACTCCCCCATCTCGTCGAGGAAGAGCACCCCGTGGTGGGCGGCGCTGATCTCGCCCGGCCGCAGCAGGGCCGTCCCGCCGCCGATGAGCGACACCGACGACGCCCCGTGGTGGGGCGCCCGCAGCGGAGGCCGGGTCACCAGCCCGCCCGGCGGCAGGGCGATCCCCGCGGCCGAGTGGACCTTGGTCGTCTCGAGCGCCTCGGCCCGGTCGAGCGCCGGCAACAGGCCGGCCAGGCGCCGGGCCAGGAGCGTCTTCCCCGACCCCGGCGGGCCGGTGAGGAGGAGGTGGTGCCCCCCGGCGGCGGCCACCTCCAGGGCGAAGCGGCCCAGGCGCTGGCCCCGGACGTCGGCCAGGTCCGGACCACCCTCCTCGGGCGGGCCTGGGGGCGGCGGCGGCGGGTCCTCCCACGGCGAGCGGCCGGCCAGCGCGTCGACCAGTGCCCGCAGCGTGGTGGCGACCCGCACCTCGTGGCGGCCGACGACGGCGGCCTCCGCTGCGCTGGCGGCCGGGACGACGATCACCGGGCTGGCGAGGGCGTCGACCATGGGGACCATGCCGGGCACGGGACGAAGGGCGCCGTCCAGCCCCAGCTCGCCCAGGAAGGCCAGGCCCGACACCGCCTCTGCGGCCAGCTCGCCGGCCGCCACGAGCAGGCCGACCGCGACCGCCACGTCCAGCCCGGCCCCGCCCTTCCGCACGCCGGTCGGCGCCAGGTTCACCGTCACCCGCTTGAGCACCCAGGGCAGGCCGCTGGACAGGAGGGCGGCCCGTACCCGGTCCCGCGACTCGCGGCAGGCGGCGTCGGGCAGGCCCACGATGGCGAACCCGGGCAGCCCGTTGGAGACGTGGACCTCGACGACAACCGGCCGGCCGTCGACGCCGAGCAGGGTGGCGGAGGGGATGCTGGCGAGCACGGCGGGCCTCCTCGTCCAGGGACACAGAGGAGGGCCAGTGCCGCCGGCCACTCGAAGCGGCCCGGACTGTAGCCGCCGGGCGCGGCCCTGAAAAGGGGCGGCCGCCGGTAGGTTCGGACGTGCCGCCGGGGTGGGGCCGGGTACGGGTCGGTCATCGAACCCGCCTCGATCGAACGAGCCAGTGGCTCCGGAGAACTCGCATGACGTCGCCGCCATCGCTGTACCGCATCCTGCGCCTGGCCAATGCGGTGGTGTTCGCCGCCGGCCTAGCTCTCGCCTTCGACCACAGCGTCGCCGCGGCGCTCGGCCGCTTCGAGGGCGGGCACCACTGGGCGACCGGCCGGCGGGTTCTGGTCCTGGTGGACCGGACCGGCGACCCGGCGTGGCACGATGCCACCCGGCGCGCCGCCGAGGTGTGGAACCGGGTGGCCGGCGGCACCGGCCTGCGCCTGCGCTGGGAGACCGGCACCGGCCCGTGCGAGGCGGACGGGCCGCGCATCGGCTTCTGCCTGGCCCGCCAGGCCGACCTCGGCGATCTGGAGCACGCCGACCGCCAGGGCGTCGCCCGGGTGCTGCTCGGCCGCTCCCACACCGCCGGCGCGGTGGTGGAGCTGTGCCGGGACTGCCGGCTCGACGACGCCCGGCGCCGGGTGATCGCCGCCCACGAGGTGGGCCACGTGCTCGGCCTGCCCCACAGCTCCCGCGAGCGCTCGGTCATGCACGCGCTGGGCGGCACCGAGGCGCCCGACGCCGTCGACCGCCAGGCGCTCCGCCGGCTCTACGACCACGTTGACGGCGAGGAGGACTGCGGCGTGCTCGACCTCGAGGTCGGCGCCCTCTGCTTCTGAGGCCGCCGGCCGCGGTTCGGCGCTCCCTCAGCCCCCACTCCGGGAATAGATCTCTCTCGGAGACTGTCGGAAATGCCGCACTGATGGACCTCGACTGCCACCACAGATGCAGCAGAGGAGGTGGTGACGGTGGCTCTTCCTGTTCGACGCCATCACGAAGGTGCGGTGGACCAGCACGACCACACGAACGGGCGGCGCGGCTGGGACCCGTTGGGCGAACTCGACCGGCTGCACCGCCAGCTCGAGCGCTACGTCAGCTCGTGGCGGCAGGTGCCGAGCCTGCTCGGCGGCGCGTTCACGCCGGTGGCCGACGTCGAGGAGACGGCGGACGGCTACACCGTGGAGATCGAGCTGCCCGGCGTGCAGAGGAATGATCTCGACGTGGAGATCGCAGGCCGACGCCTGACGGTCACCGGGGAACGCAAGGACCGGGAGCGGGTCGGGATCCTGCGCCGGCGGGAGCGAACCATCGGGCGGTTCCACTACGAGGTCTCGCTACCCGGCGGTGTCGACGACGCCAGCGCCGAGGCGCGCCTGGACGACGGCGTCCTCACGATCCGCGTCCCGAAGGCGGAGCACGACCGCCCGCGGCGGATCGAGCTTCGCTGACCGACCGGCACGTCGCAAGCCGCTGGAGGTGACGATGAGCGCAGCTGTGGTGTGGACGTACTGGCTCGCGTTCCCGTTGCTCGGCGCCGGCATCCTCGCTGCGCTGGTGACGGCGTGGATGTACTACCGGCGCGTGCTGATCCCGAAGTACCAGTGGCTCCAGTACCAGTGGCTCCAGGATCAGCGGCTCCGGTACCAGCGATCCCAGCCGTCGACGGGGGCGGTTCGCGCGGGAGGCATCCGGGCGCAGGCGGCCTGAGCCTCGGCCGCGACCGAGGCTCAGGCCGCCGGTGCCGGCGTCGCCAAGCAGCCGGCAGCGGCGCCCAGGTGGCGCAGGCCGGCCAGGTCGCCGTCGGAGAACTGCGCCGGCCGGGTGGTGTGCTCGGCCGTCTCGGGATACATGAGCTGCCGCGGGTCTCGGACGTGGCTCAGGCCCATCAGGTGGCCGACCTCGTGAAGGATCACCCGGCCCCAGGTGACCCCGGCCGGGCCGATGGGGCCGGCGCCCCCGTGGTCGGGCCCGAAGCCGCCGGCGACGGGCGTGTTCGTGGTGAAGTCGGTCACCGCATCGGCGTTCAGGAACAGCACCCCCGTCACGTAGACGCCTCCCACCTGGCTGGGGATGCCACCACCGACGACCTGGGTGTTCCCGTCCCGCTCCGCCCCGCGCTGCCAGTAGACCAGGATCGGCGCCCACCGCTCGCCGTAGCGCCCGGGCTGGTAGCGGGCCCGGCGCCGGCCGCCCTCCTCGTCGGTGACGCCGTCGTCGACGAAGGTGATCCCGGTCACCTCCCCCATCCGTGCGAACGCCTCCCGCACGTCGTCCACGCCGGTCGGCGGCGCCTGCGCCGGGTTGACGACGAAGTGGACCGGCTCGCACGGGTTCCAGCGGACCGGCGTGCATCCGTCGTCGGCCAGGTCGAAGAACGAGTAGTCGGCCGGCAGCTGTGGGACCTGGTCGGGCGTCCGGCCGCTGACGCGGCCGGCGAGGTGACCGGCGGCCGCGCACTCGGGGTCCTCGGTCCCCGCTGCGTCCAGCGCCGCGGCGGCCGGGGCCGGTGCGGCGCCTGCGTCCTCCGCCGGGGCCAGGAGGGTCAGCCGGAGCCCGATCGCCGCCACGACCGCCGCGGCCAGGGCCCCGGCGACCGCCGGCCGGCGGGACGCCCGGGGCGTTATCGCGGGCCACCGCCCCCTCTGCGGTGGCCGGACGCCCTCGTCGGGCGTGACCGTCACCGTGAACGCCACCTGCGGCGATCCCCGCCCGGCGGACGGTGCCGAGAGGTCCCGCCGACCTCGACGATCACCTCGCCGTCGGTGGTGGCCGGCCCGCCCCGGGTCACGACGAGCTGCCGTTCGGCCGGCTCGACCGGCAGCGACGCGCCGCCATCAGAACGCCCCTTCGAGGACCTCGATGGTGCCGCCCGTCACGGACGCCACGTCGAAACGGATCTCACGGGGGCGGGTGGGGGCGTCCATCAGCCAGCGGGCGGCCAGGCGCCGCAGGCGCATCTGCTTGTCCCGGGTGACTGCCTCGACGGGCGTGCCGAAGGCGTCGGTGGTCCGGGTCTTCACCTCGCAGAAGACGAAGCGCCGGCCTTCGCGCACGATGAGGTCCAGCTCACCGTCCCGGCAACGCCAGTTGCGGGCCACCACCTCGTAGCCGTGCGCCTCGTACCAGGCGGCGACCGCGTCCTCGCCGCTGGCCCCCAGCGCCCGGCGTGGATCGGAGGCGGTCACGGCCCCCTCAGATGTCCTTCTCGGGAAGCTCCTCCACGTTCACGTCCTTGAACGTGACCACCCGGACCGACGAGACGAAGCGGGCGGGGCGGTACATGTCCCAGACCCAGGCGTCGCCCAGCTCGATCTCGAAGTAGGTCCGGGACCCGTCGGCGCAGGGCTCGAGCTTCACGTCGTTGGCCAGGTAGAACCGCCGCTCGGTCTCGACCACGTAACGGAACAGCGACAGGACCGACCGGTACTCCTGGTAGAGCTGGAGCTCGATCTCGGTCTCGTAGCGTTCGAGGTCCTCCGCACTCATCGGTCGGAACTCATCGGGTCCGAGCTCATCGGGTTCCGCTCATCCGGTTCATCGTAGATGCGCGCCGGTCACAGGAACCCGGCCGAGGCGGGCGGCCAGACCCGCACGATGGTCCGGCCCACGACGTTGGAGCGGGGGATGGGGCCGAAGACGCGGCTGTCGGTCGAGGAAGGCCGGTTGTCGCCCATGACAAACAGGTGGTCCGGAGGCACCTCGACGGGACCGAAGTCGCCCGTCGCGGTGCCGGCCGGCAGGTACGGCTCCACCAGGCGGCGCCCGTCCACGAAGACGTCGCCGTCGTGGGCCTCGACCCGCTCGCCGGGCAGGCCGACCACCCGCTTGATGAACTCCTGCGCCGACGGCTGGACCAGCCCGACGGCCCGCCCGACGCTGCGGAGCCAATGACCGACCGCGTTCCCGCCGGAGTTCCGGGCGGCCGGCGGGCAGGCCTTCTCGGGGCAGTCGAAGACGACGATGTCCCCGCGCCGGGGGTCGTGCAGCCGGTAGGCCAGCTTGGAGACCACCACCCGGTCGTTGATCTGCAGCTCCGGCAGCATGGACCCCGACGGGATGTAGAACGCCTGGGCCACGAAGGACTTGATGCCGAAGGCGAGCAGCGCCGCCGCCCCGAACAGCGCGAGCAGCTCCAGGACCACGCGGGCCGGTCCGGCCCGGCCGTCGGCCGCTGCCGGCGTGCGGGTCAACTGGGTCAGCGAGCCGACCGCTTCTCCTTGATCTTGGCCGCCTTACCGGACCGCTCGCGGAGGTAGTAGAGCTTCGCCCGGCGGACGTCGCCGATGCGGGTGACCTCGATCCTGGCCACCACCGGCGAGTGGACCGGGAACGTCCGCTCGACGCCGACGCCGAAGCTCACCTTGCGCACGGTGAAGGTCTCGCGGACCCCGTCGCCTCGGCGGGCGATGACGTCGCCCTGGAAGACCTGGATGCGCTCGCGGTTTCCCTCGACGACGCGCACGTGGACCTTCACGTTGTCCCCCGGCTTGAAGGCGGGGATGTCGTCCCGCAGGCTGCTGCGGTCGACCAGGTCGGTGGGGTTCATGATGTGGCCTTCACGAGCGCGGCAACTCCTCGGCGGAGGTGCCTGGGGAGCACCCAGGATAGCCGTGCAGCTCCAGCAGCCGCACCTCCTCGGGGGCCAGGCCGCCCCGGGCCGCCAGCAGGTCGGGCCGCAGCCGGCGGGTGCGGTCCAGCGCAGCCGCCCGCCGCCAGGCGGCCACCTTCTCGTGGTCGCCCGACCGCAGGACCGCCGGCACCTGCCACCCGCGGAAGTCGGCCGGGCGGGTGAACTGCGGCTCCTCCAGCAGGCCGTCGGTGAAGCTCTCGGACTCGCTCGACGCGGCGTTGCCCAGCACCCCCGGGACCAGCCGGGCGGTGGCCTCGATCACGACCAGGGCGGCCGACTCCCCGCCGGCCAGCACGTAGTCGCCCACCGAGAGCTCCTCGTCGACCAGGTGCTCCACGATCCGGTGGTCGACCCCCTCGTACCGCCCGCACAGCAGCGAGAACCCGCCGTCCGCGGCGGTGGCGGCCAGGTCCCGGGCCAGAGCCTGGTCGAAGCGGCGCCCGGCCGGCCCGAGCAGCAGGAGAGGCCGGGGCGGGGCAACGGCCTCCACGGCCGCGAACACCGGCCCGGGCGCCAGGACCATGCCGGCCCCGCCGCCGAACGGCGCGTCGTCGACGCTGCGGTGGGCGTCGGTCGCTCCCGACCGCAGGTCGTGGACGGTGACGTCCAGCAGACCGGCGCGCCGGGCTCGGCCGAGCAGGCTCTCGTTCAGGTAGGCGTCGACCATCGCCGGGAAGATGGTGAAGACGTCGATCCGGGCCGGCGCCATCCTCAGTCCAGGAGGCCGGGGGGCACGTCGACCACGACCTGGCCGTCGCGCCGGTCGACCACGAACCGCACGGGCACCAGGCCGCCGCCCTCCAGTACCAGCAGGTCGCTGGCCGGGTTGGCCTCCACCGCCACCACCCGGCCGTGCCCCGTGCCGTCCAGGCCGACCACCGACCGGCCGACCAGCTCGTGGACCCACAGCGCGTCCTCGTCGTCAAGCGGCGGGGCGGACAGCACCACGCCGCGCAGCGCGTCGGCCGCGTCCCGCGAGGAGACGCCGGCGAAGGCGACGATCCAGCGGCCCTGGTGCGGCGTGGCCGACAGGACGGTCAAATCGCCCCGGTCGCTCGCGAGCACCGACCCGGGGTCGAGGCGCTCCAGCCGGTCGGTGACCAGGGCCACGATCACCTCACCGCGCAAGCCGTGGGCCCGGGCCACGGTGCCGACCTCCAGCAGGGCCGGCCCCTCGGTGGTCACCTCGTCACCTAGTCGACGATGTCGACGCTGGCCTCCACGCCCTCACGGGCGCCGGCCGCCCGCACCACGGTGCGGATGGCCTGGGCCGTCCGGCCGCGGCGGCCGATGACCTTGCCCATGTCGTCGGGCGCCACGTTGAGGCGCAGGTCGATGCGGTTGCGACCCTCGGAAACCTCCACCACCACGCTGTCGGGGTCGTCGACGATCCGGCGGGCGAGGTACTCCAGGACGGTTTGGGGAACGGCGCCGACGACCCGGTTGCCCCGGTCGTCGTCGTCCTCCGGGTCCTCGTCGTCCAGGTCCTCGTCCGGGAGGCCGGCGTCGCTCACGAGGAGGTGCCCTTGAACTCGTCCCAGGCGCCGCTGATGCGCAGGAGCTTCTCGACCCGCTCGGTGGGCTGGGCGCCCTTGCGCAGCCAGGCCACCGCCTTGCCGTTGTCGATGGTGACGCGCGACGGCTCGGCCCGGGGCTCGTAGGTGCCCACGATCTCGATGAACCGCCCGTCGCGCGGCGAGCGGGCGTCGGCCGCCACCAGCCGGTAGGTCGGCTGCTTCTTCTTGCCCACCCGCATCAGGCGGAGCTTCACGGCCACTGATTGCCTCCTGGCATCTTGATCCCCGGCGTGTTGGTTCCGGGCAGGTCGAGTCCTGTCATGTCCCTGGGAAAGTCTCTCGGCAGGGCGGCGACCTTGGGTGGGGTCACTCGGCCGCCCTTCTTGCCCTTCTTGCTGCCCTTCTTCAGGCGGCGGCCGAGCCCCATCTGGCTCATCATCCGCTGCATCTCCTTGAACTGCTTCAACAGGGCGTTGACCTCCGAGGTCGTCGCCCCGCTCCCGTTGGCGATGCGGAGGCGCCGCGACCCGTTGATGGTCGACGGATCGATCCGTTCCGCCGGCGTCATCGACCGGATGATCGCCTCCAGCCGGCCCAGTTCCTTGTCGTCGATCTGGGCCTGCTTCAACTCCTTGGGGAGCCCGGGCAGCATACCGATGATCCCCTGGAGCGGCCCCATCTTCTTGATCTGCTGCATCTGCTCGAGGAAGTCCTCGAGCGTGAAGCGGCCCTCCATCAGGGCCGCCGCCGCCCGCTCGGCCTCCTCCTTGTCGTAGGCCTCCTCCGCCTTCTCGATCAAGGTGAGGACGTCGCCCATCCCGAGGATGCGGCTGGCCATGCGGTCGGGGTGGAAGGTGTCGAGGTCGGCCAGCTTCTCGCCCATGGAGGCGAAGGCGATGGGCCGGCCGACCACCTCCTTGACCGACAGGGCGGCACCACCGCGGGCGTCGCCGTCGAGCTTGGTGAGGATGACCCCGTCCAGCTCCAAGGTGGCGTGGAAGGCCTCGGCGGTGGTCACGGCGTCCTGGCCGGTCATGGCGTCGATGACGAGGAACGTGTAGTGCGGCGACACCCGGGCCGAGACCTGCCGCACCTCGTCCATCAGGGCGGCATCGATGGACAGCCGCCCGGCGGTGTCGACGATGAGCACGTCGCGACCCAGGCGCTGCGCCTCGGCCAGCCCCTTGGCCGCAACCTCCACCGGGTTGGTCGGCTCGCTGAAGACGGGCACGCCGACCTGGCCGGCCAGCACCCGCAGCTGCTCCACGGCGGCCGGGCGCTGGAGGTCGGCTCCCACCAGCATCGGCTGGCGGCCCTGCTGCTTGAACCACCGGGCCAGCTTGCCGGCGGTGGTCGTCTTGCCCGAGCCCTGGAGGCCGGCCAACAGGACGACGGTGGGCGGCTTGGAGGCGAAGGTGATCTTGAGGGCGGTGCCCCCGAGGATGGTGACCAGCTCCTCGTGGACGATCTTGATGACCTGCTGGGCCGGCGTGAGGCTCTGGGACAGGTCGGCACCGATGCACCGCTCCCGGATGCGGGCGACCATCTTCTTGACGACCAGGAAGTTGACGTCCGCCTCGAGCAGCGCCAGGCGGATCTCGCGCAGGACCTCGTCGACCTCGGCCTCGCCCAGGCGCCCCCGGCCTCGCAGCCGGCCGAAGATGCCCTCGAAGCGGTCGGACAGGGAGTCGAACACGGCGCCCCAGGCTACCGGTCGGCGATCCGGTGCTCCTCCAGCAGCTCGTCGACCACGGCCGGCGCCTCGGCGGTACCGCCGTCGACCAGCTCGAAGACGTAGACCGGGACGAGGCGGTTCCCCAGGAACTGCAGGCCCAGCCGGGCCGTCCTCACGGTCTGGACGAACGGCTCGCCGGACGGGGGCCCGCCGACCGGCGACTGCACCGCCGGCAGGTCGACGGCCGGCTCGGGAGCACCGTGCACCGGGGCGCCGAGCACCAGCGGCTCGATGACGTCGCCACCGCTGCGGCCACCGCCGCCCGACCAGCGCCGGCTCATCTCCTGGAGGCGCTCGAAGCCCCGCTTGACGCCGACCAGGGGGTAGTCGCCGATGCGCTCGGGCGTGGACAGGAAGCCGTTGGCCCACTGGACGACGCCCTTGGGGCCGATGGCGACGCTGGTCGCCCACCCGATTGTGAGGCCGCCGACCGTGGGCTGGACCGAGGCGTACCAGGCATCGAACCCGTCGCTGATCTCGAATCCCTGGAGGCCGGTGCCGAGCGCCGCGAACAGCGCCTTGGCCCGAGCCTCCGCCCCGGCCCGGGAGGGCAAGTCGGCGGGCCGAGGCGGAAGGGGGGGCGGCGCCACGCCGGGCTCGACGATCAGGCAGTCGGCCGCGTCGGGAGGGCAGGGCGCCGGGACCGGGAGCACCGAGACCGGCGGCCGGTCGGGGTCGCCCGCCTCGGCGGGCTCGGCGCCGGGGGGCGCGGCGGCCGGCGCCGGGCGGGCGGAGCCGCTGACGGCGCGATCGTCGGCCGTCACGTTCAGCTCACCCGAGGCCACCGCGCACTTCACCGCCGTCTCGGGGCCGGCGTCGGAACTGACCGGCGTGTCCATGCAGGTGAAGCCGAGGTTCCAGGGCAGGCCGGGCTGGCGCTCGACGCTGAGCTCGCGGTTCCCGGCCCGGACGACGTAGCGCTCGGGCTGCTCGACCACCTCGCCATCGAGGCCCAACGCCTTGGCCAGGCGGGCCACCTCGGCCCGGCTCGTCGTCGACCCGAGGCGGTAGGCCGGGGCCGTGCCCGCCAGTTCGGGCAGCGGGCCGGCCAGGCGGTACTCGATCGTCACGGGGGCGATCGAAAAGGTGGCGTCGTCGTTCGCCAGGCCCGCGCTTCGGCTCGTGCCGCCGGCGGCGCCGGCCTCCTGGTCGGCGCCGGC
>DATLFQ010000121.1:0-2298 GCA_035540915.1 Acidimicrobiales bacterium
GCCCGAAGAGCTGGCTACGGCGGTCGCAGCCACCGTGCGCGACTCGCCGGCGATCGCGTTCGGTGACGTCATCGGCGCCAACGCCGCCATATGCCTGGTCGCGCTCGGCGTCGACGCGGCCGTCCCATGCCGCCAGGACCGAGACGGCGCCGACGGGCATGCCGAACAGGGCGTAGCGGCGCACCCGGGTGCCGAACGGGAGCGGGGCGACGACCGCGCCGACGCCGAGCGCGACCAGGCATATGGCGGCGTTGGCGCCGATGACGTCACCGAACGCGATCGCCGGCGAGTCGCGCACGGTGGCTGCGACCGCCGTAGCCAGCTCTTCGGGCTCGGCGCCGGCCAGCAACAGCGCAAGGGCGAAGCTCGTCACGCCCAGGCGGGCGGCGGCCGACGCGAGATGCTCAGCGAAGGTTTCCGCGCCCCACACGATGATGGCGACACCGGCGAGCAGCGCGACCACATCGACCACCACACCCATCGCGGTCATCTCTCCCGATGAAGGGCAGGCTGGGCGGCATGCGAGGCACCTGGGACCGACGGCGGGTGACCGCCATCGCCATCGGCGGTGCAGCGGGCGCCGGCCTGCGGTGGGCGGTGGTGACCTCGGTCGAGGCGGGTCAGTTCCCGTGGCCGGTGTTCGCGCTCAACTTTGCCGGGTCGGTGCTTCTCGGCGTACTGCTGGCCGAGGAATGGTCCCATCCCTCAGCCCGCCTGCTGCTGCACGACGTTGGCGGAATCGGCTTCTGCGGTGGGCTCACGACGTTCTCGACGTTCTCGCTCGAGGTCGTGAACCTCGCCCGTGATGGCGACACCTGGTTCGCGGCCATCTACTGCGTGGCGTCTGTCGCGGCCGCCATCGCCGGGGTCACGGCCGGAGCGGGCGCCCTGCGACGCGTGCGCGCCGTCACGCTTCCGTTGGAGGAGGAGCCGTGATCACCGTTGTCGCGTTCGCGGCCGCCGCGGCCGTGGGTGCGCTCGCGCGAGCCGAGGCGGGACGGCGGTGGAACCACCACGACGGGCTCGCGGTCGGCACCATCGTCGTCAACGTCACCGGATCGTTCCTGCTCGGTCTGTTGTCGGAGCTGACACCGCCAGCCTTGACGATCCTGGGCGTGGGCGGCCTCGGCGCCTACACGACGTTCTCGAGCTTCGCCCGTGACGCCGTGGCGCTCACCGAGCAGGACCGCCTATGGCTCGCCGCGCTGTACGTGGCAGTATCGTGCGCGCTCGGGATCGGAGCGGCCGCTGGCGGCGTTGCGATCGCCGGCGGCTAGCAGGATCCCTCAGCACCGACGCGCCAGATCGACGGCTCGGGTGCGGTGCACTCGGCAGCGAGCGCACCGAACGCGCGCCCGAGAACGCGGTTGCCAGGACGACGGGAAGCGCGGAGAACGGCGCGTCGCGCGCTGCTGCATGCACGAGGCGACGAATGGCCTGTGCCCTCGATGTCAGGGCGCGTGGCCGTCGCTGACGTCCTTGTGCCGCGGAGCATCGTGGGGGGGACAGTACGGAATGCTCTGGTGCGCCCTGTGGTTCCCTTCAGTGCGGTGCGGGACGGTGGCGTGGGCGTGCGCAGTAACGCCGTGCGGGCACCCACCTCCTGTATGCATGGCGCCAGCAGGCGCCGCGGGCCCGATGGCCACCACAGCGCCGAGGCCCATGGCCGCGACAAGTTTTCGCATTCGTCTCTCCGTTCGCCTGGCCCGCCGAGGGGGCTCCACTAGTACGTCGCTCATACCCGCGTCGCGCATATACCTACCGCATCCTCTTCCGCTCCTAGCGCTGCACCGGCCGGAGCGCAGGGCGGAGGCATCGCCTGGGCCGTGGTGGCGCAACAGAATGCTCGCTTCGAAGCGCACTGGACCGACCGGAAGCGCGACGATCGGCGCTTCGGCAAGCGGTCGGGGCTCCCGTGCTTGTCAGTGGTTGAGAAACCACCTGCCGACGCGCGCACGGAACGCCTCTGCGCCTGCAACCGTGCTGAAGGTGTGGCCCGCGGCTGGATCGATCACCACCTCAGCTTTGGCGCCGGCCGCGCGAAGCGCAGCCGACCAGGTGCCTGCCTGGCCGACGAGGTTCGAGAGGGCGCCGTAGTACAGGAGGACAGGCGTGTCGACCCGCTCCGATCGGTCGAGGGGGCTAGCTGCGCTCCAACGCTCAGGCATCTCATCGGGTGTGCCTCCGCGCCACCGCGACTGCAAGTCCAAGCTTGTCTCGTCGAGCGACCGCAGGTCGGCGACGCCCTCCCAACAAACGGCAGCTCGGAATCGCTTCGTGCGGGTCACGGCTCGGTTG
>DATLFQ010000122.1:0-4269 GCA_035540915.1 Acidimicrobiales bacterium
GAACGGCGGCGCCGCCCGGACGCCGACCCCCGTCCCCAGCGGGCAGGGCGCGCCGCCGGCCCCCAAGCAAACGGCCGCCGCGACCGACGGCGTGGCCGACGCCCACATCGGCCGTGCCCTCTCCATGCAGCGCCGCCGCCAGCTTTCGCAGGGCCAGCAGGCGCTGAACGGCGGCGGCACCCCGGCCGCCGCTCCCGATCGCCAGGGCGAGCCGCCGGCCCCCAAGCAAACGGCCGCCGCGACCGACGGCGTGGCCGACGCCCACATCGGCCGCGCCCTCTCCATGCAGCGCCGCCGCCAGCTGTCGCAGGGCAAGCAGGCGCTGGGCACCCGGAGCGCCCCGCCGGCGGCTCCGGCCGGCCCCGGCGCGCCACCCGCGGCCGAGACGGTGCGGGCCGACGGCACCGGCTCGGGCCGGGAGCAGGCGCGGGCCCGGCGCGCCGAGACGAGCCAGTTCGGCGCCGCCGCGGTCGGCCGGCCCCAGCGCGAGGGCCGGGTCTCGCACCCTCCCAAGGTCATCGTGTCCCCCACCCAGGGCCGCCAGCACGTGACCGGGCTGCGGATCGGCCCGGGCGTGCGGGTCACGGGCGACGAGGCCGGTGCCGCGCTCCCGGTCTCGGGCACCCAGTACGTCGCCGCCGACGGGTCGGCTCCCGCCATGGGCACCGGTGCCAAGGTCGGGATGGTGCGCACGCCGCAGGGCCTCGTCGTCTCGGGCACCACGGTCCGCAGCAAGGTGCCGATCACCGGTGACGAGGCCGGCGAGCACCTCTCCATCACCGGCGAGGCCGACCAGAAGTTCGACGACGACCTGACCCCACGCCGCGAGGGCACCTACCGCTCGACGCAGTTCCCGCGCCGGGCCGACCCGCACGGCGCGTCCGCGGTCGGGACCAGGCTGGTGCCCCAGCCCGGCACGGCGGTGGCCGTGAACGGGGACTGGCGGTCGCTGGAGAACACCGAAGGCGGGCTGGCCGTCACCGGCACCGCCGTCGGCCGCAGCGGGCGCGTCACCGGCAACGAGGCCGGCTCCTGCCGGCCGATCACCGGGGACCAGTACCAGCACCTCTCGTCGTACTCGAGCGAGTGCGGCGGCATCGGCGGCGGTACGGCGCCGGCCGCGCACGTCAACCGGGGGCGCCTGGACCCGGTGACCGCCGGCAAGGTCACCGAGGCACAGACCTGGGGTGGTCAGCGCGTCACCGGTCCCAGCGTGGAGCACCGCTCCGGCGTCACCGGCGACGAACCGGGTTCCTGCCGACCCGTGACCGGCACGCCCTACCAGGGGCCGTCCACCGTCTTCGGCTGGTGCGAGTCCGACGAGGGCCGGTCCGCGGCCCGGCGTCTCGACGTCCGGCCGGGCGGCGTGGCCGTCACCGGCGACCTCCCCATGCCCGCCAAGGGCGTCACCGGCACCGAGCGGGGCCAGCACCGGGCCGTCACCGGGACGTCCTACTACGGCGACGTTCGGCCGGCCGAGCCGGTCGGCGACGACTGGGCCGGCTCGCAGGCCTTCCCGGTGGCCCTGGCGCGGCGCCAGGCCGAGGGTGCGGCCGCGCCCGACACCGGCGAAGCGCCGCCGCCTCCCAGCGTGAACGGGAGCATCACCGGGTCCTTCGCGGTCGGCGACGGCATGGTCACCGGCAACAACGAGTTCCTGTTCCGGCCCCGCGTCCAGCGTGAGGGCAGGCAGCCGGCGATCACGGGTGAGGGGCGCACCGAGGGCCGCACGGTCACCGGGTCGGCGTGGACGTCGAACGACCGGGTCACCGGCACCGAGGGCTACATCGCCTCCGGCCGCAACCCCAGCGAGGGCGGCAGCGAGCCCCACGCGTGGGCCGGGGCACGCAAGTTCCAGGAGCTGGCCACGCCCGGGGCGCCGCGCCAGCACCAGAACGTCACCGGCCTCTCCGGCTGGAGTGACAAGGCGGCGGCGCGGATCACCCTCTCCGGCGGGGCCCGGGGATGAAGTCCCTGCTCCAGCCCGACGGGCGCTGGCTCGCGCCCTGGGACCAGGCTCCGGCCTGGCCGACCCCCGGCGCGGTCGTGACCGTGGCGTCGCCGCCCGGCCGCCCGGCCCGGGGCGACGGGGCCGCGTTCAGCCGGCCGGCGGGCGGGCATCCGCTCGACGATCCCGCCCTCAGCGCCGCGCTGCAGCAGCGGGCCGAGGAGATCGCCGCCGCCTTCGCCCTCATCCAACCCGTCCTGAGCCGGCTGGCGCCGCGCCAGTTCGACGAGGCCTTTCCCGAGCAGGCGCACCGCGAGCTGGCGCAATCGCTCGGGGTCGACATCCCCGCGGCCGAGCTCGAGTCGTCCTGGAGCGCGCCTCTCGCCCTCGGTCGCATCCACGCCCGCTGCGTGCTGGGGACCTTCCGCAACCTGGTGGAGCGCGAGTTCGACCGGAACCTGGCGCGCCTGCTCGACGAGGGCGAGAGCGCCGAGGTGCTGATCCGGCGGTTCGGCTTCCACGCCGTGGACATCACCTCCTGCGCCGACGGCCGCCTCGGGGGGGCGGTGGACTTCATCCTGCGGGTGCCACCTGCGGTGGTGGTGTGGCACGACTCGTCCGCCGGCGCGATGTTCGACGTCGAGGACGCGCTGCACCGCTGGGAGGGCGTGGAGCTGCGGCGTTGGCGCGAGGGCTGGCCCAACGACGCCGGGGAGCCCACGCGCTACCTGAAGATCGGGCTCTACCACTTCAGCAGCGTCGACCCGCGCCACCAGGGCTGCGCCGCGCACGGCAGTGACGAGGTGCGGGCCGCGACCGCGCTGCTGGAGCGGCTCCGGGAGTTCGAGGGCGCCGTCGAGTCCACCCAGTGCTGCGAGGCGGCCGTGGCCACCCTGCTCGTGGGCGTGGACACCGACACCGACGCCATCCGCGTCCACGTGCCCGATGCCGGCGGTGCCACGAGCGTGGACCGCTTCGTCTCCAGCGCCACGCTCTACGAGCAGACCGCCGGCCTCCAACGTGAGGCCGCCAAGGAGTTCATCCGCCAGGCGGTCGCCGACTGCACCGGCGTGGACGCGGCCGACGCCGCCACCGAGGGCATGCGCTGGCTCTGCGGCTACCTGCTGAAGAACAACATCGGCCAGGTCGACGCGGTGCGCAGACGGAACGGCGGAACGTACTCGGATCCCGGCCACACCGAGCGGCTGGTGGTGGTCGGCGACGCGATGGACGACGTCCAGCTGCGCAACCTCGCCTTCCAGGCCCAGACGCGCACGCTCGAGGAGGGCGCGGTCGACCTCGACATCGGCATCGGCATCCTCAGGAGGACGAACGGCCCTCAGGGGCTGGCGGTGCCGGTCCTGGTGCACGTCTCCTACGACGAGCGCATCCCGGGCGCCCGTGCCAGGGCGCAGGTCAGAGCCCGCCGCCTGGCCGACGCGATCGAGGCCCGCTACGCGGGCGAGGCCGGCCCCGCCGGCCTCGTCATCCAAGGGGTCGTCCGGGCCCGGGGTGGCTCGTGCCTGGAAATGGTCGAGGCGGAGGACGACGGCGGACCGCGCCCGGCCGGCGCGCCGCTCGAGGAGGCACGGCGATGAAGATCTTCCGAGTCGAAGGCACGCTGGTCGCCACCGCCCGCATCGGGGGGCTCGACCACCACCGGCTCCTTGTCGTCCAGGAGCGCAAGGGCGGGGGCAAGCACGTGGCGGTCGACCCGGTCGGCTGCAAGCCGGGCGACTGGGTGATCGCGGTGGGCAGCTCGGCGGCGCGCGAAGCCGCCGGGAGCAAGGACTACCCGAGCGACCTGACCATCGTCGGCATCATCGACTACTGGGACGACGAGAGCCCGGACGACGGCCGACCCGCCACGTCGGCGGGAGGTAGGGCACGACGATGAACATCCAACGGGTCGCCTGCGACCTCGTCGCCACGCACCGAACCCCCTCGCTCGCAGACAAGTCGCTGCGTGTGGTCGAGGACCACAGGGGCGAGTTCGAAGTGGCGCTCGATCCGGTCGGCGCAAAGCCGGGCGACTTCGTCATCACCATCAGCACCTCGGCGGCGCGCTTTGCCGCCGGCGATCCGGCGATCACCACCGACCTGACCATCGGCGGGATCATCGACCACTGGAGCGACGAGCGCTGGCGCGACTGAGTCGGTCCAAGCCCACATGTAACACCCGAGCTCAAACGACCTAACGGAGGAAGCAGAATGGCTAGCAACGGAAGAAGCGAGGCAATGGGCATCGCCCTCGGCATGATCGAGACCAGGGGCCTGGTCCCGGCGATCGAGGCTGCCGACGCGATGACAAAGGCATCGGA
>DATLFQ010000123.1:0-7002 GCA_035540915.1 Acidimicrobiales bacterium
GCCGGTTCCACCGGCGGCCGCCGCCTGGCCGCCCCGGTCAGCGCCATCGCCGGCGCCCCCGGCTCACCCGGCTACTGGCTGCTGGGCCGGGACGGCGGCGTCTACGCCTTCGGCGCCCCCTTCGTGGGCAGCCTGGGCGGCGCCCGCCTCAACGCCCCGATGGTCGCCCTGGCCAGCCCGCCCCGGTAGCACCGGGGCGGGCCGGCCGGTTCTCGAGCCGGCGCGGGTGGCTGTTCAGGAGACGCGAAGGCCACGCGAAGTAGCATCCCGCCTATCGCGCCCGCGGGGCGTCGCGGAAACGCAGGGGGGCAGACGGTGACCGGTATCGCGAGGACGCGGCGTGGGCGCATCTGGGCGGGACGGCGGCTGGTTGCCGCCCTGGCGCTGGCGGCGGCAGCGGCCGGCTTGCCGGCGGCCGGGCAGGCCCAGTCGCCGGGGACGGTAACCGTCCCGGCCGGCGGCATCGCCGAGGGGCTGAGCGTCGTCGGCCACAGCGACCTCGGCGGCGAGGGGCTGAACGGTGAGGTCGCCGTCATCGGGAACACCGCCATCGTGACCGCCGGCTACGTGCCGCAGAGCACCATGCAGCAGGACAACAACCGGATCATGGCGATGAACGTCGACCCGGAGTGCACCACGCCGTCGGTCAAGGTGGTGGACCTGTCCGACCCGGCCAGGCCGCGCGTGAGCGCCACCATCCCGCTGGCCTTCGGCCAGGCTGCCGAGGACGTCGACGCCCTGCACGTCAGCACACCGGCGTTCACCGGCGACCTGGTCGCCATCGCCCTGGCGTCGTGCGCCTACGACGCGTTCGCCTTCGCCACCCAGGGCCAGAGCCAGGTGGGCAGCTTCGCCCATCGGGGCGTCGTCTACTACGACGTCTCCGACCGCGAGCGCCCCCGCTTCCTCGGGCGCTACTTCGCCGACCAGGAGATCCCCGACCCCGCAGCCCCGCCCTGCGGGCCGCGGCCCGAGGGCCGGGAGGCGGCGTGCGCCAACGACCAGTTCTCGGTTGCGCTGAAGCGCCTGCGCGACGGCCGGATCATGTCGGTGTCGACCCGCCCGGCCGGCACCAACCGCAACTTCCCGACCGGCGACGTCCGCATCGTCGACGTCACCGATCCCACCAAGCCGGGCGTCGTCGGCTTCTGGCCGGCCCTGGGTGCCGCGCCCGTCTTCAACCCCTCCCTGAGCAACGGGTGCTACAGCTTCGCCGGCGCCCGCTACGCCGAGTTCAGCGCCGACGGCAGCCAGCTGCTGATCGCATACTGGGACGGCGGCCTCTACACCCTGGACGTGAACAACCTCGCCGACCCGACCATCGTCGGCAACTGGCGCTTCCCCGACGACTGGAAGGTGGAGGGCAACGCCGCCCAGGTGACCGAGACGACAGTGGGCGGTCGGCGCCTGGCGCTGTTGTCCGAGGAGGACTGGGTGTGGCCGACCACGACGCTGCGGGTCGACAGCCCGGCGTCGGTGGCCGGCGAGAAGCCGGCCTGCCAGGACCTGCACAGCTACATGGACCGCAAGTACACCAGCCAGATCTATCGCCGGCCCAACGCCGAGATTCCCGCCGAGATCGTCTACGTGGGCCGCGGTTGCCCGGCCCGGACCGCCGGCGACCGGGTCACCCCGGTCCCGCCCGACCCGCTGCTGGCCGACCCGGCCGGCCGCATCGTGATCACCGACCGGGCGCCCCGCCCCGAGCTCCAGCCCGCGCAGGTGCGCTTCACGACCGGGTGCCGCTTCGTCGCCTTCAACAAGCGGATGGAGGATCTCGGGTCGGTGGGGGCCGTCTTCACCAACAACAACGCTCGCCCGGTCGCCTCGGCCGGCAACCCCCCGGTCGGGTGGCCCCGCGAGCCGCTCGACCAGGACCTCATCCCCAACGCCGAGCTGAACATCCCGAGCGTGCAGATCAGCCAGGCGGCATCCAACGAGCTCCGCAGCGCGCTGTGCCCCGGCGTGGCCAACGGCGTGTGCTCCGGCGGGCAGCGGGTCACCGGCGCGCTGGTCGACGGCCCGGGCGACTGGGGCGGCCTGCGGATCCTCGACAACTCCGATCCGGGCAAGCCGGTCGAGCTCGCCCACTACCGGACGGCCAACGCCCGGCTGATGCCACCCCCGGACTACCGCGGCATCTACTCGGTCCACCACGCGCTGGCCGAGGGTGACCGGGCGTACGTCGCCTGGAACTCCGACGGCCTGCGGGTGCTCGATCTGGCCAACCCGTCGACGCCGGTGGAGATCGCCTCCTTCGTGCCGCCCGACACCGCCGACCCGACCGGGACGGTGCCGGCCAAGGCGTTCGTCACCGGCGTGGCCACCACCGCACGCCACGTCGTCATCTCGGACATGAACTCGGGCCTCTGGGTCCTGACCAAGCCGGGGCCGGTGCCCGGCAACGGCTACTGGCTGGCCGGCGCCGACGGCGGCGTGTTCGCGCTGGGCAACGCCGCCTTCCACGGCTCGGCCGGGGCGCTGCGCCTGACCCGGCCCATCGTCGGCATCGCCGCCACGCCCACCGGCAAGGGCTACCACCTGGTGGCCGGCGACGGCGGCGTGTTCGCCTTCGGCGACGCCGAGTTCAAGGGCTCGACGGGCGGCCGGCTGCTCAACGCGCCGATCGTCGGCATGGCGCCGACCCCGACCGGAGGGGGCTACTGGTTGGTGGCGTCGGACGGCGGGGTCTTCTCCTTCGGCGACGCGCGGTTCCACGGGTCGCTCGGTGCCACCAGGCTCAACCGGCCCATCGTCGCCATGGCGGCCACGCCGGGCGGTCGCGGCTACTGGCTCTTCGCCGCCGACGGCGGCGTCTTCGCCTTCGGCGACGCCCGCTTCGTCGGCTCCGCGGGCGGCCTCCGCCTGGCCAGCCCGATCGTCGGAGCGGTGCGCACGGTGTCGGGGCGCGGGTACTGGCTGACCGCCCGCGACGGCGGGGTGTTCGCCTTCGGCGACGCACCCTTCGCCGGCAGCCTCGGCGGCCGGCGCCTGCCGGCGCCGGTGACGGCCATCGCCGGCGCCCCCGGCTCCCAGGGCTACTGGCTGGCCAGCGGCGACGGCGGTGTCTACGCCCAGGGCGCGCCCTTCGCCGGCAGCCTCGGCGGCAACCGCCTCGCCGCCCCCATCATCGGCCTGGCCGCCCCACCGCGGTAGGACGCGGCGAACTTGGTGCGAAATCGCGCGCCCTGGCGCGCGATTTGGCACCAAGTTGCGGTGAGATCAGGCAGGGAAGCGGGCGGCTGCGACGGCGGCCTGGCCGAGGCTGATGCCGCCGTCGTTGGGGGGAACGCGCTCGTGGACGAGGACCTCGAGCCCAGCGGCCCGGGCGGCCCGGGCGACGACCGCGGTGAGGCGGGCGTTCTGGAACACGCCGCCCGACAGGGCGACGGTGTCGAGCCGATGGTGGGAGGCCAGGTCTGCCGCCAGCGCGGCGGTGGCGTGCCCCAGGCCGGCGTGGAAGCGGGCCGCGATCACCGGGACCGCCACCCCCGCATCGCGCTCGGCGACGACGGCCGCCAGCAGCGGGCCCGGATCGAGCACCGCAGCCGCCACCGCCATGGGGTAGCCGTCGGCGTCGAGAGGCTGCCCGGCGGCGGCCGCCTCCAGCTCGATGGCGGCCTGGCCCTCGTAGGTGATCGACGATCGCAGGCCGAGCAGGGCGGCCACGGCGTCGAAGAGGCGGCCGGCGCTGGTGGTCCGGGCCGTGTCCGCCCGCCCGGCCAGGGCCAGCACGGCTTCCCACCGCGGGTCGGCCCCGGCGCCGTAGCGCTCGGCCGCCTCGGGGCCGAGCGCCGTGTGCGCCCAGGCCAGGGCCATGCGCCACGGCTCCCGGATGGCCCGGGCGCCTCCGGGCAGGGGGACCGGGCGGAGGTGGCCCACCCGCCGCGAGGTCGACAGGTCGGCAACGAGGAACTCCCCGCCCCAGAGCTGGCCGTCGCAGCCGAGGCCGAGGCCGTCGAAGGCGACCCCCAGCACCGGTCCGGTCCGGCCGTGGTCGACCAGGCACGACGCGATGTGGGCGTGGTGGTGCTGAACACCCACCAGCGGCAGTTCGAGCTCCATGGCGTACTTGGTCGACAGGTACTCCGGGTGCAGGTCGTGGGCGACCACCTCGGGCTGGACGCCGGCCAGGTGGCACAGGTGCTCGACCGCCTGCAGGAAGGACCGGTAGGCGGGCAGGTGCTCCAGGTCGCCGATGTGGTGGCTGGCCACCACCATCTGGTCCTTGGCCACCGCGACGGTGTTCTTCAGCTCGGCGCCCACGGCCAGGATGTGGCGGCCGGCCGCCACCGGTAGGCCCAGGGGCTCGGGGGCGTAGCCCCGCGAGCGGCGGGCCATCTGCACGGTGCCACCGCCCGCCGCGGCCGCACGGACCACCGAGTCGTCGCAGCGGATGTGGATGGGCCGGTCGGAGGTCAGGACGGCCTCGACCAGCGGGCCCAGCCGGGCCAGCGCGTCGTCGTCGACGTGGGCGATCGGCTCGTCGGAAAGGTTGCCGCTGGTCATCACCAGCGGGCGGCCGAGGGCCCCGAGCAGCAGCTCGTGCAGCGGCGTGTACGGAAGCATCAGCCCCAGCTCGGGCAGGCCCGGGGCGACGGCTTCGGCGACCGCGGCGCCCGGCCGCCGGGGGACGAGGACGATCGGGCGCCGGGGCGACGACAGCGCCTCCTCCGCAGCGGGCGACAGTTCGCACAGCGCCTGCGCAGCGTCCAGGTCGGGGACCATGAGCGCGAACGGTTTGTCGTCGCGGTGCTTGCGTCGCCGCAGCTCGGCCACCGCGCCGGCGTCGCCGGCGTCGACGGCGAGGTGGTAGCCGCCCAGCCCCTTGACGGCGACGACGCCGCCGGACGCGAGCCGGTCGACCGTCGCCACCAGCGCGTCGCTCCCGACCGCCAGCTCCTCACCGGTGGGGGACAGCAGGCGCAGCTGCGGGCCGCACGCCGGGCAGGCGTTGGGCTCGGCGTGGAACCGCCGGTCGGCGGGGTCCTCGTACTCGGCCTGGCACTGCGCGCACATCAAGAACCCGGCCATCGTGGTCGCCGGCCGGTCGTAGGGGATCGACCGGATGATGGTGTACCGGGGGCCGCAGTTGGTGCAGTTGACGAACGGGTAGCCGAAGCGCCGGTCGGCCGGATCGGCCAGCTCGGCCAGGCAGTCGCCGCACGTCGCCACGTCGACGCTGACGGCGACGGCCGGGGCTGCGTCCGCTCGGCTCTCGACGATGCAGAACCCGCCCTCCCCGGTCGGGGGCAGGTCGCTGGCGCGCACCGCCCCGACCCGGGCGAGCGGCGGCGGTGACTCGGCCAGCCGGCGGGCCAGCTCGTCCAGCTGCGGCCGGTCGCCCTCGGCCTCGATCACGACGCCCTCGGCGTCGTTGCCCACCCAGCCGGCCAGCCCCAGCTCGACCGCCGTGCGGTAGACGAAGGGCCGGAAGCCCACGCCCTGGACGGTCCCACTGACGCGGAGGCGCCGTCGCTCCGGGCCGCCCACCGGGCTCAGATCCTCAGCAGATGCGTGGGAGCGGGTCGCCGACCAGCATGTCGACGATGCGGGTGCCGCCGAAGCCGGTCCGGATGATGACCACCCCGGGCGGCTCGGCCTGCACCTCGCCGATCACGGCGGCATCGGCCCCGAGCGGATGTGCCCGCATGGCGGCCAGGGCGGCGTCCACCTCGCCCGGTGGGACGACGGCCACCAGCTTGCCCTCGTTGGCCACGTAGAGCGGGTCGATGCCGAGGATCTCGCACGCCCCGTTGACCGCCTTCTGCACCGGCAGCGAGGCCTCGTCGAGCACGATGTGGACCTCGGCGGCCCGGGCCAGCTCGTTGCAGACCGTGGCCACCCCTCCCCGGGTCGGGTCGCGCAGCCAGCGGGTCGACGGCGCCGCGGCCAGCAGGTCGGCCACCATCCCGCCCAGCGGCGCGGTGTCGGAGCGCACGTCGCCCGAGATGCCCAGTTCGCCTCGGGCCAGGATCACCGCCACGCCGTGGTCGCCCAGGCGGCCGGAGACCAGGACCTTGTCTCCCGCCCGCACCGACCGCGCGTCCAGCGAGACCCCGGGCGGTATCACCCCGACGCCGGCGGTGGTGATGTAGAGGCCGTCGGCCGCGCCCTTGTCGACGACCTTGGTGTCGCCGCTCACGATTGCAACCCCGGCTCCGGCCGCCGCCTCGGCCATGTCGGCCACGATCTCGCGCAGCTCGGCGATGGCGAAGCCCTCCTCGATCACGAAGGCGGCCGTGAGCCAGGCCGGGCGGGCACCCAGCATGGCCACGTCGTTGACGGTGCCGTGCACGGCCAGGTGGCCGATGGACCCTCCCGGGAAGTGGCGGGGCTTGACCACGAAGCTGTCGGTGCTGAAAGCCAGCCGCTCGCCCGACGCCAGCGGCAGCACGGCGGCGTCGCCCAGCGGCTCCAGCGTGTCGTTGCGGAACGCCTCGAGGAAGACGTTCTCCACCAGCGCGGCCGACGCCTTGCCGCCGGCACCGTGGGCCAGGTTGACCGTGTCGTCGAGCAGCCTCGGCTTGCGGCGCCGGAACGCCTCGATGCGGTCGCGGACGACGTCCTCTCGCGAGAGCTTCGGCCCGTCGACCGAGACCTGATCGGTCATCCGGCGGCGACGGGAATGCGGGTCGCCTTGGCGTTGAAGCGGCCGTAGTTGTAGTACGCCGCGCAGGCGCCCTCCGACGACACCATGCAGGTGCCGATGGGCGTCTCGGGGGTGCAGGCGGTGCCGAAGACCTTGCACTCCCATGGCTTGATGACGCCCTTGAGCACCTCGCCGCACTGGCAGGCCTTGGGGTCGGCCACCCGCACGCCGGGGACCGAGAAGCGCAACTCGGCGTCCCACTCGGCGAACTCGTCCCGCAGCTTCAGGGCGCTCTGGGAGATGAAGCCGAGTCCGCGCCACTCGAAGTGTGGGCGGATCTCGAACACCTCGCCGAGGATCTCCAGCGCCCGGAGGTTGCCCTCGTCCTTGACCGCCCGGGTGTACTGGTT
>DATLFQ010000124.1:0-11592 GCA_035540915.1 Acidimicrobiales bacterium
GACCGTCGACGTGCGGCCGGCCCAGAACGAGGTGGTCGGCGAGACGCGCGTGCGGTTCACGCCGGACCGGCCCACCGACCGGCTGGTGTTCCGCCTGTGGCCCAACGGCCCCCGGCTGGCCCGGGCCGGCGCCCGCCTGGACGTGGGCGCTGTGGCCGTCGACGGGCGCCCGGTCGACGCCCGCATCGACGAGGCCACCACCCTGGTCGCCCGCCCGGGCGGGACCCTGGCCGCGGGCCGGTCGATGGACATCGTGGTCCCGTGGCGGCTGAACCTGCCCGGCCCGGTGAACGATCGGATCAGCCGCAGCGGCGACGCCGTCCGGCTGGGCTCCTTCTTCCCGATCCTGGCCTGGGAGCCGGGCGTCGGCTGGGCCGTCGACCCGCCGACCACCGGCTTTGCCGAGGCGTCCACGGTGGCGTCGGCCGACTTCACCGCGACGATCACGGTCCCGGCCGGCCTCGACGTGCTGGCCACCGGCAGGCCCGACGGCGCCGGGCGCTGGACCGCGACCGCGGTGCCGGACTTCGCCCTGTCGGTGGGCCGCTTCACCATGGCGTCGACCACCGTCGACGCACCCCAGCCGGTCGAGGTCACCGTGGGCGTCCATGCCGGCATCGCCGACCAACCCGGCGCCTACCTCCGCCAGGTGGCCGAGGCCCTGGTCGACCTGAGCCGGCGCTACGGGGCCTACCCATGGCCCTCGTACTCCCTCGCCATCACCCCCGAGCTGAGTGGGGGGATCGAGTACCCCATGCACGTGCTTCAGGGGCCGGGGACCACGACGCGCACCACTCCCCACGAGGTGGCCCACATGTGGTTCTACGGGCTCGTCACCAACAACCAGGGCCGAGACCCGTGGCTGGACGAGGGGCTGGCCAGTTTCGCCGAGGCCCGGGTCGAGAACACCCTGGCCTCGTTCCGGGCCCGCACCATCCCGGCCGCCGGCCGCAACCGGGTCGGTGAGCCGATGTCGTTCTGGGAGAGCCGCCAGTCGGCGTACTACCGCAGCGTGTACGTCCAGGGGGCCCAGGCCCTCGCCGCCCTGGGCGACGCCGACCTGGTCGACTGCGTGCTGCGCCTCTACGTGGCCCGCACCGCGCACCGAGTGGCCCGGCCCGGCGACCTCGTCGACGCGGCGGCCGCCGTCTTCCCCGGCGCCGAGGCCACGCTCGCCCGCTACGGCATCCGGCGCTAGCCGTTCCTCTCGTTCGGAAGGAGCAGCGCGCCCAGCCCGTTCTCGGCCTCCGTGACCGACACGACTCGCATCGAGCCAGCACGGCTCCCGGCGGTTTCGCGCGGGCACGGCCGGACACCACCGCCCCGGACCTACGCTGGGAGCGGTGCCCGCCGCCGCGCTGGACCGCTTCTCGCCGCACACCCGGGCGTGGTTCGATGCCACCTTCGATGCGCCCACGCCGGCCCAGGAGCGGGGCTGGGACGCCATAAGCGGGGGCCGCTCGACGCTGATCCTGGCCCCGACCGGGTCGGGCAAGACGCTGGCCGCCTTCCTGTGGGCACTGGACCGGCTGCTCACCGAGCCGCGGGCCGAGGACGCGCCGGCGTCGGTGCGGGTCCTGTACGTCTCGCCGCTCAAGGCGCTCACCTACGACGTCGAGCGCAACCTGCGGGCGCCGCTGGCCGGCATCGCCCTGGCCGCCGAGCGGGCCGGCGCCTCGCTGCCGGCCGTGTCGGTGGCCACCCGGACCGGCGACACGCCGGCGTCGGAGCGGCGCGCCATGGCGCGCCGCCCCCCCGACGTTTTGATCACCACGCCCGAGTCGCTGTACCTGCTGCTGACCTCCGCCGCCCGGGAGGTCCTCGCCGGGGTGGAGCAGGTCATCGTCGACGAGGTGCACGCGGTGGCCGGCACCAAGCGGGGCGCCCACCTGGCGCTGTCGCTGGAGCGACTGGAGCGGCTGGTGGCCGCCGCCGGACGCCCGTCGCCGCCCCGGATCGGACTGTCGGCCACCCAGCGGCCGCTCGACACCCTCGCCCGCTTCCTTGGCGGGCGCGACGCCGCCACCGGCGCCCCCCGGCCGGTCACCATCGTCGACGCCGGGGTGTCCAAGCCGCTCGACCTGGAGGTGATCGTCCCGATCGAGGACATGGGCGAGCTGGGTCGCCCCATCCGCACGCCGGACGGCGACCCGTTGATGGTCGGCCCGGCGGCCGGCGATCCCGAGGCCCGCCACTCGATCTGGCCGGCGATGCACCCGGTCCTGCTCGACCTCATCCGGGCCCACACGTCCACGCTGGTGTTCGTCAACTCGCGGCGGCTGGCCGAGCGCCTGTCGGCCCGACTCAACGAGCTGGCCGGCGAGGAGCTGGTCCGGGCTCACCACGGGTCGCTCGCCTACGAGCAGCGGCTGGAGATCGAGGACGCCCTGAAGGCCGGCAAGCTGCCCGCCCTCGTGGCCACCAGCTCGCTGGAGCTGGGCATCGACATGGGGGCCATCGACCTGGTTGTCCAGGTGGAGGCGCCCTCGTCGGTGGCCAGCGGGTTGCAGCGCATCGGCCGGGCCGGCCATCGGGTCGGCGAGCCCTCGAAGGGCCGCATCTTCCCCAAGTTCCGGGGCGACCTGGTCGTGGCCGCCGTGGTGGCCCAGCGGATGGTGGGCGGCCTGATCGAGGAGACGTCCCTGCCCCGCAACCCGCTCGACGTGCTGGCCCAGCAAATCGTGGCCATGGTGGCCGTCGAGACGATGACGGTCGAGGAGGTGGCCGCGGTCGCGGCCGGCGCCGAGCCGTTCGCCGACCTGAGCCGCGACCTGCTGGAGGGCGTTCTCGACATGCTGGCCGGCCGCTACCCCAGCGACGAGTTCGCCGAGCTGCGGCCCCGTATCGTGTGGGACCGGTTGGCCGGCACGCTGGCCGCCCGGCCCGGCGCCCGGATGCTGGCCGTGACCAGCGGCGGCACCATCCCCGACCGGGGCCTGTTCGGCGCCTTCACCCCCGGTGGCGGCCGGGTGGGGGAGCTGGACGAGGAGTTCGTCTACGAGAGCCGGGTGGGCGAGACCTTCCTGCTGGGCGCCACCACCTGGCGCATCGAGGAGATCACCCGCGACCGGGTGATCGTCACGCCGGCCCCGGGCCAGCCCGGCAAGATGCCGTTCTGGCACGGCGACCACGTCGGCCGCCCCTACGAGCTGGGCCGGGCGGTGGGCGCCTTCGTGGCCGAGGCCGAGGGCTGGTCCGACGAGCGCCTGGCCGCCGACTGCGGCCTGGACCCGCTGGCCGCCGCCAACCTGCGGGCCTACCTGGCCGAGGAGCGGGCCGCCACCGGCGGGCTGCTCCCCACGGACCGCCAGGTGGTGGTCGAGCGCTTCCGTGACGAGCTGGGCGACTGGCGAATCTGCGTGCTGTCGCCCTTCGGGGCCCGGGTCCACGCCCCCTGGGCGCTGGCCGTGGAGGCCAAGGTGCGCGACCGGCTGGGCCTGGAGGTGCAGGCCATCTGGTCCGACGACGGCCTGGTGGTACGCCTGCCGGAGGCTGACGACGCGCCCCCGGTGGAGTCGGTCCTGCTGGAGCCCGAGGAGGTCGAGGAGCTGGTCGTGGGCCAGGTGGGCAGCTCGGCGCTGTTCGCCGCCCGCTTCCGCGAGAACGCGGCCCGTGCGCTGCTGCTGCCCCGGCGCCGGCCCGGCAGCCGCACCCCGCTGTGGCAGCAGCGCCAACGGGCCGCCGATCTGCTGGCTGTTGCGTCGAAGTACGGCTCGTTCCCCATCCTGCTGGAGACCTACCGGGAGTGCCTCCGCGACGTGTTCGACCTGCCGGCGCTGGTCGGGCTCATGGGCGACATCAGGGCCCGCCGGGTGCGGGTCTCCGCGGTGGACACGCCGGCGCCGTCGCCCTTCGCCAGCTCGTTGGCCTTCGCCTACGTGGCCTCGTTCATGTACGACGGCGACGCGCCGCTGGCCGAGCGGCGGGCCCAGGCCCTTACGCTCGACCGCCGGATGCTGGCCGAGCTGGTCGGCTCGGACGAGCTGCGGGAGCTGATCGATCCGGCCGCCCTGGCCCGGTTGGAGGCCGAGCTGCAGTACCTCGACGAGTCCCGCTGGGCCCGCAGTCCCGACGCGGCGTCCGACCTGCTGCGCCGACTGGGCGACCTCACCCCGGCGGAGCTGGACGCCCGCTGCACGTCGCCGTTCGCCGACGCCCTGGTGCGGGACCGCCGGGCGGTCGAGGTGCGGGTGGCCGGCGAGGCCCGCCTCATCGCCGCCGAGGACGCCGGGCGCTACCGCGACGGGGTGGGCGCGGCCGTCCCCCGCGGCGTGCCCGACGCGTTCCTGGAGCCGGTGCCCGATGCGGCCGAGCAGCTCGTCCGCCGGTGGGCCCGCACGCACGGGCCGTTCACCGCAGGCGACCCGGCCGCCCGCCTCGGGCTGCCGGTGGACCGGGTCGACGCCGTGCTGGCCGGACTGGGCCGGGCCGGGACGCTGGTCGCCGGCGAGTTCCGCCCGGGCGGCAGCGGCCGGGAGTGGTGCGACGCCGAGGTGCTGCGCCTGCTGCGCCAGCGCTCGCTGGCCGCGCTGCGGCGGGAGGTGGAGCCCACGTCGGCCGAGGCGCTGGCCCGCTTCCTGCCCGCCTGGCAGGGCGTCGGGGCCGGGGCGGGGGGGCTGGACCGCACCTTCGAGGTCGTCGGCCAGCTGCAGGGCGTGGCCATCCCCGCCAGCGTGCTGGAGGCCGACGTGCTGGCTGCCCGGGTGCGTGGCTACTCGCCCCGGCTGCTCGACGAGCTGCTGGCCGCCGGCGAGGTCCTGTGGACCGGCGCCGGCCCGCTGGGGCGCTCCGACGGCAAGGTGGCGCTGTATCTGCGGGGCGGCGCCCTGGCTCGCGCGTCGGTGGCGCCGCTGCCCGGTGCCGACCGGCCCGGGGGTGCCGAGCACGACCGGCTCCGCTCCCTGCTGGCGGACCGGGGCGCCCGCTTCTTCCGGGACCTCGGCGGCGCCGACGACCGGGCTACCCTCGACGCGCTGTGGGACCTGGTGTGGGCCGGCGAGGTGACCAACGACTCGTTCGCCGCCGTGCGCGCCCTGGCCCGTCGCCGGGCGCCGACCAGGGGCTCCCGCCCCCGCCCCGGCCGGCTCGCGACCCTCGGCCCGCCCACCTCGCAGGGCCGGTGGTCGCTGGTCGAGCGGGGCGGGGCCACTCCGACGGAGGGCGCCGCCGCGGTCGCGGCTGCGTTGCTGGAGCGTCACGGCGTGGTGACCCGGGAGGCGGTCCGGGGCGAGGGCATCCCCGGTGGCTTCGCCGGCGTCTACCCGGTGCTGCGGGCCATGGAGGAGGCGGGGCGCATCCGCCGGGGCTACTTCGTGGCCGGGCTGGGTGGCGCCCAGTTCGCGCTGCCCGGCGCTGTCGACCGCTTGCGGGCGGCACGCGGCGGTGGCCCCGAGGTGCCGACCGTCGTGCTGGCCGCCACCGACCCGGCCAACCCGTTCGGGGTCGCCCTCGCCTGGCCGGTGCCCGGCCCGAAGCGGGTGGCCGGTGCCTACGTGGTGATCGTCGACGGCCTGGCATCCCTGTACCTGGAGCGCGGCGGTCGCGGCCTGCTGGCCCTGCGCGAGACGGACGGGACCTGGGAGGAGGCGGCGGTCGCCGCCCTCGCCACGCTCGTCACCGGCGCCCGCCGGTCCCGCCTCACGGTCGCCGCCCCGACCGCCGCCCTCGAACCCGCCCTCTCGGCCGCCGGCTTCGTCCCCACCCCCCGCGGCCTCACCCTCTACCCACCGCTTCCGGGTAGATAGCGGGCCGTCTCGGCCCGCTATCCACTCGAAACGGGGCTCCCGGCATGCCCGAGGGCGACACGATCCTCCGCAGCGCCCGGGCACTGCACGCGTGGCTGGCCGGGCGGGAGATCACCGCGGCGCGGTCGGTGCGGGCGCGGGTGCCGCCCGAGCGGCTGGTGGGGCGCCGGGTCGAGCGGGTGGAGGCGCGGGCCAAGCACCTGCTGGTGCACCTGGACTCGGGCGAGGTGCTGCACACCCATCTGCGCATGGACGGGTCCTGGCATGTGTACAGCACCGGCGACCGGTGGCGGAAGCCCGGCTGGCAGGCCCGGCTCGTGCTGGAGGCCGGGGAGCGGGTGGCCGTCTGCTTCAACGCGCCGGTCGTCGAGCTGCTGACCGCCGCCGACCTGGCTGCCCATCCGTCGATCTCGGCCCTCGGGCCCGACGTGCTGGTCGAGCCGCTCGACCTCGGGGAGGTGCGCCGCCGGGCGGCCACCCGGCCGGCGGACTTGGCCGTGGGCGAGCTCCTGCTGGACCAGCGGGTGGTGTCCGGCATCGGCAACATCTACCGCTGCGAGTCGCTCCACGCCTGCCGCGTCGACCCGTGGGCGCCCTGGCCGCCGCTCGGAGGCGACGGGCTCGACCGCCTGGTCACCACCGCGGCCCGGCTGATGCGAGCGGCCGTGGCGCCCGGCGGCGGGCGGGTGCGCCCCGCCGTCTACGGCCGGGCCGGCCGGCCCTGCCCCCGCTGCGCGACGCTCGTCCGGTGCGCGCCGCTCGGTCGGCAGCCCCGCGACGTGTGGTGGTGCCCCGGATGCCAGCGCGCGGCCGGCTCAGCCGATGCTGCGCCAGCCCAACTTCCGCGACACCCGGCTGCCGGCGTCGAGGACCAGGCGTCCCCCGGGGAGCGCCCCCAGGCGTGAGGCGCCGAGGATCCGGGGCACGGCGATGCTGGCGTAGCCCGGCGCCCCCCCCATGTGGATCGCCCGCAGCACGGCCCGGGCCACCCAGGCGGCCGGGACGCCGGGCCACGGCCCGCCCGCCAGGTCGTCGGTGGGGCGGTCGCCGCCCCTGGCGCGGGCCCCGAAGGCGGTCTCGACCGGGCCGGGGTTGACGGTCGTGACGGCGACGCCCCGCCCGGCCAGCTCCCGCCGCAGCCCCTCGCTGAAACCCTGCACCCCGAACTTCGTCGCTGCGTAGACCGTCAGAGGGGGGAAGGCCAGCCACGAGGCCACCGAGGCGACGTTGACCACGTGGCCCACGCCGCGCTCCAGCATCGCCGGCAGGAGCCGGCGGGTGAGGTCGATCAGCGCGAAGAGGTTCAGGTCGACCACGCCGCGCACGTCGTCGGCGGTCATGTCCTCCACCCGGCCGAGCCACCCGATGCCCGCGTTGTTGACCAGCACGTCGGCCACCGCGCCGAGAGGCGACGATGCGACGGCCTCGCGCCCGGCCTCGGTGGCCAGATCGGCGGTCAGCACTTCGATGCCCGGCTGCTCGGCGGCCAGCGCCGCGAGGGCGTCGCCGCTGCGGGCGACGGCGAGCACGCGTGCGCCCCGGCCGGCCAGCAGGAGGGCCGTCTCGCGCCCGATACCCGACGACGCGCCCGTGACCACGACCGCCCGCCGCTGCACCCGCATACCCTCACTACACTCCCGGCCGATCGTCCCCCACAAACCGAGGAGTCGTCCTGGCCACGCGCACCGTCGCCGACATCATGAGCAGCCCGGTCCTGACCGTCACGCTCAACGAGCTCCTGGCCGACGCGGCCACCAAGATGGTCGACCGCAAGGTCGGATCGGTGGTGGTCATCGAGGGCGGTCGGCCGGTCGGGATCCTCACCGAGCGGGACCTCCTTCGCTGGACGGCGTCCCACTCGATCGACGGCGCCACCACCGTTGCCGAGTGGATGACGCCCGACCCCTACACCATCGGTCCCGGTGTCGAGGTGGTCGAAGCCTGGAAGACGCTGTCCGAGAAGGGCTACCGGCACATCCCCGTCGTGGAGGCGGGCGAGCTGGTCGGCATCGTCACCATGCGGGACCTGGTGCGCATCGCCCAGATCCAGTCCATGGCCCATCCCAGCCAGGTCGAGGTGCCCAAGGGGCTCGACGGCGTGGTGGTGGCCGAGACCGCCGTGGGCCACGTCCGGGGTCTCGAGGGCTTCTACCACTACCGCCAGTACAACGCGATCGAGCTGTGCGAGAGGCGGTCGCTGGAGGACGTCTGGCACCTGCTCTTTGAGGGCGAGCTGCCCACCGCCGACGAGCGGCGGGCTTTCCTGGACGAGCTGCTGCCGCTGCGAACCATCCCCGAGGTTGTGCGGCCCCTGCTGCCGGACCTGGCCCGGGCCGGCGACCACCCCGGGCCGCTCGACGGCTTGCGGACGGCCACCTCGGCGGTGGCGCAGGCGCTGGGCTTCCGGCCGAGCATGGACCTGGACCGGGCGACGCTGCGGGCCGACGCCATGCGGATCTGCGCGGTCGTGCCGACGCTGGTCATGGCGCTGCACCGACTGCGGGCCGGCCTGGAACCCATCGAGCCGCACGCCGACCTCGGGTACTCGGCCAACTACCTCTACATGCGCACCGGCGAGGTGCCCGACAGCGAGCACGCCCGGGCCATCGAGCGCTACCAGATCTCCACCATCGACCACGGCTTCAACGCGTCGACCTTCACCGCCCGGGTGGTGACCTCCACCGGGGCCGATCTGGGATCAGCCGTGGTCTCGGCCATCGGCGCTCTCTCGGGCCCGCTGCACGGCGGCGCACCCAGCCGCGCGCTCGACATGCTGGACGCCATCGGCACGCCGGACCGGGCCGAGGCATGGGTTCGCCACGCGGTCGAGACGGGCGGGCGGATCATGGGCTTCGGGCACCGCGTCTACAAGACCGACGACCCCCGCTCGGTCATGCTGCGGGGGGTGGCCGAGCAACTCGGCGGGGACAAGTTCGAGTTCGCCCGCCAGGTGGAGAAGACGGTGGTCGACGTGCTGGCCGAGCTGAAGCCGGGCCGCAACCTATACGCAAACGTGGAGTTCTACGCCGGCGTGGTGATGGACCGCTGTGGCCTGCCGGGCGACCTGTTCACCCCCACGTTCGCGTCCAGCCGCGTGATCGGCTGGTGCGCCAACATCCTCGAGCAGGCGGCCGACAACCGCATCATCCGGCCCAGCGCCCGCTACGTCGGGCCGCCCCCGCCCCAGCCCGTCCCCGGTTGACCGTCGCGGTCGCCGAGGCGACGGCCGTCGACGACGACCTGGTCGCCGCCTTCGCCCGGCTGGTCCCCCAGCTGTCGCGCTCGGCGCCGGCACCGGGCCGGGCCGAGCTGGAGGCCATCGTGTCGTCGCGGTGCACCTCGCTGCTGGTCGCCCGGGACCGCGACGCCGGGGGTGCCGTGGTCGGCACGCTCACGCTGGTGGTCTTCGCCATCCCCACCGGCGTGCGGGCGTGGATCGAGGACGTGGTCACCGACACGGCGGCCCAGGGGCGCGGGGTGGCGACCGCCCTGCTGCGGCGGGCAGTGGAGCTGGCCGGCGACGCCGGTGCCCGCACCGTCGACCTGACCTCCCGTCCCGACCGAGAGGCGGCCAACCGGCTCTACCGGCGGCTCGGGTTCACGATCCGTGAGACGAACATTTACAGGCTCGAGCTAGAGGCGAGAGATCCCGGCACGTAAAGCAAGCCCTCCGAAGGCGACACCGGCGACATGCCAGATACGCGCCCGGGCGTCGATCGCCATGCGTCCCTGATCGGCACCTCGGGGGCGCGAGCTTCGAGCGGGCCAGCGAGTGATAGGGGCATCCGACGTCCTCGTGATCGCCGGTTCGGTCGCCATCGCAGGGGTCGCCAAGGGCGTCGTTAGGTGCCGCCCTCGTCAGCCGCTTCGATTCGAGAACCGTTGATTCAACATCACCCGTCTGGGCCGCATCGCGAACTCAGACGAAGGCTCATGCGAGCGCTCCTGCCATCGGATGCGAGCACGGAGAACCCGACTCGCCTATAGAGCCTGACGGCGGGAACATTGGCCAACCCAACGGTGAGTTGGACTTCGCTGAGTCCCAAGCTCCGGGCCTCGTCCAGCAGCCGGTCAAGAAGCTTTCTGCCCCAGCCAGTGCCCCGAACCGATGGAACAAGCCCGATCGCCAGCTGCGCCACCGCGTCCCCCTTGTAGCCAGGTGCGAACTCTTCGCCGGCATGCAGACGGATCCACGCAGCGCCCACGGGCTGGCCCCCTTCCTCTGCCACGACGCCGAGATCACCAGGGCGGCCCCAGTCGTCGACGAACCGAGCGTTCCGCGGGTTGACAAGCACCTCTGCCAGGGGCGGGCGTGGGACATCCGGTGGGACAGCAGCTTCATAGAGCATCTCGCAGAGAAAGGGCGCATCGTCGCTCGTCGCCATGCGAAGCACGGAGACAGGATGCCGCACATAACAGGCGCCCCAAGAGCACAACCGGCTCCCACACAAACTTCGAGCGAGCGGCGCATCGGCCGTTGACCCAGCGCGTCCCGCCAGTGGCGGTCGATCGTTCGTCATGCGACAATCGGCTGGCACGTGACCATGCGGAGCGGAGACGAGAGGAGGTGGACGGCCTTGCAGATTCGTGACCTGAGTGGGGCTGCCATCTTCCAGCCGATGTTCTAGCCCCGGCTGCGGCGGCCCCTTGACCAGAGAGGGAGCCCTTGCCGAACTCGGAGTCGCCCGCGCAGCAACGCGCCTCAGCAGCACCTCGCCCGATTCCGATCACGACCGCGCAGGTCGCGGCCATCGCCGCTGCCCACGGCGTGCCGAGCGGTCCCTTGGAGCCGATCGAGTCGATCGGGATCATCAACTCGGTGTACAAGCTCGGAGAACGACTCGTTCTTCGCGTGCCCCGAGACCACCCCGGCCATATTGCACAGGCCCGGCGGGAGGCATGCGCCCTTCCCGCCGCCCGCGACGCCGGAGTCCGCACACCCGCTCTCGTGGCGTTCGATGACACCTTGGAGATACTCCCGGTGCCGTTCCTCGTCGTCGAGCGGGTCGACGGCACCAACGCTGAGTCGCTCGGCGTCGTGCCGCCGCAGCCCCTAGCGGCGTGGCGCCGACTTGGTGGCGATCTCGGCAGGCTCCACCTGTCGACCACGCCACCGCCGCCGGGCGATCCGTGGCCGGATGAGACCCGGGACCCTCGGGAGCTCGTCGAGCTGCGTGCCGTCGACGGGTGGATCTCGCCCCTCGAGGCGCGCCAGTTCCATGGATGGCTCGACCGGCTCGCGCCGCTGGTGGGCGCCTCTGCCAAGGTGTTCCTCCACGGCGATCTCCAGATGTCCAACGTGCTTCTCCATCGCACGACCCATGCCTACCTGGCCCTCATCGACTGGGGCGGGTCCCGGGGCGGGGATGCGGCCGACGATTTCTCCGTCATCCCGCTCGCTGCGGTCGGGCCAATGCTGGAGGGCTACCGCGAGCACCGGCCTGTGGAGCCGGTGGTCACCGAGGCTTCGATCCTCTGGCGGCGCCTGCAGCTCGTACTCGGACTGCTACCTCGAGGGCCGGTGCCGGGCTGGGCGTGGGGCGAGCGCCCGGTCGCCCGCCTGACCGACATGCTTCTCTACTTCAATGAGCTGACCGACTCGCCCTGGCGCGAACTGGGGCCCCACCATGGTGGCTGAAGGCAACAGTGAGCGCCGAGGCCACCTCGGAGGCAGCGTCGGAAGACAGAACTCTCCGGGGGCGGGGGCCTGCACGCGCCGGTCCAGGGAACACAACGCCTATCAGCCGCTTCGAATGACAATGGCAACGACGCGCGCAGAGCGGCGCGTCGCGAGTGCATCCGAACTCGATGGACGGCAGCTTCGGGCCGGACTGAGACTGCCGAGTCG
>DATLFQ010000125.1:0-10554 GCA_035540915.1 Acidimicrobiales bacterium
CCCGGGGGGAGGGTGCCCAAGCGGCCGCCGAAGTCGTAGTGGTCTTCCATGGGAGGCACTGTGCCTTTCGTGGCTGGGAATCGCCTGTGAGGCGCCTATGGGATTGTTGGGCCTGGCGTCCCGCTACGGGGCGCGGCCGGCTCGGGGGCGTAGATCGGTGGTGACGGCTGGGGGGGCGTCGGCGGCACCTCAACCCGGACCAGGGGCAGCTCGACGGTGAACCGGCTGCCGCGTCCGGGTGCCGAATCGACCCGGGCGGTCCCGCCGTGGGCCTCGGCCACCGCCTTCACGATGGCGAGGCCCAGCCCGGTCCCGCCGCCGGCCCGGTGGCGGGAGGCGTCGGCCCGGTAGAAGCGCTCGAAGACCTGCGCGGCGACCTCGGGCGCCATGCCGGGGCCGTCGTCGGCCACCTCCAGCCGGGCCCGGCCTCCGCGGGCCGCCACCGAGACGCGGACGGGCGTGCCGGCCGGGGTGTGGGCCCGGGTGTTGGCCAGCAGGTTGACCACGACCTGGCGCAGGTGGGCCTCGTCGGCCCGGACCGGCACCGGCTCGGCCGTGAAGTCGATGGGGCGGTCCGGCTCGACGGCGCGGGCGTCACGGACGCCGTCGGCCACGACGGCGTCCAGGCGCAGCATGGTCGGCTCGAGCGGCCGGCGCTGGTCGAGCCGGGCCAGGAGCAGCAGGTCCTCGACCAGCGCGCCCATGCGGGCCGCCTCCTGCTCCATTCGCCGCATGGCGTCGTCCAGCTCCCCGGGCCCGCGCAGGCCACCGGCCCGCCACAGCTCGGCGTAGCCCCGGATCGAGGTGAGCGGCGTGCGCAGCTCGTGGGAGGCGTCGGCCGCGAAGCGGCGCACCCGACCCTCGGACGCCTCCTGGGCGCGGAAAGCGTCCTCGATGCGGGCCAGCATGGCGTTCAGGGCGATGCCCAGGCGACCGGCCTCGGTGCCCTCGCCGGGATGGTCGACGCGGGTGGACGGGGCGCCGCCGGCGATGGCGTCGGCGGTGCGGGCCATGTTCTCGATGGGGTGGACGCCGAGGCGCAGCACCCACCACGACACCAGCCCGAGAGCGGCCAGGACGGCCACCGTGCCGCCGACCTGGACGAGGCGGATGCGGCCGATGGTCGACTGCACGTCGTCCAGGCTCACGCCGACCACCACGAGCCGGCCCGGTGGGTCGGCCACCGCCAGGAGCCGCCAGGACCCGCCACCCGACCGGGCCGGCACCGTGAACGGGTCCGGCGCCTCGTGGCGGCCCACGGCGTGGTCGACGATCTCTTCCCGCACCAGCCGGGGCAGCGGCTCGGTCTCGTCGGCGAACAACGAGGTCAGCTCGGTGAGCGTCCCGCGGGCCGGGTCGCCCACCGCGATGAAGTACTCCGACAGCGTCTGTCCCACGCCCGGCCCCAGGGCCGGGCCGCCGCGCCCGCCGTCGCGAAAGTACGGCCGGGAGGCCAGGTCGCCGAGCTGGCGGTCGACCCGGTCCAGCAGGAACGACTCGAACGTGCGGGCCAGCGCGATGTTGGCGACGACCAGGACCACGGCCACCGCCACGATGCCCACGAGCAGGCGGCGCCGCAGCGACATCAGGCCCGCACCGGCTAGGAGGTCCGCAGGGAGTAGCCCACGCCCCGCACGGTGTGGATCAGCGGCGGGCCCGACCGGTCGAGCTTCTTGCGGAGGTAGCTGATGTAGGTCTCGACCACGGTGGCGTGACCGCCGAAGTCGTACTGCCACACGTGGTCCAGGATCTGGTTGCGGGACAGGACGCGACCGGCGTTCACCAGCAGGAAGCGCAGGAGCTTGTACTCGGTGGGGGACAGGTCGATCGCCTCCCCGGCGCGGCGCACGATGTGGGCGTCGTCGTCCATCTCCAGGTCGGCGATGCGTAGCCGTGAGTCCCGGCTGGCCACCCCCTGGCGGCGCAGGATCACCTGGATGCGGGCCACCACCTCCTCCAGGCTGAAGGGCTTGGTGACGTAGTCGTCGCCGCCGAGCGTCAGCCCCCGCACCTTGTCGTCGACGGCGTCCCGGGCCGTCAGAAAGAGCACCGGCACCTTCTCGCCGTCCAGGCGCAGCCGCCGCAGGATCTCGAAGCCGTCGAGGTCCGGGAGCATGACGTCCAGCAGGACGACGTGGGGGGCGAAGCGCTCCACCTCGGCCAGCGCCGCCCGCCCGGTCGACGCGACCCGCACGTCGAAGCCGTAGTGGCGGAGCGCGGTGTCGAGCAGGAAGGTGATGTTCTCCTCGTCGTCCACCACGAGGACCCGGTTGGCGGCGCCGGGCGCAGGATCGTTCACCCTCCCACTGTGCCCCGGTTTCCTGGGAGCCACCTGTGGGCGGCCTGGGAGTTCGCCCGAGCGGGTCAGAGTCTCCGGCCGACCGCGACGAAGAAGGGCACCCACACCAGGGCTTCGGGGACCTCGGCGAAGCGGAGCCGGGCGGCCTGCCAGCGGTCGAGCTCGCCCGCGTCGAGGTGGCCGGCGGCGATCATGGCGTCCTGCGCAGCCTGGAGGGGACCGCCGGAGCGGGCCAGCACCGCCGGCACGGCCAGCCAACGCCCCACGCGCTCGGTGACGGCGAGGCCGGCGTCGGCCAGCAGGGCGGGCAGGCGAGGCCCCATGTGCGGATCGTTGCCGAGCGAACGGTGGAACGCCTCGTACCGGCGCTGCTGCTCCTCCATCTCCTCGTCGGCGGGGGTCGTGCGCAGGGCACCGAGGTCGGTGTCGACGAGGTACAGGTGGCCGCCCGGCCGCAGCAGGGACGCCAGGTGCGAGACGATGCGCGACGGCGCGTCGCCGGTGTGAATGAGGACGTGGCGCACCATCACGCAGTCCCATTCGCCCGGCTCGAGCCCGGTGGCCTCGGCCGACGAGGCCAGGACGGGCACGGCCTCGGCCGTGAACCCCGCCGAGTCGAGCTCCTCCCGGGCCGCCGCACGCGCCGCCGCACCCGGCTCGACACCGGCCGCCCGGCCGGTCGGGCCGACCAGGCGGGCCAGCTCGACCAGAACGGCACCGGGGCCGCAGCCGACGTCGGCGACGGCGGCGCCCTCGACGACGCCGGCGGCCCGCCAGAGCGAGGCCTCCTCCTGGACAGCGACGGCCGCCATCATCCGGTACCGGTTGCGCTCGCTCTCGCTGAGTTCGAGCGCGTACTCCGTCGTCCCCGCTCCGTCGGCCACGCCGGCCCTCCCCCCGTCGGCGGGCGAGCGTAGCGGCGGCACCGGGGCCTGGTCAGGATGCCGTGGGATACTTCGGCGGGCGAGGCCCGGACCGGGGAGGATGCGATGGGGTTCGTCATCCAGGGCCACAACGGGAACTTCGAGGTCGTGGTGTCCCGGGTGGGCGGTGGAGCCGACCACCTCTGGCGGGACAACGCCGCGCCGGGTGAGCCGTGGCACGGCCCGGCCATCGCCTTCGGGAGCATGGGCGAGATGACCGCCACGGCGTTGCTGCAGAGCACGTTCGGCGGCGGGAACCTCGAGGTGCTGTGCACCGAGGGGGACAAGCTGGTGCACCTTTGGCGGGCGACGACCGGGTTCCAGCGGTGGCAGAACCGCACCTACCTCCCCGGGACCGTACTGGCGGGCGGCGCGCCCGCCATGGTGCAGAGCGCCGCGGGCGACCTGGAGGTCGTGGCCCCGCTGCCCGGTGGCGGCATGGGCCACTGGTACCGCGACAGCACCGGCTGGCAGGGCCCGACCGGCTTCGGCACCGGGCCAGTGGCGGCCGCCGCCCTGGCGCTGGGGCCCGGCGGCAACCTGGAGGTGGTCGCCCGCGCCGGGGCACAGCTGCAGCACTGGTGGCGGGACGGGCTCGGGACCTGGCACCCGGGCGCCGTCGTCGGCACCGGCGCGGCGGGCCAGCACGACCTCGTGGTCGCCGACGACGGGAGCCTGCAGGTGCTGGCGCCCCTGGCCGCCGGCGGCTTCGGCCACTGGTCCCGGGCGGACGATCCGCCCGCCTTTCCGTGGAGCGGCCCGGCCGTGTTCGGCGCCTCGGTGGTCGCCGTGGCGGCGGCCTCGCTGGTCCAACACGCCAACGGCAACCTCGAGGCGGTGGTCCGGGCGGGGACCCACCTGGAGCACTGGTGGCGGGCCGGCTCGGGACCGTGGCAGGGACCGACCGCGTTCGGTCAGCGGCCGGTGCTCGACCCGGCCGTGCACGGCGAGTGCGTGATCGCCTTCGACACCGGCGTGGTCGCCATCCACGCTGCGGTGCTGAAGACGGGCCAGGTGATGATGTTCGGCTTCACCGACTTCAGCGACGGTGTCGGGGACGGGCGCCTGCTCGACCCGGCCACCGGCGCGCTCCAGACACCCGGGAACGCCTCCCACCACCTGTTCTGCAGCGGCCACGCCGTGGCGCCCGACGGTCGGCTGGTGGCCGCCGGCGGCCACCACGACGAGGTGACCGCGGTGCACGCCTACGACCCCGACGCCGGCAGCTGGTCGTCGGTCGGCCACATGACGGCCGGCCGGTGGTATCCGACCTGCACCACCTTGCCCGACGGCACGGTCCTGGCCACCTCGGGGACGATGATCGCCGGGCCGACCTCGCCGGGGAACCCGGTGAACAACACGCTGCAGGTGGTCGACCCCGGCGGCCCCCAGGCCACGCGCGCCGTGCCGACCCCCTTCTCCGTCCAGTTCCCCCCGGAGCTGCCGACCATCGACCTCTACCCCTTCGTGTTCGTCCTGCCGTCCGGGCACCTGCTCGTCCACAGCCGCCACGTGACCCGGTTCTACGACCCGGCCGCCGACAGCTGGAGCACGACGCAGCTGGCGACGACGTCCCCGTTCTCCCGCACCTATCCCGGTGAGGGGTCGGCCGTGCTGCTCGCCCTCCGACCCGGCGACGGGCACCGGGCGCGGGTCCTGCTGGTGGGCGGCGGTGGTGACCATCCCGAAACGCTCGGTGCCGACACGCCCGCCACGGCCACCGCCGAGGTGCTCGACCTGGGGGAGCCGTCGCCGGCGTGGCGGCCGACCGCGCCCATGGCGTTCGCCCGCATCATGCCCGACGCCGTGCTCCTGCCCGACGGCACGGTGGCGGTGGTGGGCGGGAGCTCCACCGGTCGGGCCGACCACGCCATCGACCCCGTGCTGCCCGTCGAGCTGTTCGACCCGGCCAGCGGCACGTTCGCCACCGCCTGCTCGATCCACGCGGCCCGCCTGTACCACTCGACCGCCCTGCTCCTGCCCGACGCCACCGTGCTCATCGCCGGCAAGGACGGGGTGTTCAACCCCGAGCCGTACCACTACCCCGAGCGGCGCGGCGAGGTGTTCCGCCCGCCGTACCTGTTCCGGGGCGGGCCCCGGCCGACCATCGCCTGGGCCCCCGACAAGATCGGTTGGGCCACGCCGTTCCACGTCGACACTCCCGATGCGGCCGCCGTGGCGACGGTCGTCCTCGTTCGCCCGGGCTCGGTCACCCACTCGTTCAACATGGATCAGCGGCTCGTCGAGCTGGAGGTCACGGGCCGGACCGGCGGTGCCGTGGCGCTCGTCGGCCCGCCCGACGCGAACGTCGCCCCGCCCGGGCACTACATGCTCTTCCTCCTCGACGACCGCGGCGTGCCCTCGGTCGCCCGCTTCGTCCACCTGTAGGAGCGCCATCCTCGCAACGGAGGCGGCGTCCCGGCGCGCCCGGGCTCAAGCCGGGCCGAGTTCCGGTCGACACACAAGGCGCTCGCACAATTCGACACATCCACGGGGCGGCGCTCCGGGGCGGCGCCGCAGTCCCGGCAGCGCTCAGACGTCGCCACGCGGCTGTGCCGCTCCCGAAGGAGTCGCCCCCGTTGCCGCTCGCCCGGATCCGCAGTTCCCGCAGCACCCGCCTCGCTGCCCTCAGTCTGGTGGCGGCGCTCGCCGTCCTGGCCGGTGGGACGGTGCGGCACGCCGAGGCCGAACCGCTCTCCTTCCCGGCGGCGGCCGACGCCGTCGTCCGCCTGGACCTGCCGACGATGAACTTCGGGACCCTCGGCAGCATCGCGGTCTCAGGCGCGCCGTGGGCGACGTGGAGGTCCTACCTCCGCTTCGACGTCGCCCTGCCGGCCGGCACCGTTGTCACGAAGGCCTCGCTGCAACTGCACGCGGTCAGCGGGGCCCGGCCCACCGTCGAGCTGCGAGCGGTGCCCGACACCTCCTGGCGTGAGACCACCATCACGGCCGCCAGCGCACCGGCCATCGCGCCGGCGCTCGTGTCTCGCACGACCTCCTACACCAACGGCGCCTCCGTGAGCCTCGACGTCACGCCGCTGGTCACCAGGCCGGGGCCGGTCAGCGTCGCCCTGACGACCACGAGCCGGTGGTCGCAGATCTTCGCGAGCCGAGAGAACGCCGGCCGCCAGCCGCGCCTCGTGATCGAGACGGCCCCTGCCCCGGTGCCGGCGCCCGCGCCGCCGCCGAGCCTCGTACCCGCCCCGGTGGCGGGCACGGTGCTGTTCGGCGCCGCGGCCGAGGGCGTGCCGTGGGATCTCTCCGGACTGGACGCGATGTCGGCCGCAGCCGGCAAGAGCCCGGGCTTGGTGATGTGGTACCAGGACTTCGCCCACTTCCCGGACTTCGAGCCCGCCCTCGCCCAGAGAATCCTCGATCGGGGCGCCCAGGCGATGCTGACCTGGGAGCCCTGGGACTACACCGGCGGACCGAACCAGCCCGCGTACTCGCTGTCGCGGATCATCGACGGGACTCATGACGCTCACATCCGGCGTTGGGCCGTCCAGATAAAGGCCTGGAACAAGCCGTTGTTCCTGCGCTTCGCGCACGAAATGAACGGGAACTGGAACTCGTGGTCTGAGGGAGTCAACGGGAACCAACCCGGCCAGTACGTCCAGGCCTACCGTCACGTATGGGAAATCTTCCGCAGCGTCGGAGCGAGCAACGTCAGCTGGGTGTGGAGCCCAAACGTCGTCTACTCGAACTCGCCTCCGCTGGCCCCCTTCTTTCCCGGCGATGCCTACGTCGACCGGGTCGCCCTTGACGGCTACAACTGGGGCAGCGTTCTCCCTGATTGGCAGGCGTGGCTCAGCTTCGAGGACATCTTCGGGCCCGGGTTGGCCCAGCTGCGGGCGCTCTCCGCCAAGCCGGTCATGATCGCCGAGATGGCGAGCACCGAGCTGGGCGGCAACAAGGCGGCGTGGATCACCGAGACGTTCGCAGCCCTGGCCCGTCACCCCGAGATCGTGGCGTTCACCTGGTTCAACTTCGACAAGGAGACCGACTGGCGCATCCAGAGCTCACCGTCCGCCCAGGCCGCCTTCGCGGCCGGCGTGGGCGACCCCCGCTACATCGCCGCCTCTCGGTGATGGCGACTTGGGGAGAGTTCTCCACAAAATAAGGGTATCGGTAGATCTAGCTCCATAGATGCCGACGACGCCGGGTTCGGGACCAAAGTCCTATTGACGGCCGGTACTGTTCCGATGATGCTGTCTCCGGCGGAGACGGCGAGAGCGCACCGGGGGAGGAGCGCTCGCAGTTCGGTTGGAGCAAGGTCGCTCATCATCGGAACAGATTTGTGTCACAGGCCTGGACTAAAGGGAAGTCTGGCTTCGGTCGTGATGAGCAAAGCTGTCTACTCGATGACCGGCGCCCGAAACTGGCCCGAACTGCGCAAACTCGACGCCTCGGCAGACAGGGGTTCCCTGACCCCGTGGAACATCAACCGAGTGTGAGGAGTCGAGTGAAAATGAACCATCCGCCGAGCCGGCGGCGAGTGTTCGCCGCCGCAGTGCTGTTCGGGCTGACGATGTTGTCCGTCACCGGTGCAGTGCCTGCCGGCGCCCAGAGCGCCGGCCTGACCTACACCGGCCGGGCGGCCGCCGTGTACACACCCACCGGGATCACCGTCAGCGGCTCCCAGGTCGTCGCTCCCGAGACCGTCGTGTGCCAGGCCGGTCCGCTCCCGCCGTCGGGCGGCACCTTCACCGCATGCAACGGCAACGTGGCGCTCCCGGCCGGCCTGGGCAACGTGAACGTTCTGAACCAGTCGGCCAACGGCGCCGCCGGTACCTCTTCGGCCACCTCCGAGGTCGCCAGCGCCAACCTGCTGCCCAACCCGATCGGTGGCGTCTTCGGCGTGGGTGGCCTGAACGCCAACATCCAGGCGACCGTGCTGCGTGCCGCGACGTCGGTGACGTGCAGCAGCCACACCGAGAACTCCTCGCTGGCCACGCTGAGCCTGAACGGCTCCCCGATCACGCCCATCAGCACCTCGCCGAACAGCTCCATCAGCCTGCTCAACAACGGGCTGATCGTGACCACGAACGTGCGTCAGTTCGACGCGGCGACCAACACCGCGACGGCCAGCGCACTGAAGCTGGAGTTCCCGGCCAATGGTCCGCTGCGTTCGGTCATCACCGGGACCATCTTCGTGTCCTACGCCCAGAGCGACCTGCACAACTGCACGCCGCCGGTGATCTCCGAGTTCGAGAGCGCCCTCGTGGTCCCGGTGGCCGCCCTCGGTCTGCTGGGCCTGGGCTTCGTCATCCTCCGCCGTCGCAGCAGTCGGGCGATCGCGGCCTGACCGCCCGACGGTCCTCGGCCGTCGCCCCTGATCTCGATTCGCCGGCCGGCGGACCCTCAGCTCCGCCGGCCGGCGAGTCGAATACGTGCGGTTCGCACTGCGGCCGCCGGCGCCAGGGGCATCGATCCGGCGCCCGTTGACCCCCATGGCACTCGCACTCAACCCACAGCAGTTCGGCCCGGAGGGGCCGCTCGCGGGTCGCGCCCACCGTCGGGGCGCGGTCGGCCTGCGCGTCGTGGTGGCGCTTGCGGTGATCGCCGGCGCCTACCACCACTCCCTCGTCGCACTCTTCGACTACCTGTCCACCGACACGCCACTGGCATACGTCGGGCTGGTCCCGGTCCTGGCCATGGCCCTGGCCCTCGTCAAGGCCCGCCCGCGGCCCGGTGAGCTGCGGGTCCCCGACCGCCAGTTCGACTGGATCCTCGGCGTCTGCCTGCTGGCGGCGGCCCTGTCGGTGGCCGTCCTGTTGCCCGAGCGCCTCTCCTACACCTTCTGGACGAACCGGATCGACCTGTTGGGGCTGCCGCTGTTCGCGGCAGGGGTGGTCGCGCTCCTGTTCGGAACCCGTGTCCTCTACCGCGTCCGGCTGCCGATCGCCTTCCTGCTCCTGGCCTGGCCGTTCCCCTACGAGCGGGTCGTCGATCGGGTGCTCTCGCTCAGCACCGACTTCGCCCTGTGGGGCGTCGAGCGGGGCCTGCCCGTGCTGGGCGGCGCCCAGCTGGTGCGCGACTCGGTGTACCTGGTGGGTGACGGTGCCCGGCAGTTCACGGTCAACGTCGCACCGACGTGCGCCGGCGCCAACAGCGGCGTCGGCTTCCTGCTGGTGGGCGGGGCCGCCGTGCTGCTCCTGCAGGGCGGGCGCCTCCGCAAGCTGGCCTGGCTGTTCACCGGTGTGGCCCTCATGCTCACCCTCAACATCGGCCGCCTCCTGGCGCTCTTCTGGGCCGGCGACCGCTACGGCGAGGAGGTGATGATGCAGTCGCTCCACCCCTATGCCGGACTGGCCCTCTTCGTGGTCGGTTGCCTCGTGATGATCCTGCTGCTGCCGTGGTTCGGCATCAGCAGCGCAACCCGTCGCGGACCCGGCGAGCCCGAGCAGGGGGCAGAGACGGGCGACGAGCCCGGGTCTGCCGTGATCGTTCACCGCCCGGTCACCCGCCTTCCCAGCGCCCGGACGGCGCTGGTGTTCGTGGTGCTCCTCGCCGCCCTTCTCGCCGGCAAGAACGCGGAGCTGGTTCGCTTCGAGCCGTTCGGCGCCACCAAGGACGAGGTTGCCGGCCGATCGGCTCTGGGTGGCGTCCAGGTGGCCGGCTGGACGGCGACGATGTACGAGGACGTGACCTGGGCCAAGCAGTACTTCGGGTCCACGTCGAGCTGGTGGCGGTACCTGTACGAGTCCGAGTCCGCAGGCCCGGCGGGACCCCAGCGCTCGATGTTCGTCGACGTGGTCAACGTCGACGACGTCGACACCTTCTCCACGTATGGCCTGGAAGCGTGCTACCGCTTCCACGGCTACCAGATCGTGGAGTCCGGTCGCGCCGATGTGGGCACCGCCGCCGATGCGCAGACGGTGACCTATCTGAACGCCGAGACCGACAAGATCTGGTCGATCGTCTCGTGGGTCTCGCCGGTGCAGACCGGTTCGGGCCGGCGGTTCGAGCGGGTGGTGCTCCTGGCGTCGGTGGACGCCGTCGGCCAGTGGGAGCCCAAGGCCGATGCGTCGACAGCCGGGCTCGTGTCGTTCGCGCGGTCGTTCGTCGCGACCGCCGCCGGCGCGGCCGGGGCGACGGTCGCATGAGGGTGTCGCCGGCCACGCGTCGCGCACTGGCGCGGTCCCTCGGACGGCGACCGGCCCGCCGGGCCAACGGAGACCTGGGTCGCGCCGCCGTCATGCGGTTGGCGAGGGCCACACCGACGGCGAGGGTGAGGGTCCCGGCGGCGCGACCCAGGTCTCCGTTGGCCCGGCGGGCCGGTCGCCGTCCGAGGGACCGCGCCAGTGCGCGACGCGTGGCCGGCGACACCCT
>DATLFQ010000126.1:0-12280 GCA_035540915.1 Acidimicrobiales bacterium
GGGTAGCACTGGCTGAGCTTGAACGTCACGCGGCCGGCGCAACCGGCCGCACCAACGTGTTCATGAACGGCGTCGAAGGCCCAGGGCCGATGGGTTTCCAGCCCTCGGTGTTCGACTTCGCTGCCGGCGACGCTGCCTGGAGCCCGTACTGGGACCACTTCGCCTACAGCTGGAGGGACCCGGCCAGCTCCAGACTGCTCACCTCGCAGGCCGCCCTGTTCGCCGCTCGGGACGCCGGTCAGCTCGAGGAGTTCCCCGGGGTGCCCGATACCAGGGGAACTGTGTTCACGGTGAACTGCCCCGTCCCGGTGCTGGCACCCAACGATTTCACCCCGGTCTGAGGGGCTGTGGGCCGCCCCGGCCCTTCCTTGCAGGACGCCTTCAACCAGTTCACAACAACGTGCACCACAGCTTCGGCGTCCCCGCTGGCGACGTGCGCGGGCCGAGCGCCGGGGCGCCCGGGCTCCACAACGGCAACGGCGCCGAGCTCCGGGCAGGCCGCTGCTAGGAGGCCTCCGGACGACCTGACGTATCGGCGCCGGTCCTGCGGAGTCGGCCTCCCCACGTCTCCGCCGATCCGTCGGTACCGTCGCGGCCGCGTGCCGAACCCCTTCTCCCACGCCGTCGCCTCGTTCGACCCCACTGCCACGGCGGTGCTCCTGTGGACCCGTGCGCCGGGCGCCGGGCGGCTGCGCTGGACCGTCGCCACCGACGCCCACCTGCTCGACGCGGTGGCCACAGGGGTCGTCGAGCCGGACGCCGGCCGGGACCACACCGCTGTCGTCGATGTCGACGGGCTGGATCCGGCGACGACCTACTTCTACGCCTTCGCCACTGCCGAGGCCCGTTCGCCGGTGGGGCGCACGCGGACGCTGCCCGCCGAAGGCGCCCGCCACCTGCGACTCGGGCTGGTGTCGTGCGCCAGCTACGCCATAGCGCCCCTCGGCGCCTACCGGGCCCTGGCCGAGCGGGAGGTCGACCTCGTCGTCCACCTGGGCGACTACATCTACGAGGACGACGGGTCTCACGGCCCGAGGTCGCACGCTCCGCCGTGGCCGGCCCGCACGCTGTCCGACTACCGGGCCCGCATCGGCCAGGTCCGGGCCGACCCCGACGCCCAGGCGCTGCACCTGCGCCACCCGATGGTGGCGATCGTCGACGACCACGACGTGGCCGACAACTGCTGGGCCACCGGTGCGAAGAAGCACGACGACGAGCGGGACGGGCCCTGGGCGGACCGCGTGAAGGCGGCCACCTCGGCCCGCCAGGAGTGGCTGCCGCAGCGCGTGGACGACCGCAGCGATGCGAGTGTCACCTGGCGGTCGATAGAGCTGGGCGACCTGGCCGAGCTGGTGCTGCTCGACACGCGCCTGTCCGGCCGTGACCAGCATGCCGGCGACGCCGGCACCAAGGCCCTGCGCGACCCGAGCCGGTCGCTCCTCGGCGACCGGCAGCGCCGCTGGCTCGACGAGCGCCTCTCGAACAGCCGGTGTCCCTGGACGCTCCTGGCCAGCGGGGTGGTGGTCAACACGATCACGCTGCCTGTCCCGCCCGTCCCCGGGGTGCGCCGGCTGCTGCCCAACGGCTACGCAGTGGTCGACGGCGTCGTTCTCCACGACGACCAGTGGGACGGGTACCCCGCCGAGCGCGAGCACCTCGTCGGCCAGCTGGCAGCCCGCAGTCGGGCGGGCGGGCGGAACATCATCCTCTCCGGCGACATCCACTCGTCGTGGGCCTTCCTGGGACCGAGGGACGCCACGGGGTCGCCCGCAGCCGTCGAGATGACGGTCCCGGCGGTGAGCTCCAAGCCGATGGGACGTGGGCGGATGCCCGGTGCCTGGCGGCTGCTCGACGCGCTGGTACGGCGGCTTGAGCACGTGCCCTGGGTCGACGTCACCCGCCGGGGCTACGGCATCGCCGATCTCACCCCGGACCGGGCCGTCCTGGAGTGGTGGTTCCTCGAGCCCACCGCGGCCGACCCGGCGCGGGACCAGTGGCTCGGGGCCGCCTGGCGGGTCGACCACGGGCGCGAGCCGCCGGCCCTGACCAAGGCGGAGGCCACCGGGGATCCTGAACGCCCGGCCGCGTCGCCGGCCGCGCTGCCGCCCCGCCCGGACGACCTGACCCGGGTGCGCCGGTCGCACAACCTTCGGGTGGCGGCCGAACGGCTCTCCATGGTGGCGCTCGTGGCCGCCGGACTGGCCGTGGCGCGGAACCGCCTCCGCTCCCGCTGAACGGGTCTGTCGCAAACTGCACGCCCCCGGTGTAGAAACCGTTCAGACGAACCCGGAGGTGCCCATCGAGATGGATGCTCCCTACCAGGCTGCGCCCGACGTCCACGTCCTGCCGACCAACCTGAACCTGCCCGGCCTGGGGGTGCTCCCCATCAACGCCTATGTTCTGCTGGCCGACGAGCCGGTCCTGATCGACACCGGGCTCGGCGCCCCGGGCGACGACTTCGTCGACGCCCTGTCGTCGATCATCGACCCGAGCGCCCTCCGCTGGGTGTGGCTCACCCACGACGACGCCGACCACACCGGCAACATCGAACGGGTCTTCGAGCTCGCCCCGCACGCCCGGTTGGCCACCCACGCCTTCAGCGCGCTGCGGATGTCCTCGTGGTGGCCGGTACCGATGGACCGGGTGTACGCCGTGCGGACCGGAGACCGGCTCGCGGTCGGGGACCGGACCCTGCGGGCGGTGGCGCCTCCGCTGTACGACAACCCGATGTCGACCGGCCTGCTGGACGAGGCGACCGGCACCTTCTTCTCGGTGGACTCGTTCGGCGCCATCCTGCCCGAGCCCACCGAGGACGCAGCCGAGGTGCCGGCCGACGCGCTCGCTGGCGGGATGCAGGTCTGGGCCACCGCCGACTCGCCGTGGGCCCACCTGCTCGACCGCCAGCGTTTCGCCCAGGTGTTGGACGGCGTGCGTGACCTGCAGCCGACCCGGATCCTCTCCTCGCACCTTCCGGCGGCCAGCGGGACCTCGCTCGAGCGGTTCCTCGAGGTGCTGGGCTCGGTGCCCGACGCGCAGCCGGCCATCGCGCCCGACCACGAGGAGTTCGCCCAGATGCTGGCGGCCATGATCGCCCCGCCGCCGGCGACCGCAGGGGTGTAGGACCAAGCCGTGGCGGGGGCCGGCAGCCAGCACACAACCGGACGCCGGCACCCCGTCCTCAGGGGCGCTGCATCCCGAAGCTGTAGGTCCCCGACCCGCTGGACGAGACGGCCCGCCACATGTAGTAGCCGCTGGTGCCCGCGTAGGAGACGTCCTCGTTCGAGCCGGCCGTGATCCCCTGGGCCACCGTCACCCACGACGACCCGTTCCACTTCGAGAGGTACAGGTTGAAGTTGGTCCCGGACGGGCCACGCAGGCATCCCTTGTGGGTCCCCGACGGGCTCCAGAAGTAGGCCCCGCTCGGCAGGTAGTCGAGGTCCCCGGCGCCCGACAGCGAGCCGGTGACCGACTCCGGGAGCGCACAGGCGACGGGGGCCGAGGGCGCCGCGGCAGGCGAGCGGGCATAGAGCAGCCGGTTGGGCGAGCCGGTCCCGGCGGCCGAGACGACGTTGGCGGTGCTGGCACCCACGATGGCGTCGCGCACCGTCGCCGGCGTGGCTGCGGGGTTCGCCTGCAGCTGGAGGGCCGCGGCGCCGGCGACGTGGGGGGTGGCCATCGAGGTTCCACTCGAGGTGGCCGTGGCCGAGTCGCCGGTGTACCAGGTGGAGGTGATGGCCGAGCCCGGGGCGAACAGGTCCAGGCACGAGCCGAAGTTGCTGAACGACGACCGGCTGTCCGACGAGGTGGTCGCACCGACGGTGATGGCGGCCGGCACCCGGGCCGGAGAGGACCCGCAGGCGTCCAGGTTGTCGTTGCCGGCGGCCACGGCCACGCTGACGCCGTCGACCACAGCGTTGGAGACGGCGCTGTCCAGCGCGGTGGATGCGCCGCCACCGAGGCTGAGGTTCGCGACCGCAGGCTGGCCGGCCCGGTGGTCGGCGGTAACCCAGTCGACCCCCGCGATGACGCCCGAGGTGGTCCCCGAGCCGTCGCAGCCGAGGACGCGCACGGCGACCAGATGGACCTGCTTGGCGACGCCGGCGACGGTCCCGCCGATCGTGCCGGCGACGTGGGTGCCGTGGCCGTTGCAGTCCTGGGCGCCCCGCCCGTCGTTGATCGCCGTGTACCCGGCGACCGCCCGCCCGCCGAACTGGCTGTGGGTGGTCCGGACGCCGGTGTCGATCACGTAGGCCTTCACGCCGGCGCCGGTGGCGTCATAGGCGAAGGTCCCGTCGAGGGGGAGTCCCCGCTGGTCCGAGCGGTCCAGTCCCCAGGTCGCGCCGGTCTGGACCGCACCGACCGAAATCGCGGCGTCGACTTCGATGTAGTCGACGTGAGGGTTGCGACGCAGCGCATCCAGGGCCGCCTCGGGCAGCCGGCCTGCGAACCCGGTGATGGCGTGGGCGTATTCGTAGCCGATGGTGGCACCCCGCCCCCGAGCCTCCTCCCGGGCCGACGCCGCCCCGGCGGCACCGGCACCAGGGCGCAGCACCACGATGTACTGCCCCTGGATGCCTCCCGAGCGCCCTCGCCCGATCACGGGCGCGTCGGCTCGGGCCGGCGGCTCGCCAGCGGCCGGTCCGGCGCCGGCCAGCGCGACGGCGGTCGCGGCCGCTGCAGCACCGACGGCGTAGAGGAACCGACCCACACCCTGCACCTGTCCCCGCACCTGGTTTCCTCCCGTTTCGGGGACGGCGTGGTACCTCCGGCACGAGGCCCGCCGTTGCCCGCTCCACCTCCTTTTCGGCAGCCGGTCGACGCGAGTTGAGCCAGGCCGGACAGCCTTCCGTCCCGGTCGTACCGGGTCAGGCGGCGGCCAGGTCGGCGGCGCCGAAGGCCGAGTCGAACCGGTCGCACCAGATGACGACCGAGGCGAACCGACCCAGGTCGACGTCGGCGGGAAGTGGGTAGTTCTGGTCGCCCTGGTTCCCCTTCAGCCGGCCGAGGTTCACGTAGTCGTCGTCGAAGGCGCCCTCTGGGCCGCCTGCCGGGTTGGTCGACAAGTACACGAACAGGTCCGGTCCGTTGGACGTGTCAAGGTCCTCCAGGCGCACGACACGGGCCCCGCCACCCAGGGCGAGCACCTCGACGGTGCCGCTCGTCCCGTGGTCGAGCGAGACGAACCGGCCGCCGGCCAGCACCGGGGGAACCGACGCGGCCGGGGGCGTGGCCGCGATGGCGGCCGGTTCACCGGCCCCCGGGCTTCCCGGGGAGGAAGGAGCCCCCAGCGAGGGCAGCGCCTCGTCGACGCGCTCGTCGAGGAACAGCTTGTGCGGCTGGAACCAGAACAGCGCGGCCGCCGCCAGCGCGACGCCGATGACGGACGCACCGAACAGCATCCGGCGGCGATGCCGCCCGGTCGGAGTCGGGCGGCCCCTCGAATCCGGGGAAACGGTCATGTGACGCCGTCCCTGCCGGGCAGCCCGCGTTACGTGACCCCGGTCATGGGCTGCCGAAGCGGGCCAGGGCCCGTTCGGCCAGGTGCGCGCCGATGGCGAGCGAGGCGGTGGCGCCGGGGGAGGGCGCGTTGCGGACGTGCAGCGCGCCGTCGCTCTCCACGATCGAGAAGTCGTCGACCAGCGAACCGTCCGAGGAGACGGCCTGCGCCCGCACGCCGGAGGGCCCGAAGACCAGGTCGGCGGGCGCCACGTCGGGCACGTAGCGCTGGAGCTCACGGACGAAGGCGTGCTTGGCCAGGTCCCGCCACATCTCCTGGGCGCCGGTCCGCCAGTAGCGCCGGGACAGCTTCCACAGGCCGGGGAAGCGCAGCGTCTCGGCCAGGTCGCGGACGCTGACGTCCCGGCGGCGGTAGCCCTCGCGGGCGAAGGCGAGGACGGCGTTGGGGCCGGCCCACATCTCGCCGTTGATGCGCCTCGTGAAGTGGACGCCCAGGAAGGGCAACGCCGGGTCGGGCACCGGGTAGACCAGCCCTCGCACCATGGCGTGGCTCTCGCCCACCACGCGGTAGTAGTCGCCCCGGAACGGGACGATCTGCAGGTCGGTTGCCGCCGGGTCGCTCTGGCGGGCCAGCCGGTCAGCGTGCAGCCCGGCGCACGAGACCAGCCAGCGGCAGCTCACCTCGCCGCGGGACGTGCGCACCACCTGCTCGGTCTTCCGGCGCTCGATGGCGTCGACCCGGTGGGACAGCAGCAGGGCCGCCCCGCGGGCGGTGATCTCATCCGCGTAGGCCCGGGCCACCCGCTCGAAGTCGACGATGGCGGTGCCCGGCACGTGGAGCGCCCGCACGCCCACCACGTTGGGCTCGAGTTCCCGGAGCTCGTCTCCGGTCAGCTCCCGCACCCCCGGCACGCCGTTGGCCGCGGCGCGGTCGCGCAGATCGGCCAGGCGGCCCAGCTCGCTCGGGGCGACGGCGACGATGAGCTTGCCGCACCGCTCGACCGGGATGGCGTGGGCCGCTGCGAAGTCCTCCAGGGCCCGCTTGCCCTCGACGCACAGCCGGGCCTTGAGCGAGCCGGCCTTGTAGTAGACGCCGGCGTGGAGGACCCCGGAGTTGTGGCTGCTCTGGTGGGCCGCCACCCGGGGCTCCTTGTCCAGCACCGCGACCGACAGGTCCGGCCGCCGCTGGAGCAGCGCGTCGGCGGTCGCCAGGCCGATCAGGCCGGCACCGACGACCACGACGTCGAAGCGGGGCGTCGTGCCGGTCGGTCCGATGGCCGTCCACGCTAGTGACTCCCTGGCACCCGTTGCCCGGGGCGCCCTGAGAGAATGTGACATTCGCCTCTTCTGGACGTCGGCTCCTGGCGACGACACTTCTCGTCGAGTGATGTCCCGCGCTCCGGCCCCTCCCGCCTCTGCCGAGGCCCCGCAGCGGTGAAGGTCCGCGTCTTCCTCGTCGACGACCACGAGGTCGTCCGCTTCGGCCTCCGCCAGATGATCGACGCCGAGGAGGACCTGGTGGTCGTCGGGGAGGCCGCCACGACGATCGAGGCCCTCGAGCTGGTGCCGGTGGTCAAGCCGGACGTGGCGGTGCTCGACGTGCAGCTCGAGCCGGGCAGCGACGGCATCGAGCTGTGCCGGGAGCTGCGCGCCCGCCACGCCAACCTGGTGACGATCATGCTCAGCTCGTTCGGCGACGACGAGACGATCCTGGCCGCCATGATGGCCGGCGCCTCGGGTTACGCCCTGAAGCAGCTGAAGGGCCCGGCCCTGGTCGACTCGATCCGGCGCGTGGCCGCCCACGAGGTGCTGTTCGATCCTGAGCAGCGCGAGCGGCTGCTCGAGCAGATGCGGGCCAGCGGGCGTGAGGACGCTGACCCACTGCGGCGCCTCACCGTGCAGGAGGAGCGCATCCTCGACCTGGTCGCCGTCGGGCACACGAACCGCCAGATCGCCCAGAAGCTGTTCCTGTCCGAGAAGACGGTGAAGAACTACGTCTCCAACGTTCTGCGCAAGCTCGGGATGCAGCGCCGGACCGAGGCCGCCGTCTACGCCACCCGCCGGGCTCGGCTTCGTGAAGGAGCCACCCGTGGTTCGGTCTCCCACGTGCCGTCGGAGATCGTTCGCGAATAGCACCGGCGGGCGGCAGACCGGAACCGGACATTCGCCGCGAACCACTTCGCGTTCTGCTGCAACGGAAAACGCCCGGTACTATCGGCGTGATTCGGAGGCGGACGTGGCCCTGGGCGGAGACGGCACATCGGAGTTGGAACGTCTCCAGCGTTGGCTCCAGGCCAGCGTGGAGCTTGTCCGCGCCGACCAGGTCAGCTCGGTCCTCCAGTGCACCGTCGAGGCTGCCTGCGCGCTGACGGGCGCCTCGACCGCCACCTTGAACCCTCTGGTCGCCGGGCTCGCCGGATCGACCATGTCCGCGGGGCGCCCCACGGCGGCCGCCGGGGCCGAGCCTGCGGCCCTGTGCGTCCCCCTGGTGGTCGACGGAGAGCCGGTGGCGACGCTGCTGTTGGCCGGGCCGACGGACGGGGCATCGTTCGCCCCGGGTGACGACGAGCTGGTGGCCGCCCTGGCGACCCTCGCCGGGACCGCCATCGCGCGGCTGACGGTCCAGCGTGAGAACCGCCGCGAGCGCTGGGTCACCTTGCTGAACGAGATCTCGTCCGCCCTCATGGCCGGGTCGCACTCCGACGACGTGCTCGCCCTGGCGGCGGAGGGTGCCCGCGAGCTGGCCGAGGCCGACGTGGCCGCCGTCTGCGTCGGCCTCCCCTCCTCCCGGCAGTTCGAGGTCCGCGCCGCCGACGGCTCGGGGTCCGAGCGCCTCATCGGCGCCCGCTTCGACACCGCCGGCACCGTCTTCGAAGCGGTTATGGGCGACGAGGACGCCCTGGTCCTGGACGGCGGCGTGGTCGCCGACCACCGTCGGGAGCCACTGGTCCGCGCCGGCGTGTCCGGCCCGGCGCTGTTCGTGCCGCTCGTCATCGAGGGGCGGCGCGTCGCCATGCTCGCGGCCGGACGCGTCGCCGGGCGGCCGCCGTTCAACGACAGCGATTCCTGGCTGGTCGAGTCCTTCGCGTCACAGGTGAGCGTGGCGCTCGAGTACGGGGTCGCGCAGGTGAAGCTGAAGCAAGTGGCGGTGACGGCCGACCAGGAACGCATCGCCCGCGACCTGCACGACACCGTCATCCAGCAGCTGTTCGCCATCGGGATGTCGCTCCAGACGCTGGCCAAGTCGAGCCCCGACAGCTCGGTCGTCGAACGGGTGCAGCATGCGGTGGACGGCCTCGACGTCACCATCCGCGACATCCGAGCCACGGTGAGCGCGCTCCAGCGCCCGCCCCACGAAGGCACCGGCCTACGGTCGGAGGTACGCCTGCTGGTCGAGGAGCTGAGTCGCGTGTACGGGCTGGCCTCCCACGTCCGCTTCCACGGGATGCTGGACATCGCCGTGCCCGAGGCGATCGCGCTCCACCTCCTGGCCATCGTGCGCGAGGCGCTCTCCAACGTCGGCCGCCACGCCCGGGCCAACATCGTGGACGTCGATGTCGAGATCGCCACCGCGGTCGTGGTGCGGGTGGCCGACGACGGCATCGGGATCCCCGACCAGGTCGAACGTCGCAGCGGTCTCCGCAACCTGGAGGACCGCGCCGCGGTCCTGGGCGGGACGCTGCGCATCAGCCGGCTGCCGGCGGGCGGCACCGCCCTCATCTGGCGGGTGCCGCTGACCACCCCCGACACACACCGGGGATGGGAGGTCACCGGCGAGCACGCCGGCCGGATCGTCGTGGCCGATGGCCGCTCCGCCGTCCTGCCGTCATGGAGTGAGCATTCCAACGACCTCTGGAGCGAGCCGGCCTCACGGGTCGAGTGACCGCCGGGACCGCCCCGTGCGCAGTCCGTAGGCTGGGCGGAGTGGTGCGTCCCCCGACGAGCGCCGCGCCCGCCGCCCGGGTGGCGGACCAGCCGCCGATGACAGTGCCTCCCCGCGCCCGATCGGCGCCGCTCGATGGTGTGCGCGGCCTGGCCCTGCTCGCCGTGCTGGCGTACCACGTCGCGCCCGCCGGCGTGCCGGGAGGCTTCCTGGGCGTCGAGGTCTTCTTCGTCCTGTCGGGCTACCTGCTGGCGTCGGTGCTGCTGGAGGAGCACCGGCGCACCGGGGCCATCGACACCTGGCGCTACGCGGTCCGGCGGTTCCGGCGGATCGCGCCACCGGTCGCGGCGCTGCTCGCCGCCCTGGTCGTCCTCGGGCCCGTGGTGGCGCCCGATGCCGCCCACCGCCTGGCCGGCGACGTGGCGGCGTCGGTCGTCGGAATGACCAACTGGCACCTCATCGCCGGCGACAGCTCGTACTTCGAACTGGCGGGGCGGCCCTCGTCAGTGCGCCACCTGTGGTCGATCGCCATCGAGGTGCAGTTCTACGCGCTGTGCCCGTTCCTGGTGGCCGGGATCGCCCGGCTGCGCCGGCGGCGGCTCGCGGTGGTCGCGCTGGCCGGCGGCGTGGTGGCCTCGGCCGCCCTCATGGCCGTGCTCCATCGCGCCGGCGACCCGTCCCGGGCCTACTACGGCACCGACGCACGGATCGGTGCGCTGCTCACCGGCGTCCTGCTGGCCGTGCTGCTCGCCGCCCGCCCTGCCGCCGGGGACCGGACCGGTTGGCGGTGCCGGCGAGCGGAGCAGCGGGTCGACCGCCTCGGCGCGGCGGCCCTGGCTGCGCTGGGCCTGCTGTTCCTCGTCGCCGACGACCGGGCGCGGCTGTCCTACCCGGGCGCCTTCCTGGCCGCGCAGGCGGCGACCGTGCTGGTGATCGTGGCGGTCCGTCGCGCCGGGCCGGCCGCGTCGGCGCTGCGGATCGAGCCCCTGCGCTGGCTCGGGGTCCGTTCCTTCGGGATCTATCTCTGGCACTGGCCGTTGGTGGTGCTGTTCCGGCCGGGCGTGGACGTCCGCTGGTCGCCGGCGGCCACCGCCCTGGTCACGGTCGGGCTGGCCGTCCTGCTCGGCTCGTTGTCGTACGGGCTGGCCGAGCGCCCGCAGCTCCGGCGGGGCCGGGCCAGCACCCCTCCAGGCGGTCAGGAGCGGCGCGCGTGGAACCCGGTTCCGCTCGCCGGAGCCGCGCTGGCGGCCGCCGTCGGCCTGCTGTCGCTGGCCCGGTTGCCGACCACCGACCCGTTGGCCGAGACGCTGCAGGCTGGCGAGCGCCTGCTGGCGGCCCAGGAGCCGGCGACGGCCCCGTTGCCGGCGGAGCCGCCGGCGGTGGGGGCGCCCGCGCCCGCTCCGGGGCTGCCCGACGAGGCGGCGAGCGAGCCGCTCGCGCTCCCGCCGGCGCCCGAGCCGGAGCTGCCCACTTCCCAGCCGGCCCCACCGGCAGCAGCCCAGACGGCGGTCGTGGCCGGCGTCCCGGTCACCGCCATCGGCGACTCGGTGATGATCAGCGCCGCCGGCGCGCTGCAGAGCCGTCTGGGTTCCTCTGTGTACATCGACGCGCGGAACAGCCGGCAGTTCGCCGAGGGCATCACGCTCGCCCGCCGCCTTCGCGAGGAGAACAGGTTGACTCCGGTGACCGTCGTCCACCTCGGGAACAACGGCCCGGTGCGCGACCGCGACGTCGATGCGTTGATGGCGGAGCTGGCCGGCGTGGCCAAGGTGGTCCTGGTGAACGTGCGCGTCGGCACGCCCTGGCGCGACTCGGTGAACCAGGTGTTCGCCGACGCGGCGGCGCGCCACCCGACCATCAGCCTCGTCGACTGGCACCGCTCCAGCGACGGCCAGCGAGGCTGGTTCCAGAGCGACGGCACCCATTTTCGGACGACGTCGGGCCCGGGCGCCAGCGCCTACGCCGACCTCATCGTCAGTGCCATCTTCCCGCCCGCCCCTGCACCGCCGCCCGCCCCGGCGCCGTCGCCACCGACCCTGATGTCCGAGGAAGCGGCTCCTTCGGTCGACCCGACGGGAAGCGCCGAACCGACCGGCCCGGCGACGGCGGTCAGGTCGCCGGCCACGATCGCCACCCCCGGCCCGGTGCCCCTGCCGTGGGCCGTTTCGGCACCGGTCCGCTGAGTCACTAGGCTCTCGCTCTACTTCGACATCACCCTGTGATGCGCCCGGTGGCGGCCGGGCGCCCCCTCTGACCGGCGTGGTCGTGACGAGGGTGACCGGTGGCTCGACCTCGACGCTCGTTCCAAGCGCGTTGGCACGTCGGTACGTCGCCGGGCAGGAGAAAGAGAGATTTACATACATGCAGTTTCGTTCGTACATGCGTTTGGTCACTGCCGGAGTCGTGGGGGCGGGCTCGGTGGCCGTGATGGCGGTGGCGGGCGCAGGCCCGGCCGCCGCCGACAGCGGTGCCACGGGCCAGGTCTACGCCCGGGGAGCGGCCGCCCACCACGGCGGTGCCCCGGGCCGGTCGGCCACCGGGCTGGCTCGATCCCGGTCCGGCAACGGGTACTGGGTCGCCGCCACCGACGGTGGCGTCTTCGCCTTCGGTGACGCCGGGTTCTTCGGCTCGGCGGCGGCGCTCGCCCGCCGCCACCCCGTGGTGGACATCGCCGCCTCCAATGCCGGGGACGGTGGCGGCTACTGGCTCGCCGGAAGCGACGGCGGGGTGTTCGCCTTCGGGACGGCCACCTTCGCCGGCTCGGTGGGCGGTATGCCGCTCAACGCTCCGGTCGTGGCGATGGCCGCCACGCCGTCCGGTCAGGGGTACTGGCTGGTGGCCCGCGACGGTGGCGTATTCGCGTTCGGTGACGCCGCGTTCGCCGGGTCCGTCGGCGGTACGGCGCTCAATGCGCCGATCGTGGCCATGGCGGCCACGCCC
>DATLFQ010000127.1:0-15456 GCA_035540915.1 Acidimicrobiales bacterium
GTCGAGGCGACGCCGTAGAACACCGACGCCTGGTGCAGCTGCACGAAGGGATAGGCGTCCTGCCAGTGCCCGCCGGCCGCATGGCGTCGGTCGACGAGCGTCACGTGCACGTCCGCGTGGTCGATCAGGGCGTCGGTGAACGCCATGCCCATCGCGCCCGCACCCACGACGAGGTAGTCGGTGTCCAACGAGCGCGACGCCATGAAAGAGCGGGCCGGTGTTTCAGGTCCGGCTAGAGGCTGACCACCTGGCAGGTGAGCGTCCGGGTGATGCCGTCGATGACGTGGATCCGGCTCACGACCATGCGGCCCAGGTCGTCGACCGTCTCGGCCTCGGCCCGGGCGATGACGTCGTAGACGCCCATCACGGCCTCCGCGCTGACCACGCCTTCGATCCTGCCGACCTGCTCGGCCACCTGGGCCGACTTGCCCACCTCGGTGTGGATCAGCACGAACGCGGGAACCGGCACGGGCGGGCCTCCTGGTTTCGGGTGGGAACCGGACGGGTCGGGCGGGACTCTACCGTGGCGGCCATGAATCCCGACGTCCCGTTGATCCCCCGCTCGGTCCTGTTCGGCAACCCCGAGCGGATCTCGCCCCACCTGTCGCCCGATGGCGGGCGCGTGTCGTTCGTCGCCCCGGTGGACGGCGTGCTCAACGTGTGGGTCGGGACCCACGGCGACGGCGGCGTCGAGGCGCGGCCGGTGACCGACGACCGGGAGCGGGGCATCCGCATCCACTTCTGGGCCCACGACGGCCGGCACCTGCTCTACCTGCAGGACAAGGGCGGCGACGAGAACTGGCGGCTGTACGCGGTCGACCTGGAGGCGGGCGGCCCGGCCCGGGACCTGACGCCGTTCGAGGGCGTACAGGCCCAGGTCGTCAAGCTCTCCAAGCACCACCCTGGCACCCTCCTGGTCGGCCTCAACCGGCGAGTTGCCGAGTTGCACGACGTCTACCGGCTCGACCTGGCCAGCGGCGGGCTGGAGCTGGTGGTGGAGAACCCCGGGTTCGTGGGTTGGGTGGCCGACCGAAACCTCGTCGTGCGGGCCGGCGTGGCTCCTACCGGCGACGGCGGGATGGACGTCATGGTGCGCGACGGCGACGGCGGGGAGTGGAGGCTGTTGCTCCGGGCCGACCAGGAGGACGCCCTCACCACCGGTCCGCTCGACTTCACGGCCGACGGCGCCTCGCTCTACATGGTCAGCTCGGTGGGCGCCAACGCCGGGCGGCTGGTGTCGGTCCCCCTGGACGGCGCCGGCGCGGCGACGGTGCTGGCCGAGGACCCCCGCTACGACGTGGCCGCCGCCGAGCTGCATCCCGACACCCTGGAGGTGCAGCTGGTGGCCTTCCTGCGGGAGCGGCTGGAGTGGGAGGTGCTCGACCCGGCTTTGGCCGGCGACTTCGATCGCGTGCGGGCGCTGCACCCCGGCGACCTCGGCGGCATCGACCGGGACCACGCCGACCGCCGCTGGCTGGCCTCCTTCACCGCCGACGACGGGCCGGTCGCCTACTTCCTCTACGACCGGGACCGGGGCGAGGACCAGTTCCTGTTCACCCACCAGCCGGCGCTGGGCGACTACACGCTGGCTGCCATGGAGCCGTTCTCGTTCGAGGCTCGGGACGGACTGCGCATCTCGGGCTACCTGAGCTTCCCGCCCGGTGCCGAGCGGCGGGCGCTGCCCGCGGTGCTGAACGTGCACGGCGGTCCATGGGCCCGCGACGCCTGGGGCTACGACGGCGAGTCGCAGTGGCTGGCCAACCGCGGCTACCTGAGCGTCCAGGTGAACTTCCGGGGGTCGACGGGTTACGGCAAGGACTTCCTGAACGCCGGCGACCGGGAGTGGGCCGGGCGCATGCACGACGACCTGGTCGACGCAGTGGCCTTCGTGGTCGACCAGGGCTGGGCCGACCCGGACCGGGTCGGCATCTACGGCGGCTCCTACGGCGGGTACGCCGCCCTGGTCGGTGCCACCTTCACGCCCGAGCTGTTCCGCTGCGCGGTCGACATCGTCGGCCCGTCCAGCCTGAAGACGCTGATCGAGTCGATACCGCCCTACTGGGCGCCGATGGTCGCCCAGTTCCACACGCGCGTCGGCAACCCCGAGACCGAGGAGGATTTCCTCTGGTCGCGCTCGCCGCTGTCCCGGGTGGGCGACATCCGCATCCCGCTGCTGATCGCGCAGGGGGCCAACGACCCCCGGGTCAAGCAGGCGGAGTCGGAGCAGATCGTGGCCGCCCTGCGCGACAAGGGCATCGAGCACGAGTACCTGCTCTTCGAGGACGAGGGGCACGGCTTCGCCAAGCCCGAGAACCGCCTGCGCTTCTACGCCGCGGCCGAGGCCTTCCTGGCCCGCCACCTCGGCGGCCGCGCCGAGCCGTAGCGCTGCGAAGCCGCGCTTCCGGGGGAAAGAGCGGGCCGAAACGGCCCGCTCTTTTCTCCCAACGGCGGGTGGCGCTCTACGAGAGGCGCTGGGCCAGGGCGTCGAGCTGGTCGCGCAGGCCGGCGGGGAGGCGGTCGCCGAACTGGGCGTAGTGCTCCTCGATGGAGGGCAGCTCGGCTCGCCACTCGTCGGCGTCGACCCGCAGCAGCTGCTCCAGGTCGCCATCGCGCAGGTCCATGCCGTCGGTCCGCAGGGCGCCGGGCGCCGGCACGTAGCCGATGGGCGTCTCGAGGGCGTCGCCCCGGCCGGCGCAGCGGTCGAAGACCCACTCCAGCACCCGGCTGTTCTCGCCGTAGCCGGGCCACAGCCAGCGGCCGTCGGCGCCCTTGCGGAACCAGTTGACGTAGAAGATCTTCGGCAGCCTGTCGGCCTCGGTGGCTTGGCCCATCTCCAGCCAGTGGGCCAGATAGTCGGCCATGTTGTAGCCGCAGAAGGGCAGCATGGCGAAGGGGTCCCTGCGCAGCTTGCCGACGGCGCCGGCCTGCGCGGCCGTCGTCTCGCTGGCCATGATGGAGCCGAGGAACACGCCCTGCTGCCAGTCGAGGGCCTCGGTGACCAGCGGCACCACGCTGGAGCGGCGGCCGCCGACGAGGACGGCCGAGATGGGCACACCGGTTGGGTCCGCCCACTCGGGGGCGATGGCCGGGTCCTGGCCGGCCGGGGTGGTGAAGCGGGCGTTGGGGTGGGCGGCCGGCGTCCCCGACTCGGGCGTCCAGTCGTTGCCCTTCCAGTCGACGAGGTGGGCGGGCGGGTCGTCGGTCATTCCCTCCCACCACACGTCGCCGTCGTCGGTGTAGGCGGTGTTGGTGAAGATGGAGTTGCCCGAGATGGTCAGCATGGCGTTGACGTTGGTGTGGATGCTGGTCCCGGGAGCCACGCCGAAGAAGCCGGCCTCGGGGTTGATGGCCCACAGTCGCCCGTCGGACCCGAACTTCATCCAGCAGATGTCGTCGCCGATCGTCTCGACCTTCCAGTCCGGCAGCGTCGGCACCAGCATGGCCAGGTTCGTCTTGCCGCAGGCGGACGGGAAGGCGGCGGTCATGTAGCGGGTCTCGCCGGCCGGGCTCGTCAGCTTGACGATGAGCATGTGCTCGGCCAGCCAGCCGTCGTCGCGAGCCATCACCGAGGCGATCCGCAGGGCGAAGCACTTCTTGCCCAGGAGGGCGTTGCCGCCGTAGCCCGACCCGTAGGACCAGATCTCCCGTGTCTCTGGGAAGTGCACGATGTGCTTGTTCTCGGCGTCGCACGGCCACGCCACGTCGGCCTGGCCCTCGGCCAGCGGGGCCCCCACCGAGTGCAGGCAGGGGACGAACTCGCCGTGGTCGCCCAGTACCTCCAGGGCGCCGGCACCCATGCGGGTCATGATGCGCATGTTGACGGCCACGTACGGCGAGTCGGTGAGCTCCACGCCGATGTGGGCGATGGGTGAGCCGAGCGGGCCCATCGAGAACGGCACCACGTACATGGTGCGTCCCTTCATCGAGCCGCCGAACAGCTCGGTCAGGGTGGACCGCATCTCCCCGGGCGGTCGCCAGTTGTTGGTCGGCCCGGCGTCACCCTCGTCCTGCGAGCAGATGAAGGTGCGGTCCTCGACCCGGGCCACGTCGCCGGGGTCGGAGCGGGCCCAGTAGGAGTTGGGGCGCTTGGCGTCGGCCAGGCGGGTGAACGTCCCGTTGTCGACCAGCAGCTGGCACAGCCGGTCGTACTCGTCGGCCGAGCCGTCGCACCACTCGATCCGGTCCGGGGTGGTGAGGGCGGCCACTTCCGCAACCCAGTCCAGGAGCCTGCGGTTCCGGGTGGGGCCCGCGAAGCTCTCCGGCATGGCCCGAGCGTACGGGACTAGACCGGCGGAGGCTCGGGCGGGGCCCCCATGTCGACCTCCGAGCCGAGCCGGACCCGAACGGCCCGCCCTTCGCCGTCGAGGTCGAACACCACCCGCTGGCCCTGGCGCAGCATCCGGAAGATGGACCCGGCCAGCGCGTCGGGGGCCAGGTCGTACTCGGTGCGGTCGGAAGTGTCCCGCACGATGACGCCGATGGCCGTCCCGGGGTCGTACGACTTGACCACGCCCTGCATGTCGCCTCCTACGCTCGGGATGTGGACGCTACCGGAGGCGGCGAGTTCGCGGCCATCGAGCGCATCCGCCGGCTGTTGCCGCCGGCGCCGGCCGGCGAGACGTGGTCGGGCGACGACGCCGCGGTGGTGGTGCCGCCGCGCGGCGAGCAGCTGGTGCTGACCACCGACGCCGTGGTGGCCGGCGTCCACGCCGACCTCGACCTGGTGGGCGTCGACGACCTGGGCTGGAAGGCGGTTGCCGCCGCCGTGAGCGACGTCGCCGCCATGGGGGGCACGGCGCGGTGGCTGGTGGCGGCGGTGTGCGGGCCGCCCTCCACCGACCTCGACCGGCTGGCCGACGGGATGGCTCGGTCCGCGGCGTTCCATGGCTGCCCCCTGGTGGGCGGCGACCTGAGCGGGGCGGACGAGCTGATGGTGGTCGTGACGGTGATCGGCACGGTGGAGGCTGGCGCGGCCGTGGTTCGTTCGGGCGCCCGGGTCGGCGACGCAGTGCTCGTCACCGGTCCGCTCGGCGCGTCGGCGGCCGGCCTGCGGCTGCTGCGGGGCGGGGGGCGGGGCGCCTCCGGGCCGTGCGTCGACGCCCACCGGCGGCCTCGGGCCCGGCTGGCGGAGGGCCGGACCGCTCGACTGGCCGGCTCCACGGCGATGGTCGACGTGTCGGACGGGCTTGCGGCCGACCTCGGCCACCTGGCTGCGGCGTCCGGCGTCGGCCTCCGGCTCGACACGGTGCCGGTCGCCGGCGGCGCCACGCTGGAGGAGGCGCTCGGCGGTGGCGAGGACTACGAGCTGGCCCTCACGACGCCGGACCCGGCCGGGATGACCGCCTCCTTCACCGCCGCCGGCCTGCGCCCTCCGGTGCTCCTCGGGCGGTGCACGGCCGACCCGGCCGAGCGCACTTTGGGCGGTCGGCCCCTGCCGGCGGGCGGCTGGGAGCACGCATGGCGATGACCGGGCGGCCGGCGGTCGCGCTGACCATCGCCGGGACCGACTCGGGCGGGGGCGCCGGGGTGGCCGCCGACCTCAAGGTGTTCGAGGCGCGCGGCGTGTGGGGGACGTGCGCGGTCACGGCGGTCACCGCGCAGAACACCCTCGGCGTGCACGCGGTGTCGGTGGTGGCGATCGAGGTGGTGGTGGCCCAGATCGAGGCGGTCGCCGGCGACATCGGCGTGGACGCAGCCAAGACCGGGATGCTGGCCACGGCCGAGATGGTCGAGGCGGTGGCTGCCGCCGTCCGCCGCCTCGGCCTGGCGCCGCTGGTGGTGGACCCGGTGCTGGTGTCCAAACACGGCGACGCGCTCCTGGCCGACGACGCGGTGGACGCGGTGCGCCGCCACCTCCTGCCGTTGGCCGCCGTCGTGACGCCCAACCTGCCCGAGGCGGAGCGGCTGGTCGGCTTCCCGGTCCACGACCGGGCGACCATGGCGGCCGCCGCCGGCGAGCTGGTGGGTCTCGGCGCAGCCGCCGCCCTAATCAAGGGCGGCCACCTGGGTGGAGGCACGTCGCCCGACTGCCTGGTCGTCGCCGGCGAGGACGCGCCGCGCTGGCTCGAGGCCGATCGCATCCCGGGCCGTCACACGCACGGCACAGGCTGCGTGCTGTCCGCCGCTCTCTGCGCCGGCCTGGCTCGCGGGGCCGATGTCCCCGGCGCCGCCGCGGCCGCCACGGCCTTCGTTCGTCGTGCCATCGCCGCCGGCGTCGACCTGGGTGCGGGCGTCGGCCCGGTGAATCCCGGTGCTGTCCCCACGCGTCCTGCGTAGGCATCGCCGCCGATCCGCCACCCGGCCGCCGGCGACCGCCCAGACCCTGGTGGCCGCAGCCTCACGGGCGTGGTCAGCGAAGTCCCGCCCCGGGCGGCCGAGCGCCTGCCGCACGCCTTCGGTACGGGCTCAGCGCCAGAGGCGGCGGGCCAGGGCGGCTTTCCACCCGTCGGCCAGGGGCTCGACGCACAGGAGCGCCTCGAGGACCTCGGGGGGGACGTCGCGGTCGTGGAAGGCGGCGTGGATGGCGCCGACGGTCGCCCCGAGGACGTGCCGCTCGACGACCTTGATCGGTCCGGCGGTCGGGACGTCGCCGGTCTCCAGCACCCGCAGGTACCACCCGGTGCGGCCGCTGGCGTTGAACCGCGGCCCGATGTCACCGACGCCGCGGTGCAGGGCCAGCTTGTAGCAGGGCGAGCGGGGCTGGCTGACCTCGAGCAGCGCCTCCCCCCAGCGCCAGCGGTCGCCGATGGACACGTCGTCCTCGGTGGCGCCCACCGTCGACAGGTTCTCGCCGAAGGCGGCGGGCCCGAGCTCGTGGCCCAGTTCGGCCGCCCACCAGGGCAGGTGCTCGGAGGGGTAGGCGTACACCGCCTTGTCGGGTCCGCCGTGCACAGTGAGGTCGGCTTGGGCGTCGCCCTCCAGGTTGAGCCGGTCGAGCCCCAGCGACGGGACGGTGACCGGCTGCTTGGCGATCCCGCTCTGCACCGGCTCGCCGTGCTGGCGGGCCAGGAGCCTGGGCCGGCCGACGTTGACGGCCAGCAGCCCGATGTGGTCGGGGCCGAGAGGCCCTACGAGCGGACCGCCTTTTGGACCTTGCCGGCCCGGATGCACGAGGTGCACACGTCGAGCCGCTTGGGCGTGGCACCGACCAGGACCCGCACCCGCTGGATGTTCGGGTTCCACCGCCGCTTGGTGCGCCGATGCGAGTGACTGATGCTCATGCCGAACGACGGGTGCTTGCCGCACACTTCACAGACCGCTGCCATAGGGGGACCGAGGTTAGCATCGGCCCGTCATGGGGACCCTCGAGCGGCTCGGCGCCGACCATGTGCGGGCCGCGGTGACCGCCTACCGGGACGCCCTCCGCCTGCACCGCGAGGCGGTGAACCGGCTCAACGTCTACCCGGTCCCCGACGGCGACACCGGCACCAACATGGCCCTCACCATGGAGTCGGTGGTCGAGGCGTTCGGCGCCGACGAGGACATGGCCTGCACCTGCACGGCCATGGCCCGGGGCTCCCTCATGGGGGCTCGGGGCAACTCGGGCGTGATCTTGTCGCAGGTCCTGCGGGGCCTGTCCGAGCAGTGGTCGGGCGCCCCGGCGATCGGCCCGGCGGATCTGGCCGCGGCGCTGAGCAGGGCCAGCCAGGCGGCCGACGCCGCCGTCATGACGCCGGTCGAGGGCACCATCCTCACCGTGCTGCGGGTCGCCGCGGCAGGCGCCGTCGAAGCGGCCGACCAGGGCAAAGCGCTGGTGGACGTGCTGGCCGCCGCCCACGAGGCGGGCACCGAGGCACTCGCCCGCACGCCCGAGCAGCTGCCCGTGCTGAAGGAGGCCGGCGTGGTCGACGCCGGCGGCGTCGGGTTCATGCTCCTGCTGGACGCGCTGCTCCACGTGGTGGACGGGCGACCGCTCCCCGAGCCGGCCACCACCCCTGGCCCCGCGTCGGTGGCGGCGCACCCGACCGCCGGCCCCGACTCTGTCGGCGAGGAGGCCTACGAGGTCATGTACCTGCTCGAGGCGGGCGACGCCGCAGTCGCGCAGCTCAAGGAAACGTGGGCGGCCATCGGCGACTCCATCGTGGTGGTCGGGGGCGACGGGCTGTGGAACTGCCACATCCACACTGCGCAGGTCGGCCCGTCCATCGAGGCGGCGCTGGACGCTGGCGGCCGCCCCCGTGACATCAGGGTCACCGACCTGCGCGCCCAGGTGGCCGAGGAGCACTGCCGCCGTGAGCCGCCCGGCCCGGCCGTCGCACAGGGCGCGGCGGGCGCGGTCACCGCGGTGGTCGCGGTGGCCAGCGGCGAGGGCTTGGGCCGCATCTTCCGCTCGCTCGGCGTCGCCGCGGTGGTGTCCGGAGGCCAGTCGATGAATCCCTCCACCGCCGAGCTGCTGGCCGCGGTGGATGGCGCGCCGGCCGACCAGGTGGTGCTGCTGCCGAACAACGCCAACATCGTGCCGGTGGCCCGCCAGGTCGACGCGCTCACGCCCAAGACCGTACACGTCGTGCCGACGACGGGCGTGGCCCAGGGGCTGGCCGCGCTGCTGCCCTTCGACGCGGGGGCCGCTGCGGCGGACAACGCAGCGGCCATGGCCGACGCCGCCCAGGCCGTCGTGTCGGGCGAGGTGACCCGGGCTGTGCGGTCGTCGCCGACCGAGGCCGGGCCGGTGGCCGAGGGCGACTGGCTGGGCCTCTCCGACGGTCGGGTCCGGGTCGCCACGCCGGCCGGCGACGGCCCGGCCGCGGCCGGCGCCGCGCTGCTCGACCTGCTGGTGGGCGACGACCACGAGCTGGTGACGGTGGTGGTGGGCGACGGCGTCCCCGACGGCGACACGCGCCGGGTGACGGCCTGGCTGGCCGAGCACCGCTCGTCGGCCGCCGTCGAGGTCCACCAGGGCGGCCAGCCGCTCTACCACTGGCTGTTCGCCGTCGAGTAGCGGGCCGGCCCCGACACCGTGGCGCGGCGGCTCCGCCGGCTGGCCGGCATCCCGGTGAGCGAACTGGCCGGCGTCGGTCCCAAGACGGCGGCCGGCCTGTCCGAGATGGGGATCGAGACCGTGCTGGACCTGGTCACCCACTACCCGCGCCGCTACATCGACCGCACGCAGCAGGCCCGCATCCGCGACCTGACCGTCGGCGACGAGGCGATGGTGCTCGGCACCGTCCGCAAGGTCGAGGTGCGCCGGACCCGCAACCGCCGCACCCTGGTGCAGGTCGACGTGTTCGACGGCAGCGCCTACCTGCGCTGCACCTTCTTCAACCAGCCCTGGCGGGCCCGCCAGCTCCCCGTGGGAACCGAGGTGGTGCTGTTCGGCAAGCTGGAGCTGTACCGGGACCGGCGGACCATGAGCAACCCGGTGGTCGACCTGGTGGGCGACCGCACCGGTCGCATCATCCCCATCTACCCTCAGTCCGAGAAGGCCGGCCTGACCACTTGGGACCTGGGCGGCCTGGTCGCCGAGGCGCTGGCGCGGGCCGGTGAGTTCGCCGATCCGTTGCCGCCGGCCCTCCGTGACGAGCTGGGACTGGTCGGCCGCACCTGGGCCTTCGCCCAGATCCACGCACCTGAATCGATGGGGGCCACCGCCTCCGCCCGGACCCGGCTGGCCTTCGACGAGCTGCTGCGCCTGCAGGTGGCGCTGGTGCTGCGCAAGCGTGCCCTGGAGCGCGAGGCCAAGGGCGTGCGCCACACCGTCGAGGGCCCGCTGGTCGAGCGCTTCCACGCCAACCTTCCCTTCGCCCTGACCGGCGCCCAGCGGCGGGCCAACGCCGCCATCGCCGCCGACCTGGCCGGCCCGCATCCGATGCACCGCCTCCTCCAAGGCGACGTCGGGGCCGGCAAGACCGTGGTGGCCGTCACCGCGCTGCTGGCCGCGGTGCAGGGCGGCTACCAGGGCGCCCTCATGGCCCCGACCGAGGTGCTGGCCGAGCAGCACTTCCTGGGCGTGCGGGCGCTGGTCGACGGCCTGGTGGTGGACGACGACGCCACCCTCACCGGTGACCGCCCCCTGCGCGTCGGGCTCCTCACCAACCGTACCGGCGCGGCCGAGCGCGAGCGGCTGCGGACCGGCCTCCTCGACGGCCGCGTCGACCTGCTGGTGGGCACCCACGCCCTGCTGACCGAGGGGGTCGAGTTCCGGAGCCTGGGCGTCGTCGTCATCGACGAGCAGCACCGGTTCGGCGTCGAGCAACGGGCCGCCCTGCGGGGCAAGGGCGACGACCCCGACGTGCTGGTGATGACGGCGACGCCGATCCCGCGGACCGCCGCCATGCTCGTCTACGGGGACCTCGATCTCACCGTCCTGGACGAGCTGCCGCCCGGCCGGACGCCGGTCACCACGGTGTGGGCCCGGGGCCCGCTGGAGGAGGAGGAGGCCTGGGCGAGGGTGCGCGAGCAGGTGGCCGAGGGGCGCCAGGCCTACGTGGTGTGCCCCCTGGTGGAGGACTCCGAGCGCGTGCAGGCCCGGGCGGCGACCGCCGAGTTCGCCCGGCTGGCCGCCGACGTGCTGCCCGGGCTGCGGCTCGGCCTGCTGCACGGCCAGCTGCCGGCCAAGGAGAAGGAGGCGGTGATGTCCGCCTTCCGCGCCGGCGAGGTGGACGTGCTGGTGGCGACGACGGTCATCGAGGTCGGCGTCGACGTCGCCAACGCCACGGTCATGGTCGTCGAGGACGCCGACCGCTTCGGCATGGCCCAGCTGCACCAGCTGCGGGGCCGGGTCGGCCGCGGGGCGGCCGCCTCCTGGTGCCATCTGCTGAGCGAGGCCCCCACCCCCGAGGCCGAGGAGCGCCTGGCCGCCATGGTGCGCACCACCGACGGGTTCGAGCTGGCCGAGGTGGACCTCGACCTGCGGGGCGAGGGCGCCATCCTGGGGACCCGCCAGAAGGGCCGCAGCGACCTCAAGCTGGCGTCCCTCCGCCGCGACAAGGCCCTGGTGGCCAAGGCCCGCGAGGTGGCCTTCTCCATCGTCGACGCCGATCCCGCCCTCGCCGCCAATCCCGTGCTGGCCGACGAGCTCGCCCTCCTGGTCGACGACGACGAAGCGCAGTTCCTGTTTAAGAGCTGAAACACCGTTGTCAGTCGATGGGCCCCGACCGGTGCCGAGGGCTAGGGTCCCCAGCCAATGGGTGGGTCACCCCTCGTAATCGTGGACGGGGTCAGCAAGTCCTTCGGGGACGTGCGGGCGCTCCGGGACGTGGACCTCACCGTCGACGCCGGCGAGGTGGTGGTGGTGATCGGGCCGTCGGGGTCGGGCAAGTCGACGCTGTGCCGCTGCATCAACCGGCTGGAGCCGGTCGACCGCGGCACCATCACCATCGACGGCGTACCGCTCCCTGAGGAGGGCAAGGCGCTGGCCCGGTTGCGGGCCGACATCGGCATGGTCTTCCAGTCGTTCAACCTGTTCGCGCACAAGACCGTGTTGCAGAACGTGACGCTCGGTCCGATGAAGGTGCGCGGCCTGTCCAAGGGCCAGGCCCGGGAGCGGGCCATGGCGCTGCTGGAGCGGGTGGGCATCGCCGACAAGGCCGAGCGTTACCCGGCGGAGCTGTCGGGCGGCCAGCAGCAGCGGGCGGCGATCGCCCGGGCCCTGGCCATGGAGCCCAAGCTCATGCTGTTCGACGAGCCGACCTCGGCGCTCGACCCCGAGATGATCGCCGAGGTCCTCGACGTGATGGTGGACCTGGCGGCCGAGGGCACCACGATGATCGTGGTGACCCACGAGATGGGGTTCGCCCGCAAGGCCGCCCGGCGGGTGGTGTTCATGGACGAGGGAGCGGTCGTGGAGGTGGCGCCCCCCGAGCAGTTCTTCGGCGCGCCGTCCTCGACTCGCGCCCAGGATTTTCTCTCGAAGGTGTTGGCCCATTGAATTCGACCAATTGACGAGCAAGGAGACCCGATGCGCAGACCGCGACGACTGACGACCATGGTGGTGGCGAGCCTGTCCCTGCTGGGGCTGGCTGCCTGCGGCAGCGACGACGACCCCGCCGTCACGCCCGACACGACGGGCGACGGCGGGAACGCCGCGCCCCAGCACGCCGCGGGGACGACGATGGCCGAGCTGCAGTCGGCCGGCTCGATGACCATCGGCGTGAAGTTCGACCTGCCCGGCTTCGGGCTGCGGAACCCGACCACCGGCGAGGTGGAGGGCTTCGACGTCGAGATCGGCAAGCTGATGGCGGCCGCCGTCTTCGGCGGCACGGCCGACGAGGCGGGCGAGAAGGTGAAGTTCGTGGAGGCCATCTCCGCCAACCGCGAGCCGTTCCTGGAGAACGGCCAGGTCGACCTGGTGATCTCGACCTACACCATCAACGACGCCCGCAAGCAGCGGGTCGGGTTCGCCGGGCCGTACTTCGTCGCCCGGCAGGACATCATGGTGAAGTCGTCCGACACCTCCATCAACAGTGTCGAGGACCTCAACGGCAAGAACGTGTGCACCGTCCGGGGCTCGACCTCGGAGAAGAACGTCCGGGCCCAGGCGCCGCAGGCCAACGTGACGCTCTTCGACCTCTACAGCCAGTGCGCCGAGGCGCTGGGCGACGGTCGCGTCGCGGCCGTCTCGACCGACAACACCATCCTGGCCGGCCTGGTCCAGGCCCGCGCCGCGCAGGGGGGCGACCCGTTCAAGCTGGTCGAGGCGCCTTTCAGCGATGAGCCCTACGGCATCGGCCTGGCCAAGGGCGACGAGGCGTTCCGGACGTTCCTCAACGACCGCCTCGAGGAGATCTTCGCCAACGGCGAGTGGGCCGAGGCCTTCGAGTCGACGCTCGGCCAGCTGGGGCTGCGGACGCCCGAGCCCCCGACGGTCGACCGATACTCCGACGTCGCCGCGGCGCCCACCACTACGACGACGGCGGCGCCCACGGCGTCGTCGGTCCCGTAGCCGGGCCCCTCCCTGCAGGTCGTCCTCGACAACCTCGGCGCCTACGCCGAGGGCATGCGGACCACCGTCGCGCTCACGGTGCTGTCGTTCACGGTGGCGCTGGTTTTCGGCACGGCGGTGGCCGCAGGGCGGGTCAGCCCGGTGCGGCCCCTGCGGTGGGCCGGTGCGTTGTGGGTCGAGATCGTCCGCAACACCCCGCTGTCGGTCCTGATGGTGATGTTCTTCTTCGGCTTCACCAAGTTCGGCGTCATCTACCCGGCCTTCACCTCGGCGGTCATCGTCCTGTCCGCGTACACGAGCGCCTTCGTGGCCGAGGCCGTGCGGGCCGGGATCAACACCGTCGCCGGCGGCCAGGCGGAAGCGGCCCGGGCCCTCGGTCTCACCTTCGGCCAGACCCTCCGCGAGGTGGTGCTCCCGCAGGCGTTCCGGTCGGTGGTGGGGCCGCTCGGGGGCCTGTTCATCGCACTGATCAAGAACTCGTCCCTGGCCTCGCTCCTGTCGGTGGTGGACCTCACCGAGGCGGCCAACCGGCTGACCACCGACACCGCGCAGCCCGTCCCGGTGTTCCTCGGGGCCGCCGGCGCCTACCTTCTGCTGACCTTCCCGTCGGGCGCGGTGATCGCGGCCATCGAGCGCCGCGTGGCCATCAAGCGATGACCGCGTCGGCGAGCTTCCTGGGCGACGCGCCGGGGCCACGCGGTCGTCGCCGGGCGGCAATCGCGTCGGTCGCCGCCGCCGTCGCGTTGGTCGGTCTGGGCACCCTGATCGTGAAGCGCCTGGCCGACCGCGGCCAGCTCGCCGGGCGGCAGTGGGAGCCGTTCACCCGTGAGTCGGTCGTCCGGTTCCTGCTGGGCGGCCTGGGCAATACGGTCAAGGCGGCCGCGGTGGCCATGGTCCTGGCCATCGTGGTGGGCGCGACGTTGGCTCTGGCCCGGCTCTCCCGTCGGGCGGCGGTGCGCTGGGTGGCCACGGCCTGGGTCGAGTTCTTCCGGGGCGTCCCGCTGATCCTGCTCATCCTGTTCACCCGGTTCGGCCTGATCAAGTACGACATCGACCTGTCGGTGTTCTGGGCGCTGGTCATCGCCCTGGTGGCCTACAACGGCGCCGTGTTCGGCGAGCTCTTCCGAGCCGGCATCTTGAGCCTGGACCGAGGCCAGGGCGAGGCCGCGTCGGCGATCGGGCTGACCTACGGGCAGTCGATGGCATCGGTCATCGTGCCGCAGGCCGCCCGTCGCATGATCCCTGCGCTCGTCAGCCAGTCGGTGACCCTGCTGAAGGACACCTCCCTCGGCTTCGTCATCGGGTTCGACGAGCTGCTGCGCCGGTCCAGGGTGACGGGCGAGTTCTTCTTCAACCCGCTCCAGGCGCTGGCCATGGCGGCCGCCCTCTACATCGCCGTCAACTTCACGCTCTCGCGGCTGGCCCGCCGCCTCGAGGTGCGCCAGCGGCGACGGTACAAGGCCGGCTCGATCGAGGTGGGTGGTATCGAGGACCTGGCCGTGATGGCGGCGCAGAGCCGGACCGTGCGGTGAGCCGCGCCGGGCCGGCGACCGGAGGGTCGACGTCGCCTCGGCGCAGCCGTGTGGTGGACTGCCCTCGGTGACCCCGAAGCGCCCGCTTCGCCTCGCAACCCTCCACGCGGCTGCCGCTGCCGTCCTGCTCGTGGGGTGTGGCGGTGGTGGCGGCAGCGCCCCGACCGCCGCGGTGGGACCACCGATCACGACGGCCGGCACGCTTCCCACCCTCGACGGCCCCGAGCCGACCTCCATGGCACCGGCCCCCCGGGCGCCGGCGGCACCCGCCGGCAGGAGCGTGCTGCCCGACCTGGTGGTCGACGACGTCGGCGCCGGGACGAAGGTCGACCTCGCCTCGCTGGTGCCCTCGCCGCAGCCGGTCCTGCTGTGGTTCTGGGCGCCCCACTGACCCAGCTGCCGCCGGGAGGCTCCCGGCGTCGAGCAGTTCGCTCGACAGCACGAGGCCACGGTGCGCGTGGTCGGGCTCGGTACCCAGGACAGCCTGGGCGAGGCGCGTGAGTTCGTGGCCCGCTACGGCACCACCTTCACCATGCTGTGGGACGAGTCGTTCCGGTCGTGGCGTCAGCTCGGCATCCCCGGCCAGCCGGCCGCGGTCCTGCTGGCTCCCGACGGCACCGAGATCGAGCGGTGGCTGGGGCAGTTCCCCGAGGACGAGGTCGTGCGGCTCGCGTCACGCAGGTGATCGACGCCCCGGTCGCCCTCGGCTTCACGGCCGGGATGGTGGCGGCGTTCAACCCGTGCGGCTTCGCGCTGCTGCCGGCCTATCTCGGGTTCTTCGTCGGTGCCGACGACGACGGTGCCCAGGGGGGCGGAGCCGGGGGGACCGCACCGGCGGCGCGTGCCCTGGTCGTCGGGGGTGCGCTCACGACCGGGTTCGTCGCCGTGTTCGCGGTCGCCGGTATCGCGGCCCGGGCCTTCTCGCTCGCCGTCCAGGACGTGGCGCCGTGGGTGTCGGTGCCGATCGGCGTGGTGCTGGCCGCCGTGGGCGTGGCCATGACGACCGGCTGGAAGGTGCCGCTCCGGCTGCCGACGCTGTCGCGC
>DATLFQ010000128.1:0-20440 GCA_035540915.1 Acidimicrobiales bacterium
ACGACGATCCGGGGCGGCGACGCGATCGCCGCCAGCCTGGCCGGCGTCTTCAGCAAGAACTGCTCGGTCAGCACGGCGTGGCCCCTGCCGTTCGGGTGGAGCGTGCCGTAGGGGTTGCTCTGGTTCCAGAGGCTTTCGTGCGCCTGGACGAACAAGCGGTGCTCGGCACACTCTCCGTTGTCGAGGTACCGCTCCCGCACGCCGTCGACCAGGGTCCAGCCGTGGACGCCGGCCGCGGCCCGGACCCGCTCGTTGAGCCGCGGCGAGACCGTCGCCGCCCAGGCGGTCTCTTCGGCGTCGATGGTCCCGGCGATCATCGAGGGGCAGACCCGGCCGTCGACGTGGGTGGGATCGGGGTACTGGTTGACGAAGATCCGTGACGGATCGCGACGGAGTTCGGGAAACCGCTGCTCCAGCTGGGCGTCCAGCGCCGCGTACCGGCCACCCTGGCCGCCTTCGTCGCTCAGGAGGTCCAGCGCCTCGACGAACCTGCGCTCGCCCTTCTCGTGGCACTTCCGCTTCGTGATGCAATTGACGACGATGCCGCCGAAGTCGACGTCGTTGATACCGATGGACAGCAGCAGCAGGTCGATCTCACGGTCGCCGACGATCCGCTCCAGCTCCTCGAGCTGGGGAGGCAGCAACGGTTCCTTCTTGAAGGCATCGTCCTGGCCCTCGTAGCCGTCGAGCAGGCCACCCATCTCTCGGCTCTTGGGGTCCTCGACCTTGGCGCCGGAGCAGGCCAGATGGACGAAGGTCACCGACGTCGAAGGGTCCGAGGTCTCGATGTGCCTCGCCACCTGAGCCGAACCGGCCACCTCCGAGCGATGGCACCGAGTGTCCTCCCAGACGGGAGGGCTGAGCTGCTTGCCGAAGAGGTCTCGAAGGGTCGGCACGTGGGGGTTGCCCTGGCCCGATCCCAGGGAGTCGCCCAGGGACACCACCAGCAGGTCACGCACGACCACCAGTTCGGTGACCGACTGCCGGCGACCGTCGTTCCCCTCGACGGTCAACGAGACGGGGTAGGAGCCCTGGCCCGGCGCCACCCACGAGATCCGGCACGTCGCCCGCGACAGTTCGGTCCCGGCGACGTTCCAGATGTAGTCCCCGATGTGCTGTGGGCCCGGAGTGGACCCGCATCCGTCGAGCGACACGGTGAGCGGAGCGGCCGACGCAGCCTCCTCGGGGGTGCGCGCCGGGTCCGGGAAGCCGTTGCCGTCCCGGTCGTGGTAGCGCGAGACGCTCCACGTGAACGAGGCCTGGAGCGGCAGCGGCGGCTCCTCGACGCCCGGCTCGGCTCGCGCGGCCGGCACGATCGCAGTGCTGGCAACGACTGCGCCGGCCATCACCGCGGCGGCAAGCCGGCGTGGTGCCCGGCGCAGACGCCACCGTGCGGTGTCCCGATCGTTTCTTAGCCCGGTTTCCATCGTGCGCTCCCTTCGTGAGGAGCACCGCCCTGGTGCCCGCCGGCATCATCAACGACGGGCCTTTCAGGGGCCTAACACCCGGCCCGCCCCCCAGCGCCCACCGGTGTCAGTAGCTGAAGGTGGTGGCGCCGTCGCCGATCCACTCCCAGAGCGGAACCGTTCCGGCCAGCTCGGCACCGTCGACCAGGGCGGCGGCGTCGAGCGCCTTGGCGTTGAAGCAGATGGGGCAGACGAAGTAGCGCCCGCCGGCCGCCCCGTAGCGCCGGAGCAGGTCCGGCAACGGCGGGCAGCCGTCGCACGCCACCCCGACGGCGACCCCCTCGACGGCCAGGCGCACCGCTTCCTTGGCGAGGAAGATGACCGTGGGCCGGCCGGACTCGGCGGCGCCCACGGCGACGAGCAGGGCGACGGTGACTTTCTCGGGGTCCTCGAGGCCGGTGGTCAGGCTGATGACGGCTTTGCCGGGCATGGAGCTCCTTTGGTCAGGGGCAGACGTAGTGGGCACATCAGATCAGACCGGCTTGCGGGCGAGGAAAGCGAAGCCGTGCACGTCGAACGCGCGTGCGTTGGCCTCACCGGGTGACCCGCCGAAGGTGTCGACCGGCTCGCTGACGGCAACGTCGACGAAGCCGGCTTCCAGCAGCATCGCCTGCCAGCCCGCACGGGGCAGCCCGCCGGCGATTCAGCCGGTCCACAGGTCGATGTCGCGCAGCGCCTCCGGAGGGAGCGGCCGGCCGTTGGCGATGTCGGCGAACTGGAGCCGGCCGCCCGGGCGCAGTACCCGGCGGATCTCGGCGAACACCGCCCGCTTGTCGGGGCACAGGTTGATCACGCCGTTCGAGATCACCGCGTCGGCCCAGCCGTCTTCGACCGGGAGCGCCTCCGCCAGTCCGGCGCGGAACTCGACGTTGGCGGTGCCCGTCAGGGCCGCCGAGACCCTCGACCGGTCGAGCATCTCGGGCGTCATGTCGACGCCGACGACGCGGCCGTCGTCGCCGACCTGGCCCGCGGCGACGAAGGAGTCGAACCCGCCGCCCGAGCCCACGTCCACGACCCGATCGCCGGGCCGGAGCCGCCGGAGTCGGAAGGGGTTGCCGACGCCGGCGAACGACACCACGACCCGGTCGGGCATGGCGTCGACGACCTCGGCGTCGTACCCGAGGCGGTGCGCCAGCGGGCGGCCGGTGTGGAAGTGGAACTCGCCGCCGGGCTCCAGGGCGACCTGGCGGTACTTCTCCCGGACACGGTCACGGAGCGTGGGGGCGTCGACAGGAGGATCCGCGGTCGGCGCCGGAGCTGGGGTGGGTCGCACGACCGGGAAGACGGTTCGGAGCGGACGAACATTGCCGCGACCGCCCGATGCAATAACAATCGTGGCGGAGACGTCCCAAGCTTCGCCGATGACCGCCCCTGGGACAGCCATGACGGAACACCGTTCAGTTCCAGGCGAGGGCGAGCACCAGGCGTTCCGCTCGTTGGCGGCGCCGATGCTGCCCCGGCTCTACTCGATCGCCCGGCGCCTGCTGGGCGACGACGACGCGGAGGACGCCGTCCAAGAGTGCCTGCTGAAGGCCTTCCGCGCCCACCGCGACCTGAAGGACCCGGCGGCGGGGCCGGGGTGGCTCGTCGCCATACTGGTCAACTGCTGCCATGACCGCGGCCGGGCCCGTGGTCGGCGGCACGAGGAACCCTTCGACCTCGACCAGCTCGAGCGGTTCTCCCTGTTCCGCACCATCGCCGACGAGGATCCCTTTCCCTACTCCGACTCGCTGCACCTGGACTTCCTGCGCCGGCTCGAAACCGAGGACGTCCACGCGGTCCTGGCCGGCATGCCGGACATCTACCGCGTGGCGCTGGTGCTGGTCCATGTCGAGGGCTTCGCCACCAAGGAGGTCGCCCGCATGCTCGACTGCCCTTTGGGGACGGTCCTCGCCCGCCTCCACCGCGGCCGCAAGCTCTTCGAGCGGCGCCTGTGGGAACACGCCACCGCATCCGGCCTGCTCAGGGAGACGGTGGAGTGATCAGCTGCCGTGACGCCGTCCGCCAGCTGTGGGACTTCCTCGACGGCGCGATTGCCGATGCCGACCGACGAACCGTCGAGGAGCATCTCAGCTTCTGCCGGCGTTGCTGCGGCGAGGTCGAGTTCGCGCACGAACTCCGGACCTTCCTGGCGTCCCAGGCAAGCGCCGGGATCCCCCCCGAGGTGCACGCCCGGCTCCTCTCGGTCATCGACGAGCTCACGGAGGCCGGGTGACCGCGGACCGGGACCTGATGTACAGCGACGACGTCCGCCAGCTCGTGCGCGAGTCGTACCGCGCCGTCACCTCGACACGGGGCGCCGTCGCCGAGCGCCTCTACGAGCCGGCCGATCTGGCTCGTGTCCCCGCGTCCGCCGTCGACCTCGCCCTGGGCGTCGCCGACCATCTTCGCCACGCCGAGCTGGACGCCGGTGAGGTGGTGCTCGACGTCGGCTGCGGTGCCGGGATCGACACGGTGCTGGCCGCCCATCGCGTCGGGCCGCTCGGCCGCGTCTTCGCTCTCGACTTCCTGCCCGAGATGCTGGATCGAACAGCCGCAGCGGCGGCGTCGGCCGGCCTCGGCAACGTCCGGACCGTGGAGGGCCAGATGGAATCCATCCCCCTTCGGAACGGGAGCGTCGACCACGTCATCTCGAACGGGGTGATCAACCTTTCGCCCCGGAAGGCACGGGCGGTGGCCGAGTGTGCTCGGGTTCTGCGCCCGGGCGGGAGGCTGTGGCTCTCGGATCTCACGGTGGAGGACGATCTGCCTCCCGAGGTGGCGACGCACCCGGCCGCCTGGGCCGGCTGAGTGGCCGGGGCGCTGGCGGAGCGTGACTTCGTCGACAAGCTGGCCAGAGCGGGGTTCGACGAGATCACCATCGTCCAGCGCCAGCCGGTGAGCATCGACGTGCTCGGTCTCTATCCGCTCTTCACCAGTGACCTGCTCGCGCTCATGCGCCGGCTCGTCCCGGTGCACCAGCACGGGGCCGTCGCCACCGCCGTCGTCTTCGCTGCGGTCGCTAGGTGAGGACCAGGATCAGCAGGATGATGAGGATCAGGGTTCCGATACCGATGTACATGGCTGTTGCCTCCTCAGGCGTGGGGTCGGGTGTTTCGGGCGTGCCCGGGCGAACCCGGCGCCAAACCCTCCTGCGCAGAGCCGTTTCTCGGCTCCCGGCGGCGGGAACAGCCGAGCCATGTTCGCCTTCTTCATCATCCTCGCCCTGCTCATGGTCCTGGTCGTCGCCGCCGGCAGCTGGTCCTCGGGCGCCTGGGGCGGCCGGGGCGGTCGCCGGGTGATCTACGACCGCACCCCCGTCGAGCGCCGTCCCCGCTCGGTCGTGTCGTCCACCCGGGGCGAGGAGGTCATCGAGGAGGAGTGGGAGGACACCGGCACCCGCCCGCGCTCGCGCCGGGTGGTGCGCCGCCGCGAGTTCTAGATGCGGTGCGCGCGCCCTGACAGATGAGACTGCTGGTCGGCACGTCGGGCTGGCAGTACCGCGACTGGCGGGGGCCCTTCTATCCCGACCGGCTTCCCCAGGCCCGGTGGCTCGAGCACTACGCCGACCACTTCCCGACCGTCGAGGTCAACAACTCGTTCTACCGCCTTCCGGAGGCGGCGGTCTTCACGGCGTGGGCCGAGCGCACGCCCCCCGGGTTCGTCATCGCCGCCAAGGCCAGCCGCTACCTCACCCACATCAAGCGGCTGCGCGACCCCGCCGAGCCGGTGACCCGCTTCGTTGACCGGGCCCGGTGCCTGGGCGGCAAGCGTGGCCCGGTCCTCCTCCAGCTCCCGCCGGACCTCCCGGTGGCGACCGCTGCGCTGGACGAGACGCTCGGCCACTTCCCCACCGGCTGGCGGGTCGCCGTCGAGCCCCGCCATCCCTCGTGGTGGTGCGAGGAGACCTACGCGGTCCTGGAGCGGCACGGCGCGGCACTGTGCCTGGCCGACCGCCGAGGTCCGATAACCCCGCTTCGGCGCACCGCCGACTGGGGCTACGTCCGCTTCCACGAGGGCCGGGCCCAGCCCGCGCCTGGGTACGGCGAGCAGGCCCTCGACACCTGGGCCCGCAGGATGGCGGGCCTGTTTCCCGCTGACGAGGACGTCTACGCCTACTTCAACAACGACGCCCGCGCCTGCGCGGTGCGGGACGCCCGGGCCTTCGCCCGCCGGGCCACGGGAGCCGGCGCCCTCCGGTCAGCCTGACTCCCGCCCGGGCGGCACGAACGAGAGGGAGACGGCGAAGTCGCCGGCGCGGTCGGTCCACCAGCGGGACATCGCCAGGCCGGCGGCGGCCAGGTCGGCCTCCACCACCGGGCGGGTGAACTTGGCGCTGATCTCGGTGGCGATCTCCTCGCCGGCGGCCAGGTCGAGCGACAGGCCGGCGCCCGGGACCGTGACCGTCTGGGCCCGCCGGCTGCGCACGTGCATCGCCATCCAGGCCTCGTCGGGGTCCCACCGGGCCACGTGCTCGAACTGGGCCAGGTCGAAGTCCGCCCCCAGCTCCCGGTTAACCACGGCGAGCACGTTGAGGTTGAAGGCGGCGGTCACGCCGGCGGCGTCGTCGTAGGCGGCCCGGAGGCGGTCGGGGTGCTTCACCAGGTCGGTGCCCAGCAGAAGGCTGTCCCCCGGTGCCATCGTGGCGACCAGCTCGGCCAGGAACTCTTTGCGGGCCAACGGTTCCAGGTTGCCGATGGTGCTTCCCAAAAAAACCACCAGCCGGCGCCCGCCCACCGGCAAGCGGTCGAGGTGGAGGTGGAAGTCCCCGACCACGCCGACCACGTGGGCGCCGGGGTACTCGTCGGCCAGCGCGGCGGTGGCGCCGTCGATGGTCGGCTGGCTGACGTCGAATGCGACGATGCGGCGCAGCTGGCCGGTCGCAGCCATCGCGTCGAGCAGGATGCGGGTCTTCTCCGAGGTACCCGACCCGAGCTCCACGAGCGTGTCGGCGCCGCTGAGCCGGGCCACCTCGCCCGCCCGGTCGGCCAGGATCTCGGCCTCGGCCCGGGTGAGGTAGTACTCGGGCAGGCGCGTGATCTCGTCGAACAGCCGGCACCCGGCTTCGTCGTAGAACCACTTCGGCGGCAGCTGGCGGGGGCGCTCGGCGAGGCCCGCCCGCACGTCCTCACGAAGGCTTGCCTCGATGTCGCCCTCGCCCAGGTGGACCTCCAGGCGCCGGTGGGCCGTCACAGCGCCCTCGCTGGGGGCTGCGCCCCCGGACCCCGTCGCCGGGCGGCGAGCTGGCCCACGGCCGCCCGGCCTGCTGGCTCGCTTCGGTCGCTCACAGCGCGGCCCACGTCAGGGACCCGGCCGTGGCCCGCACCACGCTGGCGTCGGGCACCGGCTGCCAGCCCTCGCCATCGTCGCTTGGCTCCGAGGCCACCACCGTGGCGCCGTTCACGGCCCGCCGAGCGACGAGCGAGTCGCCCAAGGCCACCGCGTACACGGCCCGGCCGTCGCCGAGCAGCACGTTCAGGCGGCTCCCCGGACCCTCGGTCGCGACGGCCTTCACCGTGGCGGCGAGCGCGTCGACCGGGTCGGCACCGCCGTCCAGCCGGTCGAGCACCATGGCGAAGAGCACCTCGCTGTCGGTCGGGCCGGCGATTCCCGCCTCCCGTCGCTCCGACAGCGACCGGCGCAGCCGGGCGGCGGCGCCGTCGCGGAACCCTGCCACGAAACCGTTGTGGGCGAACAGCCACGGCCCGTCGCCGAACGGCGGGGTGGCCGACTCCTCCACCGGGAGCGGCGGCGTGGCGCTGCGGACGGCGGCCAGCACGGCGCCGGCGGCCACCAGCCCGGCCAGGCTGGCGAAGGACCGGTCGGCCCACATGGGCCGGACCGAGCGGTAGCAGGCCGGCTCGGGACGGCGGGCGTGGTCCCACCAGCCCACCCCGAAGCCGTCGGCGTTCACCACGCCGCTGGCCTGCCGGCGGGGCGCCCACGACTGGCGCAGCAGCGAGTGCGGCGGGTCGACGAGCAACGCAGCCATGGTGACCGGCGGTCCCAGGTAGGCGGTGAAGCGGCACATGGCTAGGCGGCGTCGCGGGCGCAACGGAACCCGCTGAAGATCTGGCGGCGGATGGCGAAGTCCCAGTTGCGGAACGTGGGCCGGGCGGCCACCGGCGCCGTCGCCCAGGAACCGCCCCGCAGCACCTTGTAGCCGCTGCCGAAGAAGACCTCGGAGTACTCGCGGTAGGGGAACGTGCGAAAGCCGGGATAGGCCTCGAAATCCGACGACGTCCACTCCCACACGTCGCCCAGCATCTGGTGGCAGCCCCGGGCGCTCATCCCGGCGGGGTAGGCACCCACGGGGGCCGGGCCGTCGCTGCGCTGGCCCAGGTTGGCGTGCGCCAGCCCGGGCGGGTCGTCGCCCCACGGGTGGCGGCGCTTGGCGCCGTCGAGGCCCACAGAAGCCGCCACCTCCCACTCGAACTCGGTGGGCAGGCGGCGTCCCAGGAAGCGGGCGCAGGCATCGGCCTCGTGCCAGGAGACGTGCTGGACCGGCTCCTCGAGCGGGAGGTCGATCCGCCGCCCGAAGCGCAGGACCGACCACGCCCCGCCGCCTTCGTCCCGCCAGAACAGCGGCGCGCTGGCGCCCTCCCGGCGGCACCAGGCCCATCCCTCCTCGCTCCACCAGCGCTGCTCCCGGTAGCCGCCCGCCTCGACGAAGTCGAGGTAGCGCCGGCAGGTCACCGGCGTGGCGTCGATGCGGAACGCGGCCAGCTCGACGGCATGGGCCGGCCGCTCGTTGTCGTAGGCCCACCGGTCGAGGTCGGTGCCGATCGGATAGGTCCCGGCCGGGACCAGCACCTCGTCGGGCCTCACCGGCTGCCCGGGTGGCGGCGGCGCCGCCCCCTCGAGCGCCGGCGCGCCCTCTCCCATGAGCTGGCGGGTGGCCAGCATCGTCTCGTCGTGCTGGTGCTCGTGCTGGGCCACCATGCCGTACACGAAGGCGCCGTCCAGCAGCGGCTCGGCGGGGCCCAGGTCGGCCCGGTCCAGCAGTTCGAGGGCGGCGTCGCGCACCGCCTCGGCGTAGGCCCGGGCCTCGGCCGGGCCGAGGAACGGCAGCGAGGGCCGGGTCGGACGCGGGTGGCGGAAGGCGTCGTAGACGTCGTCCAAATCGTGGCGGCCGGCGCCGGGAGCCACCCCGCCCAACGCCCGCACCAGCCACTGCTCCTCGTAGTTGGCAACGTGGCCGAGGTCCCAGGCCAGGGGGGCCATGAGCGGCGAGTGCTGGCGCCGCTGGTCCAGGTCGCTCAGCGGGTCGAGCAGGGCCAGCGAGCGACGGCGCGCCGCCGCCAACTCGCGCTGGACCACGGCCTTGTCGTCCAAGCGGGTCACGGCGAGCCGAAGGTGAGAATGGTGAGCGTCCCCAGCCCGAACAGCGCGCCCGACAGCGAGTACAGGACCGCCTTGGTGGTGGTCCGGGCCCGCGGCGACCGCACGTAGTCGTCGATGATCCAGCGCAGCCCGTTGAGCCCGTGCAGCAGGGCCAGGGCCAGCAGCACCCAGTCGAACAGCCGCCACAGCGGGTTCTCCCAACGCTCGGCCACGAACCGGGCGTCGGTCTCGGTGACGTCGTTGAGGATGTGGGTGATGGCGAAGTGCAGGAGGGCCAGGAACAGCAGTACCAGGCCCGAGACCCGCATGAAGAACCACGACCAGGCCTCGAAGCCCTGCCTGCGCCGGGGCTGCAGCGAGGTGGTCGTCACGAGAACACCCGCCCGTCGAGGAAGGGCTTCATGATGACGTAGCCGCCGGCGAGGGTGAGCACGGACGACACCACCACCACCGTCTTCAGCATCGCCTTCTCGTTACGGATGGCGCCCGGGAAGAAGTCGACCAGCACGATGCGCAGGCCGTTGAAGGCGTGGAAGACCAGGGCGAAGAGCAGGCCCACCTCGAACAGCCGGAGCAGCACGTTGCCGTAGAGGTCGTGGACCTGGTCGTACAGCTCGGGCCGAGCCACCAGGGACACGTCCACGATGTGCAGGAGCAGGAAGCAGAACACCAGGAAACCGGTCACCCGGTGCACCACGAACGCCCACTGCCCCGACCGGCCCCGGTAGACCGTCCCGCGGGAGCGGCTCACCGGCGGCGCCGCTTCACGACCCAGCGGTCGGCCCACATGGTGGACGAGACGACGTAGGCGCCGAAGGCGGTCACGGCGAGGGTCACCGCACCCAGGGCCACGGCGAACAGCACCTGGGCCGTCGTCACCCCGTCACGCTACCGCCGTGTTCGCCGTCCTCCGGCCCGCCGCCACCACGGCGGCCAGGGCGGTGGTGATCGGCACCGCCGCCACCAGGCCGATGCTCCCCACCAGCGTGCGGACCACCTCCACCGCGATGACCTCGCCGGTCAGCACGTCGCCCACCGGCTGGTTGGCCTCGACCAGCAGGATGAGCAGGGGCAGGGAGGCCCCGGCGTAGGCGAGCACGAGCGTGTTCACCGTCGAGGCGATGTGGTCCCGCCCGATGCGCAGGGCCGAGCGGTACAGGTCCCGGGCGCCGAGGGCCGGGTTGGCCTGGTGCAGCTCCCACACCGCCGACGCCTGGGTCACGGTCACGTCGTCGAGGACGCCGAGCGAGCCGATGACGATGCCGCCGAGCAGCAGGCCCTGCAGGTTGATGGTGGACGACGCCGCCTGCAGGAACGAGGCCTCCTCCGAGGCCAGCCCGCTGAAGCTGGAGGCGGCCACGAAGACGGCGGCCAGCACGCCGATGAGGGCCAGGCTGGCCAGGGTGCCGACCACCGCGGTGCTGGTCTGCAGGTTGACGCCGTGGGCCAGGTACAGGTTGACCAGCAGGATGGCGGCGGCGCCGACCACGGCCACCGCCACCGGCCTGCGCCCCTCCAGGATGGCGGGCAGGACGAACGCCAGCAGCACGCCCAGGCTGACGCCGAGGCCGACCAGCGCCCGCACCCCCCGAAGGCGGGCCAGGGCCACGACGGCGACGACGAAGAGCACGGCCAGGACCACCAGCGGGGTGCGGCGCTGGAAGTCGGCCACGTAGTACTGGGCGCCGGGCGGCGACTCGGGGGTGAAGCCGACCACGATCCGGTCGCCCGTCTCGATCGTGGGCGCCCCGCCCCCCTGGCTGTTCTCGATGACGACGCTGGTGCCCCGGTCCGGCCCGCTGTCCAGCTCGACGGTCAGGGCGACGCAGCGCACGTCGTCGGCGGCGACGGTCCCCGCGCAGGGCTGCACGTCGACGGCCTGGACCTGCGCGTCGAGCAGGTCGGCCGGCGGCCCCAGGAACCGGGCCAGGCCGGTGCCGCCGCCGCTCGGCCACAGGACGAACAGCCCGACCACGGTGGCGGCGGCGGCCGCCGCGATGACGGCCAGCAGCACCCGGTGACCGGGCTCGGCGGCGGCCAGCCCGGCCGGCGGCCACCGCGCCGGCCGGCTCACCGACCCGGGACCGGGATCACCTCGGCGCCGCGAAGGTAGGGGCGCAACGCGGGGGGCAGCAGCACCGAGCCGTCGGGCCGCCGGTTGGTCTCCACGACGGCGGCCCAGACCCGGGGCACGGCCAGCGCCGAGCCGTTGAGGGTGTGGACCAGCGCAGTGCCCTTGCCGGCCGCTGGGCGGTAGCGGATGTTGGCCCGGCGGGCCTGGTAGTCGGTGAACCACGACACCGACGACACCTCCAGCCACTGGTCGCACCCGGGGGCGTAGACCTCCAGGTCGTACTGGCGGGCGTGGCTCTGGCCGAGGTCCCCCGTGCAGATGTCCAGCAGCCGGTAGGCCAGGCCCAGCTCCACGAGCACCGCCTCGGCCCGGGCCAGCAACTCGGCGTGCAGGTCGGCGGCCTGGGCCGGCGTGGTGAAGGCCAGGATCTCGACCTTGTCGAACTCGTGCAGCCGCAGCAGGCCGCGGGTGTCACGCCCGGCCGAGCCGGCCTCCCGGCGGTAGCAGGGGCTGTAGGCCATGAGCCGCACGGGCAGGTCGGCCTCGTCGTAGACCTGGTCGCGCCCGATCGAGGTGAGCGGCACCTCGGCCGTCGGGATGGCCCACAGGTCGTCGCGCTCGAGCTGGTACGCGTCGTCGGCGAACTTGGGGAGCTGGCCGGTGGCGGTGAGCGTGTCGGTGCGAACCAGCGTCGGCGGGCGCACCTCCTCGAAGGCGTCGGCGTTGCGGTCCAGGGCGAGCTGGCACAGCGCCCGGTTCAGGGCGGCCCCCAGGCCGCGGTAGAGGGCGAACATCGACCCGGAGATGCGGGCCGCCGCCTCGAAGTCCAAGATGCCCAGCTGGGTGCCGATCTCCCAGTGGGGAACCCGCTGGTGGGCGGGGTAGCCGGCCGGGTCCGGCCCCTCGGTGCGCACCACCACGTTCGCCTCGGGGCCGGGACCGTCGGGCGCCTCGGGCGAGGGCAGATTGGGAAGCCGCAGCAGCAGGTCGGCCAGGTCGGCGTCCACCTCCTGGGCCTGCGCCTCCACCGCCCGGCCCCGGTCGCCGAGATCGCGGCTGCGGGCGGTCACCTCGTCGGCCCGGGCGCCGTCGCCGGCGCGGCGGGCCTCGGCCACGTCCCTGGACGCGGCGTTCACCTGCGCCCGCAGTTCGTCGCGCGCCGCGTGCAGCTCCCGGCGCCGGGCGTCCAGGGCCACCGCCCGGTCGACCTCGGCGTCGGCCACGCCCTTGCGCCGCAGGGCCGCCTTCACCGCCTCGGGCTCGTTCCGGAGCAGCCGCACGTCGATCATGGTCCGCCGACCGTAACGGCCGCGACGAGGGTGTCAAGGTCGTCGGCCCGCAGCTCGCCGACGTGGCGCGAGACGAGGCGGCCGTCGGGGGAGATGGCCAGGGTCACGGGCAGGCCGGGGCGCAGTCGGACGCCGTAGGCGTCGGCGATGTCGCCGTCGGGGTCGACCAGCCCGGGCCAGGTGGCGCCCTGGTCGGCCATGAAGTCGGCGGCGGCCGAGCGGCTGTCCTGGAAGACGACGCCGAGGACGTCGGCCCGGCCGGCCTCCTCGACCTGCTTCAGCAGCGGGAACTCGCGGCGGCACGGGACGCACCACGACGCCCAGAAGTTGAGCAGCACGGGCCGGCCCTCGAAGTCGGCCAGACGGACGGGCCGGCCCTGCAGGTCGAAGGTGGCGAAGCCGGGGGCCCGCTGGCCGAGCACCTCGTCGTCGCCGACCGGGCGGAGGGCCAGAACCGCGACGGCCAGCACGGCCACCACTGCGCCGCCCACCGCCAGGCGGCGGCGGGTCACTCCGGCGGCCCCCCCGGCGACCGGGCCAGCTCGCGCTCCACGTCATCCCACGTCAGCACGTCGCCCGAGGTGTCCCGGGAGTCGGCGGCGTACCACCGGAAGAACATCACCACGATCACGCCCCAAAGCAGCAGCCCGGCGTAGATCTTCATCAGCGCGCCGGCCAGCTGCTGGTCCTCCACCGCCGTCATGGCGAAGGGCCGCGGCACGGTGGCGTAGAAGCGGTACAGGACGCCCTCCCCGAAGGTGAGGAAGGCGGCCGGGACCGTCGGGATGACCGATTGCAGGAACAGGTACAGCATCCGGCTGCCGGGCGTCATCGTCGGCAGCGACCGGATGCGGTTCAGGACGGGGAACCACATCAGCAGGGCCGTCGAGAAGATGACCACGTGGACCAGCAGGTGGACGACGTGGGACTCCAGCGCGGTGTTGACCACGACCGGCCAGTGGGCCAGCACGGTGACCACGTTGAACAGCACGCCGGCGGCCAACGGGCGGGTCAGGCGGGCGAACCCGGCCCGCCGCCGGCCGGTGCCCAGGATCCGCTCGATCATCCAGTCCGGCGTGCCCAGCAGCAGGAGCGGCGCCGCCACGAGGGTGAAGCCGATGTGCTGGAACATGTGCACGCTGAACAGGTAGTGCTCGCCGATGTCGTGCACGGGCCAGTCGGAGTGGACCCACACGGCCAGCAGTCCCAGGCTGAACAAGGTGACCTGGCGCCGCGAGACGGCCGGCCGGCCCGGGGCCGCGTAGCGGGGGCCGAGGCGGCGCACCGCGGACCAGTAGCCGCCGCCCAGGGCGGCCACCAGCAACCACACGTCGGGGTGGGCGTGCCAGGCCCACGGCGACCCCCCGAGGGCGCCCAGCACCATCAGACCGCGCACACCGGCGGGGCAGGGGCCCCGCCGGGCGCGGCAGGCGCGTTCTGGAGGAACCGGGTGCCCGTCGCCATGGGACGAGCCGGGACGCCCACCGGCGGGGCAGGGGCCCCGCCGGGCGCGGCGGGCGTGTTCCGGAGGAACCGGGTGCCCGTCGCCACTATCAGATGAACACCCCCAGCGTGAGGAGATAGGCGATGTAGCAGAAGGTGGCCAGCACGAAGCCGGTGACGAACAGCCGGCGGAGGATCTTGTTGTCGAACTTCAGGTGCATGAAGTAGGCGGCCACCATGACGAACTTGATGCCCGCCAGGCCCAGCAGCAGGGTGTTAGTGGCGATCTTCGAGAAGCTCGTGTAGTAGAGCCCGACCTCGACGGCGGTCACCAGCGCGAGGATCACGGCGATCCGCACGTACTGGGCGTCGGTGGGGTGGGCCCCGTGCTCGCCGCCCTCGGCGTGGGGGCGGCCGTGCTCGGCCGCCTCGGACAGGAGGGGCTCGCTCATGGGATCAGGTAGATGACCGTGAAGATCACGATCCACACCACGTCGACGAAGTGCCAATAGAGGCCGGCGATCTCGATCACCTCGGCCTTGTCCTGCTGCAGCCGCCCCCGCAGCGACAGGTTCCACAGCGACAGCAGCATGACGATCCCGAGCGTCACGTGGACACCGTGAAAGCCGGTCAGCACGAAGAAGCTGCTCCCGAACAGGTTGGTGCTGATGGTCAGCCCTTCCCGGATGAAGGTGGTGAACTCGTAGACCTGCCCGGCGATGAAGGTCGCACCCAGCAGGGCGGTGGCCATCAGCCAGACCCGGAGCCGGCGGTAGTCGGCCCGCTGGATGGCGGCCAGGGCCAGGACCATGGTCAACGAGCTCATGAGGAGCACGAACGAGCTGACCGAGGTGTAGGGGATGTCGTAGACGTCCTCGGGGCCCGGTCCGCTGACGCTGCGGCCCCGGTACAGGAAGTACGACGAGATCAGGGCACCGAACAGCAGGCACTCCGACCCCAGGAACACCCACATGGCCAGCTTCTCGTTCGAGAGGCCGGTGTTGGTGACGTGCCCGTGGTCCTTGACCGCGGTCGCCTGCTGTTCGTGGCCCAGGGTGGTCGGCTCGGCGGCCATCAGCCCCCCTCCCCGTCGGTCACGGGCGGCGGCGGCTCGGCGCCGGCGTCCAGCGCGGCGGCGGGCGGCGCGCCGACCAGGGCGGGCGCCTCCGCGTCCTCGGGCGCGGGCGGCTCGGGCTCCTCGGGCTCGGCCGAGGGCTCGAGGCCCCAGGCGTACAGCGAGGCGAACAGCATCACGGCGCCGATGACTGCCACCACGTAGTTCTGACCCGAGTCCCGGCCGTAGAGCATCCCGTACGACATGACCGGCATCGACAGGGCGGCCAGCACCGGGTAGTAGCTGGGTGACGGGAGGTGGATGCCGTGGCCCTCGTCGTGGCCGTCGTGGCTGAGGGGATCGTGGCCGGCGTGGTCCTCACCGGCGGCCGCCTCGCCACTGGCCGCCTCGTCGTGATGGTCCTCGCCGCTCAAGGACGCAGCGGCCACCGGCGTGGGCGCCACCCGAACCGGCCGGCCGTTCTCGTCCTCGGTGTACTTGCGGTGCCAGAAGTCGTCCACGGAGTGGACGGTCGGGATCTCCGCGAAGTTGTAGTGCGGCGTGGGCGAAGGGATGCTCCACTCCAGGGTGCGCCCGTCCCAGGGGTCGCCGGAGGCGGCCACCCGGCGCTTCTTCGTCGAGTACCAGACGTTGTACATGAAGATCAGCACGGCCACCGCGATGACGAACGACCCGACGGTGGCGACCATGTTGAGTGCCTTCAGGCCCAGGCTCTCGTCGTAGGTGTAGATGCGCCGGGGCATGCCCTGGAGTCCCAGCCAGTGCATGGGAGCGAAGGTCATGTTGAACCCGAGGAGCCAGGTCCAGAAGTGCCACTTGCCGATCCGGTCGTCCAGCAGTGTGCCGAACATCTTCGGCCACCAGTAGTAGATGCCGGCCATGATCCCGAACAGGGCGCCGCCGAAGAGCACGTAGTGGAAGTGGGCCACGACGTAGTAGGTGTCGGTCTGCTGGCGGTCGTGCGGCGAGACGGCGTGGGTGACGCCCGACAGGCCGCCGATGGTGAACATCGCGATGAACCCCATGGCGAACAGCATCGGGGTGTTCAGCTTGAGCGAGCCCTTCCAGATGGTGGCCACCCAGTTGAAGATCTTCACGCCGGTGGGCACGGCGATGAACATGGTGGACACCGAGAAGGCCGACACCGCCACCGGCCCCAGCCCGGTGGCGAACATGTGGTGGACCCACACCCCCCAACCCATGAAGCCGATGGCGATCCCGGAGAACACGATGACCGGGTACCCGAACAGCGGCTTGCGGGAGAAGACCGGGAGGACCTCCGAGACCATGCCCATGGCGGGCAGGATGAGGATGTAGACCTCGGGATGGCCGAAGAGCCAGAACAGGTGCTGCCACAGCAGCGGATCACCCCCCGCCACCGGGTCGAAGAAGTGGGCGCCGAAGTTGCGGTCGAACATCAGCAGGAACAGCGCCACGGTGATGATCGGCATGGCGAACAGGATCAGGAACGACGACACCAGCGTCATCCACGTGAACACGGGCATGCGCATGAGGGTCATGCCGGGCGCCCGCATGTTCATGATCGTGACGATGAGGTTCACCGCGCCGACGGTCGACGCGATGCCGAGGAGCTGCAGCCCGAAGATCCAGAAGTCGATGTGGTGGCCGGGCGAGAAGGTGATGGAGGTGTTCGGGGCGTAGCCGAACCAGCCGCCGTTGGGCGCTCCGCCCAGGAAGAAGCTGGAGTAGAGGAACAGGCCGCCGAACAGGAACAGCCAGTAGCTGAAGGCGTTCAGCCGGGGGAAGGCCACGTCCCGGGCGCCCACCTGGATGGGCGCCAGGTAGTTGAAGAAGGCGGCCGACATCGGCATGATCACCAGGAACACCATGGTGGTCCCGTGCATGGTGAAGAGCTGGTTGTACGCCTCGGCGGACAGGACCTCGCCGTTCGGCTTGGCCAGCTGGAGGCGGATCAGCAGCGCCTCGATCCCGCCCAGCAGGAAGAAGACGAAGGCGGTGACCCCGTAGAGGATGCCGATCCGCTTGTGATCGACGGTGGTGATCCACGACCAGACGCCCTTGGGGTCGGTCGGGCGCCTCAGCAGGCCGGGGTCGGCCGCCTCGGGAACCGGGGCGATGGTCGGCTCGAGGACCGTGGTCACCGGAGGTCCATGCTGACGGGGAGGCGGTGGGCGGCGGGGATCATGGCGTCTCCGGTGGTCACTCGAGGGTGTCCAGGTAGGCGATCAGCTTGGTGATGTCGTCCTCGCTGAGCTCCAGGTCCGGCATGAGCGAGCCTGGCTTCTCGGCCGGCGGGTTGCGCAGCCAGCGCCGCAGGTTCCGTTCGTTGAGGTCGAACATCGAGCCGGCGAAGGTCTCCCGCTGCTGCAGGTGGGTGAGGTCGGGGCCCAGCTCGCCGGCCGCGAACCCCTCCACTGCGTGGCAGCTGGCGCAGCCGCGGGCCCGGAAGAGATTGGCGCCGGCGGCTGCGTCGGGGTCGGTCTCGGAGTCGGGCAGCTCCGCCGGGCGGGCGTTGGAGGCCAGCCAGGCGTCGAACTCGGCCTGCGGCTGGGCGACGACCCGCAGCTTCATGTTGGCGTGTGACAGCCCGCAGAACTCGGCGCACTGCCCGAAGTAGATCCCGGGCTCCTCGGCCTCGATGACCATGTTGTTGACCCGGTTGGAGATGACGTCGACCTTGCCGGCCAGCTTGGGCGGCCAGAACGAGTGGATGACGTCGTCGGACAGCAGGGTCACCGCCACCTTCCGGCCGACCGGGATGTGCATCTCGTTGGCCGTGGTCACGCCCGTGGCGGGGTACTCGTACTCCCACCACCACTGGTGGCCGGTGACGGTGACTTCCAGCACGTCCTCACCGACCGGGACCTCGTTGATGTCGAACAGCGTGCCGACGGTGAAGACCCCGACCACGGCCAGGACGGCGGCCGGGGCGATGGTCCAGGCGAGCTCCAGCTTGGCGTTGCCGTGGACCTGGACCGGCGCCTCGTCCTCGCTGCGGCGGCGGAACTTCAGCGCCGCGTAGGTGACCAGCGCCAGGACCAGCGCCAGCACGAAGCCGGCGATGATCCCCACGGGCTTGATCAGGTCGTCGAGCTGGCGGGCGACGGGGCCCTGGGGGTCGAAGGTGTTCTGCGGCAGCTCCTCGTCCGAGCCGCAGGCTGCCAGCAGGGCGCCCGAACCGGCCAGGGCGCCCAGGGCCAGGCGACGACGGCTCCTGGTCCACCGCCCGCCGTTCACCCCGCCACCTTGGCGCGCCGGCCCACCGTCCGCCACTTCGGGCTGGCTGGGATCGGGGCTCATTCGTGGGGCTCTTCCTTGCCGTGCCCGCCGCTTCCGCCGGTGGCGGCGCCCGTACCCTCCGGCTCCACCAGGAAGGTGCCCTTCATGTTGGGGTGGAAGTCGCACACGAAGACGTAGCTGCCGGCGCGGGGAGCCTCGAACCGGTAGGTCCGCTCCGCCTCGCCGGGGAAACCGACACCGTTGAAGATCGGCGCCGCCTCGGCTCCCTCACCGGTGTAGACGGCCACGTTGTGGAAGACGTCATCGAGGTTCTTGAACTCCATGACCACCTCCTCGCCGGCGGTGACGACGATGTGGTCGGTGTCGAAGGCGACCTCGTGGGCCTCGACGTGGATGGGCTCGTGCTCCTCGCCGTGGTGCTCGAACTTCCGCTCGCCGGCGACAGCCCCCGCGATGCCGGCCCCGATCATGGAGGTGGCGGCCACCGCGCTGAGGGCGATGACGGCCGAGGAGGCGAGGCGGGGCCGCGACGCCACCCAGGCGCAGGTCCCGAAGACGACCAGCGCCACGAGCAGCGACGCCAGCACGGCGCCGTTCTTGGACACGGCCAGGAAGATTCGCGACACGCTCGCCGCGATGAGCAGGGCCAGTCCGACGGTGGCGAGCGGGAGTCCGACGGGCACCAGCAGGCGGGTGCTGACGCGGGACCGCACGCGGGGCGTCCAGCTCGGGTGCAGCCGCCAGACGGCCCCCAGCCAGCCGCCGACGGCCAGCACCATCACCAGGACGCCGGCCACCACCAGGTGCCACGAGACGGCGGCACCCGCCGCCACCATGGCCAGCGAGACGGCCGCCGGGAGCGTCCATCCGGTGCCGGGCGGCGTCGGGGCCGGCGAGGTGCCCTGGCGCTGCGGCGGTGGTGCATCGGCCGGTACGTCGGGCGGGATGTCCGGGACCGTCGACCCGGCGAGGGCCACCGCAGCCGTCGCGGCGGCGACGGCCGCGAACACGAAGATGGCGACGCCCGCTCGCTCGTCGACGTCGAACCCGTACCCGATCGCCATGGCGACGGCGGCGGCGGCGATGCCGAACAGGAGCTTGCTGGCCAGGCTGAACACGTCTGCCTCGTCTCTACTTCAGGACGACGACCGCGTACCACACGGCGATGGAGGCGACCACGGTGAAGTGCCACCAGCTCGCCGCGACGCGCGCCTGCTCGGTGTCGGCGGGACCCTGCTGGCGGCCGGCCGCCCGGACGAGGGTCAAGGTGAGCATCCCCACGCCGGCGGCGACGCTGATCCCCAGGACCATGACGAGCGCGGTGACCACCAGCCCGTAGGGGTGGCTGGCGGCATCGAAGCCGACCTGGCCGGCGGCGTAGGACAGCAGGTTGAGGAAGGCGACGCCCAAGCCGATGGCCACGCCCAGGCCGGCCATGGCCTGGCGCGTGAGGCCGCGGCGCAGGGCGTAGCAGGCCCACTCCACCGGGACGATCCCGAGGATCATCGTGAGGGCCATCATGTTGCCGAAGTACTGGTCGATGTTGACGTCCTCGGGCGGCCAGGGCACGATCGTCCGGCGCAGGTGCAGGTAGGCCGCCAGCAGGCCGCCGAACAGCATGGTGGCGCTGGCGGCGGCCAGCAGCACGCCCGTCCGGACCAGGTGGCGCGGCCGGTCGGCCTCGGCCGAGGGCAGGGCCAGCATGGGGCTAGCCACGACCGGCCTCCCCTGCGGGTGCCTCGGCGCGGCGCAGGTCGAGCAGCGGGGTGGCCGACCGCACCTCGGGCACGGTGTCGAAGCTGTGCGGAGGCGGCGGGGAGGACGTCGCCCACTCGAGCGTCTGGCCCTCGTAGGGGTCGTCCGCCGTGCGGGACAGGCCGAGCGCGGCTCCCGCCCGCAGGGCCTCCGACGCCAGGAGCAGCACGCCGACCACCACCAGCAGCGCGCCCAGAGCGGCCAGGCCGCCGAAGGTGGACCCGTTCCCGGTGAACGGGAAGTCGCCCAGCCGGGCCGGGGCGCCGTCGTAGCCCAGCAGGTAGCTGCCCAGGCCCATGAGCAGGAAGCCGCCGAACAGGGCCAGGAAGCAGGCCCGCCCGAGCGGCGCCGACAGCTCCCGGCCGACCAGCTTGGGGGCCCAGTGGTAGACGCCGGCGGCCAGCAGCAGGATCGGCGGGCCGAAGGCGACGGTGTGCAGGTGGCCGGTGGTCCACGCCTGGCCGTCGACGCCGACGATGCCGGCGATGACCGCCTGCAGCGCGCCGAAGCCGGTCAGCAGCACGAACCCCGTGACGAACAGCAGGCTCGGGTGGAGACGGGGACGGCCCGTCGCCGCCGTGCCGAGGCAGAGCAGCACGACCAGGCCCACCGGCACGGCGACCAGGGAGGTCAGCACGCTGTAGGTGGGCAGCACCAGAGCGTCGGCCACGCCCCGGCCGGCGGCCCAGGCCCCCAGGCTGAGCAGGGCGAACAGGGTGAGGGCGGCCCGGGCCGCCCTCACCCTGTTCGCCCTGCTCAGCCTGGGGGCCTGGGCCGCCGGCCGGGGCGTGGC
>DATLFQ010000129.1:0-7971 GCA_035540915.1 Acidimicrobiales bacterium
GCCGAACCGGCGGACGTCAGCCTTGGTGAAGGGCCGCTCCCAGGCGAACGCTTTCCCGCGCACGGACCAGGTGCGATTGCCGTAGCGCTCGCCTTCGTCGACCTCGGGCAAATCCGTGGCCAGTCGAGCCGCGTCATCGACGCTCAACATGGCCGGCACCGTACTGCGCCACCGGCGCCCGACCGGTGGCGCGCCTGTGTCACACGGCGAGCCTTCGCTCCACGAGGGCGAGGAGGTTGCCCTCGGAGTCGCGGAGGAAGACCATCCACTCCTCGGTGCCGGCCGGGCCGAAGCGGCCGCCGTCGTCGCGGTGGATCAGATGCGGCTCGTCGACGAATCCACCCCGGCTCGCGAAAGAGCGCCGAAGCTCTCGTCCACGTCGTCGACCTCCAGGTACACCAGGGCCGAGGGCGCCCCCGGCTCCAGCAGCAGCCGAGCGCCGCCGAGATCCAAGAAGGCGAGGCCGGGCGGGTCGAAGCGGGCGAGGAACGGCAGTCCGAGGGTGTAGCGGTAGAAGCCCACCGCCCGGTCGAGGTCCCCGGCCCGCTTCGCGATCTGGTGTACCCGGTTCAGCATGCGCCCTCCTCGTCCGGCCCCACGGGTAGGGCGGGGCGGACGAGGAGCCCGCGCTCGGGTCAGGTGACCTTTACGGTCCCCTTCATGTCCGGGTGGACCACGCAGATGTACGAGTAGGTGCCCGGCTTGGTGAACGTCACCTTGAACGCGCCGCCGAACTGGATGCCAGTGTTGGCGAAGCCGCTGCCGTCGTAGGAGCCGAGGTCGACGGTGGGCGGCGGTCCTTCCGGTTCGCCCTCTGGTGGCGGCGGGACGTTGAACAGTGCCGGGCTGGCCGCCTTCTCGTTGAGATGGGTCCGCCCGTCCGGGCCCTTTCCGATGATCACCCGGGCGTCCTCGGGCGCATTGAACGTCACCGAGTGGGGGCCGTTGATGTTCCAGGTCACCGAGCCACCGGACGGAATGGTCGTCTCTCCGGGAGTGAACTCGGCCAGCCCCACAACGGTGTTGGGCTTCGGGGGACCGGTCTGTTCCTCCTCACCCTCGCCGATGGGGTCGCCGGCCAGGACAGTTCCGGGCTCGACCGACGCCTCGGCCTTCTCGGCCGCCTCCTTGGCCTTGGCGGCGAGGACCGCCAGCTCCTGCTCGGCCTGCGCCTCGGCCTCCTCCGCGGTGGTGACGTCCTCGCCCTCTGCGACCACGGTGATCGTCGAGACCATCTCGGTGAAGTGGAGCATGCAGAACCCCTTGTAGGTACCCGGGGCGATGTCGTCGGCCAGCTTGATCTCGAACTCCTCGTCGTCGGCGAGGAAGCCCGAGTTGTAGAAGACCTCCTTGCCGGTGAACGGCGCCGGCTCCTGGTCGGGGCAGGGCTGCGTCGTGTCGGCCGGAAGGTCGCCGGTGGTGACGAAGCAGGGGTTGGCGGAGACCTGGTTCGCGTCGCCTGGGCCCTGGGGCAGCATGGCGTACTTGAACAGCGGCTCGAACGCCGGTGGCGGCTCGTCCGCAGCCAGCTGCTCGGGGGTCGCGTTCTCGACCGCCTCGATCGCCGGGGTGATGAAGCTGCCGAAGGTGATGGTGTGCGGCTCGCCCGTGAAGTTGGACTTGTACACGACGGTGTCGCCGGGGCGGACCCGCACCGTCCCGGGGAAGTAGCCGAGGCTGAAGCTCACCGGATCGTCGGTCTCGGCGTCCACGTTCACCGTGACGCTGGCCGACTCACCCTCCGACGCCTGCGTCGTCGATGTGGCGCCCGTAGCGTCGTCGTCGTCGTCGTCCCCACAGCCGGCGGCGACCAGCGCCACGACCGCGAGCACCCCGAAAAGTCTCCGAATTCGCATGTCCTCCGCCCCCTGCCTGTCGAGGACCGGAACGGTACTCCTCCGGGCATGGCGGGATCAACACTTCGCCGAGACGGGTGAGCGCCACACGTGGGGGACGGCGAATCGGCCGGGTTGCCGTAGGGGCGCCGGCCGAGTTGCGCACGGGCCCCCGGGGGCCGCGCCGCGACCGGGACGAGAGCCTGGCACACCCTCGACTGCGCCGGAGACCGAGGACGAACGCCGTAGCGGCATCCGGCCTCCGCCCCTGGAGTTTGGCAGCGCGCCGGGAGGCGCCGTACCGTTCGCGCCGTGCGGGCGCTGCGAAGCTTCACGGTCCGGGTCCAGCTGCCCGAGGCGCTGGCGCCGCTCCACGACCTGGCCATGAACCTGCGATGGTCGTGGGACAGCCGGACCCGCGACCTGTTCCGGTGGGTCGACCCGGCCGTCTGGGAGACCACGGGGCACGATCCGCCCCGGCTCCTGGCCATGGTGAGCCGGGACCGGATGGCCAGGCTGGCCGCCGACCCCGCCTTCATGACCTTCCTGGGCGAGCTGCACGGCGACCTGGAGCGGTCGATGCTGGCGCCCCGCTGGTTCCAGGGCCGCAAGCCGAGCCCGCTGCGCTCTGTGGCCTACTTCTCGCCGGAGTTCGGCATCGCCGAGGCGCTGCCCCAGTACTCCGGCGGCCTGGGTGTGCTGGCCGGCGACCACCTCAAGGCGGCCAGCAACCTCGGCGTGCCGCTGATCGGCGTCGGGCTGTTCTACCGCCAGGGCTACTTCCGGCAGTCGCTGAACGCCGACGGATGGCAGCAGGAGCGCTACCCGGGCCTGGACCCGCACACCATGGCGCTGCGGCTGGTGGACGGGGCCCGGGCGCAGGTGACGCTGGCCGGCACCGAGCTGGCCGCCCAGGTTTGGCGGGCCGAGGTGGGCCGGGTCCCCCTGTACCTGCTGGACGCCGACGTGGACGACAACGAGCCCGAGGGCCGGCTGGTCACCGACCGGCTCTACGGGGGCGGCACCGAGCACCGGCTGCGCCAGGAGATCCTGCTCGGCGTGGGCGGGGTCCGCCTGCTGCGGGCGCTCGGCGCCGACGCCCAGGTCTTCCACACCAACGAGGGACACGCCGGCTTCCTCGGCCTGGAGCGCATCCGGATGCTGGTGACCGACGGCGGGCTGACCTTCGCCGAGGCGGTCGAGGCGGTCCAGGCCGCCACCATCTTCACCACCCACACGCCGGTCCCGGCCGGCATCGACCGCTTCCCCCACGACCTCATGGCCCGCTACTGGAAGGGCTGGGCTGACGAGTGCCAGATCGGCTTCGACGACCTCATGTCGCTGGGCCACCTCCCCGGCGAGCCGGTCGACGCACCGTTCAACATGGCGGTCATGGGCCTGCGCCTGGCCGGCATGGCCAACGGCGTCTCCGAGCTCCACGGGGCGGTGAGCCGCACCATGTTCGCCGACCTTTGGCCGAACGTCCCCCCTGACGAGGCGCCCATCGGTTCGGTGACCAACGGCGTGCACGCCCCGACGTGGGTCTCTCCCGAGATGGACGGCCTTCTGGCCCGCTACGTCAGCCCGGCCTGGGGCGAGGCCGACGCCCAGGCCTGGGAGGGGCTGCGCACGGCCCGGGACGACGAGCTGTGGCGGGTCCGCGAGCAGGCCCGGGAGCGGCTGGTGGCCTTCGTCCGCAACCGGATGATGGTCGCGGCCCGGGCCAAGGGCGTCAGCCCGTCGGACGCCGCCTGGTGCGAGGAGGTCCTCGACCCCCGCATCCTCACCATCGGCTTCGCCCGTCGCTTCGCCGGCTACAAGCGGGCCACACTCCTGCTGTCCCAGCCCGAGCGGCTGCGGGCGCTGCTGCTGTCGGCGGACCGGCCGGTCCAGCTGCTCTTCGCCGGCAAGGCGCATCCGGCCGACGACATCGGCAAGGAGATGATCCGCCAGATCGTCCACTTCTCGCGCGACCCCGCCGTGCGGCACCGCTTCACGTTCGTGGAGGACTACGACATCGCGGTGGCCCGGATGCTGTACCAGGGCTGCGACGTCTGGCTGAACAACCCCCGCCGGCCCCAGGAGGCGTGCGGGACCAGCGGCGAGAAGGCGGCGCTCAACGGCGGCCTCAACTGCTCGATCCTCGACGGGTGGTGGGACGAGCTGTTCGACGGCGAGAACGGCTGGGCCATCTCGTCGGCGGAGTCCGAGCCCGACCAGGCTCGGCGTGACGCCGTCGAGGTCAACAGCCTGTACGACCTGCTCGAGGGCCAGGTCGTCCCGATGTTCTACGAGCGCACCGAGGGACCCGTGCCCCGCCGGTGGGCCCGGCGGGTCCGCCACTCGCTGATTTCTCTCGGCCCCCAGGTCGTCGCCTCGCGGATGGTGCGGGACTACGTCGAGCAGATGTACGAGCCGGTGGCCGCCCGGGCCGACGCCCTGGCCGCCGACGGCCACGCGCGGGCCCGCCGCCTCAGCGAGTGGAAGCAACGGGTCCGGGCCGGATGGCCGGAGGTCCGCATCGAGAGCCTGGACAGCGACGCGTCCGTGGCCCCGCTCGGAGCCGACAAGGTGGTCGACGTGGCGGTGGCGCTCGGGGCGCTGCAGCCCGACGACGTCGCCGTCCAGCTCCTGCACGGCCCGGTGGGAGCCAACGACGAGATCGCCGAACCGGCGCAGGTCACGCTGGCCCTGTCGGGCCCGGGCGACGGGGAGGGGCACTGGCGCTACCGCGGCCAGTTCTGCTGCGAGGTCGCCGGGCGCCACGGCTTCACGGTACGGGTGGTGCCCGACCACCCCGATCTGGCCGCCATGGCCGACATGGGCTGCGTGGCCTGGGCGTGAGCGGGGCGTACGCTTCGGAGCGGCCGTCGACGTGGGCACCCGAAGGAGGTAGTGCGGTGGCACTGACCAGAGACCAGCTCCGGCACCTGCACGAGGACCGGGTGCGCCCGGTGCGCCTGCCCGTCCCGTCGACCGGCACACCCCCGCGCCGGTCGGTGCGGGACTGGGCCCTGGAGCCGGGGATCGTGGCCGCCAGGTGGCGCTACGGGCTGCCGCTCGCCTGGGTGGCCGTCCTGGCCGTCGCCGTCCTGCTGGAGCCGGCACCGGCCGACCCCGACGCGGGCGACCCGATCTGGGCGACGGCGTTGTTCAGCCTGCTGCTGGCGTCGCTGGCCGCCATGGGTACCGGCCTGGGCCGCGGCCGCCGCGGTGGCCTGATCGCCGGCGTCGGAGCCGCCGGCCTGGCCCTCACCGGCTCGGTGCTGTGCCCGGTGTCGGCCCACCACGTCTCGGTCGGCGCCTGGTGGTACCTGCAGATGGCCGGTTTCGTCGCGCTGATGGCGGCCACGGTGGTCGCCCTGCGCCGCTCCCGCACCTAGCGACCCCTTCCGGGACCAGCGCCGGGCGGATCTCGCGGCGCAGGGCCCGACAGCCGCTGCTGCCGGGCCCTGCGGGTGCCGCTCAGGAGCTAGGGGCGAACGGGCACCGCCACCGGGGCCCGACCGGCCGCGAACGGGGCCACCGGCTTGGGGGCGTCGACCGCCGTCGACGACGCGGGCGCCTCGGATGCCGGCACCGCGGTGGGCGCACGGCCGGCGGCCGGCGTCTGGTTGGCTCGGTCGAGGCCGGGGGAAGCCGGCGACCCGGGCGCCGCCGGTGCCGGCACCGAGGTGGGGGCACGGCCGGCGGCTGGCGTCTCGTTGGCGCGGTCCAGGCCGGTCGAGGGCTGCGACCCGGGCGCCGCCGGTGCCGGCACCGAGGTGGGGGCACGACCGGCGGCCGGCGTCTGGTTGGCGCGGTCCAGGCCCACCGCGCCGGGGTTGCGCCCGACCCGGACCCCGGTCTCGGTCTCGGTCTCGGTCTCGGCGTTGGCCTCGGCCCGGACCCTGGCCGCCACGGCGGCGCCGTCCACGCCGGGCACCCCGTCGGACGCACCCGTCGCGTCGGCGCTCACGCTGGCGCCGACACCGGCCCGGTCGTTCGCAGCGTCGGGGAAGGTGAACGGGGTGGTCGAGGCGACAACGGCGGCAACCGTGTCCTGGACGGGGGCGGGCAGGACGCCGGCCGCTCCGGCACCGGTCACGCTGGCCGCGGCCACGCCGAGGCCGACCCCTGCCTTCGCCGCCATCCCGAGGCCGGCCGCCTTGGCCGCCAGCCCTGCGAGCAGTTCACTGATGATCATGTCTTCTCCACTTCGGTAGTCCGGCCGCCTGCAGCGCAGGCCCGGTGACGTTGCTCGCTGCCGTCGCCGGCAGGTCGCCTTTTCGGTGGGACGCACATCGGGAGCGTCACTCAGCACGGTGATCGCCGCGCCGGGCGGGAGCGATACCATCAGCGGCCAGATCTTTCGGCCTGGCCCCCCGGCCCGTCGGGTGCACCGCCTGGGCTCAACGATCGCCGACATCTGCCGATGTTCCTGCCATGAAGCCGGCTCGTCGCCGCACGCCCCGGATCGGCGAGCCCTTCGCCGCCGCTCTCGCCGCCGCCCAGGGCGGCGACGGTCGATCCTTCGAGCAGCTCTACCGGGCGCTGGCTCCTGCGGTCGCCGGCTACCTCCGCCTGCAGGGCGCCAGCGATCCCGACGACCTCACCAACGAGGTCTTCCTCAACGTGTACACGTCGATCCGGACCTTCACCGGCGACGAGGAGCGCTTCAGCTCCTGGGTCTTCACCATCGCCCATCGCCGGCTCACCGACGACCGACGGCGCCGGGGGCGCCGCCCCCTGACGGCCGACATCCGGGCCGTGGAGGAGGCCGCGCCGCCGACCGGCGACGCCGAGAAGGAGGCGCTTCGCCAGCTGGCCACCGATGAGGTCCGCACGCTCGCCGACGCCCTGGCCCCCGACCAGCGCGACGTGATCCTGCTGCGGATGGTGGGCGGGCTGACGGTGGACGAGGTGGCCGCGGCCCTCGGCAAGTCGCCCACCGCCGTCAAGGCCCTCCAGCGGCGGGCGGTCGGCGCGCTCCGGCGACGTTTCGAGGCCGAGGAGGTGTCGCGATGAGCCGGTTCGACGATGACGGGAACGACGTGGAAGCGACCGAGGATCTTCTGAGCGACGAGGCCATCGAGGCGTTCCTGACCGGCCGGCCCGACCCGGCCTGGGAGCAGCACGCCGGCCTGGTGGCAGCCGACCGGGAGGTGGCTGCGGCAGTCGGCGGGCCGGCTCCCGCCATGGGCCCGCAGCTAGCCCGTCTTCTGGCCGGCTCGGGCGAGCCGGCCCGTCGCCTCACCGTGGTGCCCGGGACGCCCACCGGTCCGGCTGTGGTCGTCCGACGCCCGGCGCAGGACCGGTCCTCCGGACGGCACCGCCGTGCGGTCGCAATGGTGGTCGGCGGACTGGCTGCAGCCGCCTCGGCCCTTCCGGTGGCGGCGGCCGCCCAGGTGCTCCCCGGGCCCGTCCACGGCGCGGTCGTGCGGGTCCTCGAGACCGTCACCCCGTTCGACTTCCCCGAGCGCCCGGTTTCCGTCCCCGGGCCCGCCCCGGTCGCGCCCCCGGCGGGCCGGGGCGACGGGCCCGCTGCCGGCTCCGGGCCGGGGACAGCCGACGGCCTTCCTTCGGCGAGGCCGCCCGCCCCGGTGGCGCCGCCGGCATTCGACACCGCGCCCGTTCCCGGGCGCAGATCAGTCCCGTCGGCCGCGGTGCCGGCCTCGATTCCCTCGCCGGCAACGCCCGCAGGTCCTCGACCGGCTGGCGGAGCCGGCGCGCCAGCCGCGCCGGCCGACCGGGGCGCAGGCCCGCACGCCGGGGCGCCGGCTCGCGATGGTCCGGCGACGGGTGCCCCGGCGCCGGCCGCCGGACCTCCGGCGACGGCCGGCCAACCCCTTACGCCGCCAGCCGCGGGGGCGGGCGCGCGGCCCGCCGCCGCGCCGGCTCCGGCCCCGGCTCCGACTGCCCTCGTCTCGACCGCGCCCGCGCGACCGGCCAGCGGCGCGGACGTGGCCCGCTCGGCGCCCGTCACCTAGGTCGCGCGGCGGTCGCGCCGCCGCGAGGGTGTCGGCTACGGCCCAGGGCCGGGGGCCGCTCAAGTTCCGAGGGTCGCCCGCCGATACCTGCACCATGGTCTCCACCCGGACGGGCCGCAGCGGCACCGGCGCGCCCTCCCGGCGCGTGGCCGGCGAACGTGGAGCAC
>DATLFQ010000130.1:0-5738 GCA_035540915.1 Acidimicrobiales bacterium
GGTGACCAGCAGGTCGTAGACCTCCTCCATGGCGCCCAGGAGGTGCTCACCCCGCTGCAGCTCTCCGCCCCGGATGCGGTCGAGGAGGTGGCGGCGCAGCTCCGAGGCGGCCTCGGCCAGGCCGCACAGCCAGGCCGGGATGCCGACGTCCAGCACCTCGGCGGAGGGCAACGCCCTGCCTGCGACCAGGGCGGCGGTGAGCTCGGCTTCCGCGTACTCCTTCTCCGCGTCGTGCAGGAAGCCGGCGTGGGCGACTCGGGGGTGGGGACGCAGCACGGCCTGGGCCTCGCGCAGGTGCCCGGCCGCCTCGGCGGTCAGCTGCGCCGCGCCGGCGGCGTCCAGGCGGTGGACGGCCCGGATGGCCAGCCCGCAGGCACGGACGGTGCGCCGGCAGGCGGTGAGGCCCTGCTCACGGGCCTGATGGGCCCGGTCCAGCTCTGCGCGCAGCGAGCCGGCCAGGGCGGCCAGCTCCTCGGTGCGGCCGTCCACGGCCGGCCGTGGCTCGGCGCTAGGTGCCGGAGCGGCGGAACAGGATGATGTTGTCCGGCTGCGGCGTCGCCGGCAGGAACCGGAGCTTCATCTCCCGCTCGGCGGCGGCGTTGCGGGCCCGCACCAGCATGGCCACGTAGGCCACCAAGGCCACGTCCAGAAGCAGGTGGAGCCACAGGAGCGACCGCAGCGACGAGAACACCGCTCCGAGGAACAGGGTGCCGGTCATGCTCGCGAGCAGCACGGCCAGGACGTCACGCCGGCGGCGCAGCGTCCGAGCCCGCCGGGCGGACATCGCCGTGCGGGGCACCAGCGGTGCCCCGACCGCGCCGGGCGGCGCCATCGGCGGGCGCCGGGTCGGGAGCGGGCGGGACGGGTCGCCCATGGCGGCCACGGAGGGGCCGGTCCGCTGGAGCACCCGGAGCTGGCGACGGAAGTTGCCGATCGAGTCGGCCGGTCGGGCCTCGGCTCGGGACCGAAGCATGGGAGGGACGAGCACCGCTGCCCAGATTCCGGCGAGGACCACCAGTACCACGATCGTCAAAGCTCCTCGACCTACCTTCTGTGAACTCGGCGACCGTAGCGTTCGCCCCGGCCGCGGCGGTGGATGCAGTAGAGGGGGAGTGCCCCATGGCCTACTACTCCCTGCTGAGACGCGCCACCCGGCGAACGGCAGTTCCCCGGTTGCTACTGCCCGGTCGACCCGTCGACCGAGGGCCGGCGCCAGATCCCGGCCTTGCCGCCGCTTTTCTCCCACAACGCCATCTGGCCGACCATCATCGTCTTGTCGGTGGACTTGCACATGTCGTAGATGGTCAGCGCAGCCACCGAGCAGGCCATCAGCGCCTCCATCTCCACGCCGGTCCGGTCGACGGTCTCCACCTGGGCCTCCACCTCGACATGGTCGTCGCCGATCGTGAAGTTCACGTAGACCGAGCCGATGGTGAGCTGGTGGCAAAGGGGGATGAGGTCGGGCGTGCGCTTGGCCGCCTGGATGCCCGCCACCCGGGCCACCGCCAGCACATCGCCCTTGGTGACGGCGTTGCTGGCCACCATGCCGGTGGTCTCGGGCTGCATGAACACCCTGCACCGGGCCATGGCCCGGCGATGGGTGGGCTCCTTGGGCGTGACGTCGACCATCCGGGCGCGGCCCAGCGGGTCGATGTGGGTGAGCCCCCGGTCGCTCATGGCGCCCGAGTCTACGGCCCCTCCCCGGCGCCGGCTCGCGCCGCCACCCTGCGCCCGGTTCAGCCGCCGATCTGGCTCATGGTCCGAGCGGGCCGGACGAAGGTCACCTGGCCGATGGCGTGGCCGGCCCACTTCGTGTCCACGTCGGCGCGGATGGCGCCGGCCAGCTCGTCGTCGGTGCCGCCGCGGCGCAGGACGGCCCGGAGGTCGGTCTCGCCGAGGGCGAACAGGCAGTTGCGGAACATGCCCTCGGCTGTCAGGCGGACCCGATCGCACGAGCCGCAGAAGCTGCGGGTCACGCTGGGCACCACGCCGATCTCGCCCCGGCCGTCGCGGTACCGGTAACGCTCGGCCGGCTGGGTGCCCCGCTCCGCCACCGCGACGAGCGGGTGGACGGCGTCGACCGTCGACACGACCTCCTCGGCGGTCACCACCGTCTCGGGGGTCCAGGCCCCGTCCGCATCCAGCGGCATGAACTCGATGAAGCGCACGGTCACGCCGGCGGCCCGGCCGAACTCGGCCAGGTCCACGATCTCGTCGTCGTTGACGCCCCGCATCAGCACGCAGTTCACCTTGACCGGGCCGAGCCCGGCGGCCAGGGCGGCGTCGATGCCGGCGAGCACCCGGGGCAGGGCGTCGCGCCGGGTGAGCGCCGTGAAGCGGTCCGGCCGGAGGGTGTCCAGCGAGATGTTGACGCGGCGCAGGCCGGCCCGGCGCAGGTCGGCGGCCAGGGCCGGCAGGGTGAGGCCGTTGGTGGTGAGCGACAGGTCGACGCCGAGCGCCGCCAACTTGCCGACCAGGACGGCCAGGTCGGCCCGGACGGTGGGCTCCCCCCCGGTGATGCGGATGGCCCGGAAGCCGAAGCGCTCGACGCACACCCGGGCCACCCGCTCGATCTCCTCGTAGGAGAGCAGCTCGTCGCGAGGCAGCCAGGCCAGGCCGTCCTCGGGCATGCAGTAGGTGCAGCGCAGGTTGCAGCGGTCGGTGACCGAGATGCGCAGGTCGGCCACCGTGCGGGCGAACGGGTCGACCAGCGCTGCCACCGTTCGATGGTACGGGCTGGTGCCGTGATCCGGGACGGAGGCGCTCAGCCCGCCGCCCCCAGCGCCGCCAGCGGCCCGCAGGCGGCCTCCCGCAGCAGGTCGACCGGCACACCGAACTCGGCGCTCAGCTGCTCGATCCGCGCCTCCTGGCCGTCGCCGTCGAGGGCACCGAACCCGTCGGCCAGCAGTTCGGTGACCGCCCGGTACGGGGCGGAGTGCGGGACCAGCAGCGCGTCGCGGAAGACCCGGGTCCAGACCGAGGCGGTGTCGTCCCCGACGAGATCCGCGTAGTGGCGGTGGATCTCCGCCAGCCGGCGCGTCCGCTCGGCCCAGTCGAGGACCACGTCGGCCTCGGCCCGGCCCGCCTCGTAGCGGCGGAAGAGCCCGAGCGTCGAGTCGACCACCTCCTGCCAGGCCGGCTGGTCCAGCGGCTCGACCAGGCCGCCGTCGTCGTCGGCCGCCCGCAGGGTGGCCGGCTCGGGCCGGCGCTCCTCGGCGGCGGGCGGCGCGGCGCCGTAGCGCAGGGGCCGGGACTGCGGGACCGCGCCGAGCGCGGTACCGCCCACCGGCGCCCCCCGGACGTGCTCCACCACCGCCTGCCAGTGCGGGTAATCGGAGAGGAACTGGCGGGTGAGGTGCTCAACGTCGGCGAACGTCAGCAGCCGCTCCTCGGCGATGTCCCGGAACCGGTCGGCCTCCTTGAAGTCCGAGGCCATGGCCCGCAGGCGGTCCAGGACGTCGGCGTAGCGGGGGTCGGACTGCGCTCGCTCCACCCACCAGTGCCCGGCGGCCGGATCGAGGAACGGCTCGAGCGCCGAGGCGAACCCGCTCACCGCGGCGATGTTGGCCTTCGCCTCCTCGCGCAGGTTCTCGATGCAGGCCCGGGTCTCGGCGGCGACGGCCTCGGCGTCGCCCACCTCGACGGGGGCCGACGCCGGGTCGAGCGCAGCCAGCGCGGCCCACAGGTATGGCGGCTCGCGGAAGATGCGGCCGTTGTAGGAGTCGATGATCTCGGCCATCAGGTCGCTGCGGCCCGACCGGACGTTGCGGGTGTGGAGGGCCGGCGTGTGGGTCAGGCGCACCGTCCCCTGCCCGTGGGCCGCCTCCAGCTGCCACAGGTGGAAGATGTCCTCGCCGCGTCCGCCGACGGTGATGAACGGGATGGGGCTGGCCAGCAGCTCGGAGGCGAAGCTCGTGTTGCCGCCGGGCATGCCCGCGAACGGCCGGGTCTCCTCGACGAGCTGCTCCTCGCCCGGCAGCACGTAGCCGTACGTCCAGGGGTGGTAGATCTGGACCTGGTTGTCGTACTTGCCGCGGAAGGTCCCGAGCAGGGTCGAGAACAGCACCAGCACCTGGTCGGCGATGGTCTCCACCTCCTCGCCCTCCCGGCGCAACCGCTCCAGCGTGTCGGGCTGGTCCCAGGGGCGGAACCGCGTGATGTCGGCCTGCAGCGGGTAGCTCGGCGGGTCGTCGGCGAAGATCGAGCTCTTCTGGTCGAAGTAGTTGAACACGTGGCGCTTGGCCAGGGTGCCGGTGGACGTGAGCACGAGGGCGCCGATCTGGTTGTCCTGGTCGAGCCAGGTCAGCACCGGCTCGTCCAGGCCAAGCTCTCGGATCTCGGCGAGGGCCACCAGGCGCAGGAAGTTGCGGAACCGCCCGTACGGCACCCCCTTCTCCCCCGGTCGCCGGATGCCGGCCAGGTTGGCCGCGTCGCAGGCCCCGTCGGGGAACACCTCGCGGTTGAGGGCCGCCAGGAAGCCGGCCTTGCGGTCGACGTCCCAGTGCGAAACCGACAGGCCGGCCCGCACCGCGTCGGCCACGATGGTCGCGTTCTCGGCCCGGGCCGCCGGGCCGCTGTCGTCGCTGACGATGACGTGGACGCGCCGGCCGAACGCGAAGGCCATCAGCTCGTGGCGGACGCTGAGCAGCAGGCGCTGCAGGTCGGGCGGCGAGTTCATGGTCGACACCAGCAGCACCTGGTCCAGCCGGGTGTCGGGCAGGGCGGCGTCCCGGCGGACGGCCTCCATCTCGCGGCACAGGGCCTGGTGGCGCTCCAGCAGCCGCTCCGGGTACATCTGCGCCACGCACAGGCGCTTGTAGATGTTGGTGGCGCGTGCGAGCCTCGAGATCGCCCGGTGCGGATCGTCGCCGTCGCGTGCGGCCAACGCCCGCTGGGCCGCCCGCTCCGCCGTCGCGTGGAGCCGGTAGGAGTGGACGGTCAGCACGGCGGCGCGCAGCGCCAGCAGGTCGCGGTCCAGCTCCCGGGCGGCCGCGCCGCCCAGGCCCTGGTGCTCCAGGGCGGCGAGGAAGCGCTGCGGCTCCAGCACGGCGAGATCCTTGCCCTGCTCCTCGACGTCGCGAGTGACGGCCGCCACCGCGTCGACGGCGCTCCCCAGTGCGGCGCCGGCCCGCGGGCGCAGGGCGTCGAGCAGGCGCAGCGGGCCGCCCAGCAGGCCCTCGCCCAGGATCTCGTCGGCCGTCGGGGCCCGACCCGGCAGCCAGCCCAGCGGCGCCAGCAGGGCCTCGACGGTGCGACTCATCGCCGGCGCGGCCCACACCTCCCGACGGTAGGTCCACGGGCTCCCGATCCCCGGGCCCAGCAGGTTCAGCAGCTTGGTGCGCTCGACCTGCCTCCGGTCGGCGATCGCGGTGAGATGGCGGGCCGCGTCGCCCAGGCCGGCCGGGGCGTCGCCCTCCAGGACCTCGGTCGCCTCCCGGGCGGCGCCGGTCTCGTTGCTGGGCATCCGGCCGCACTCGAAGACCAGCGAGGTGGCCAGCGCCGCCCAGCCCGGCTGCCACCAGCCTCCTGCGGCGTCCCCGCCGGAGCGGGCCGGCGCGAACGCGAGGTGCGCCTCCCTCCACAGGACCTCCTCGGACAGCAGCGTGCCGGCCCCCTTCTCGTCACGGCACCAGGTGGCGAGCGCGTCGGGTCGCCCCACGTCGCCGGTGGAGCGTTCGCCTGTCATCGTCATGTCAGCATCTCCCTCGGTGGTCGGTCGGTCGGTGTCGTCCCGGCAC
>DATLFQ010000131.1:0-4854 GCA_035540915.1 Acidimicrobiales bacterium
GCCATCTGCAGCGCCTTGCCGTCGCCCATGGTCCCCTCGCAGGTCCACGAGGTGGTGGCCCCGGCGAAGCGCTCCCGCTCGGTCTTGCGGCCCAGCCGCACGGGCACGGCCAGCACGTTGACCATCACGTCCTCGTAGACCTCGTGCAGGATGCGCACCGCGTAGCGCGCGGCGTCCTCCTCGGTGACGTGGGCGGTGTGTCCTTCCTGCCACAGGAACTCGGTCGTGCGCAGGAACAGCCGCGGGCGCAGCTCCCAGCGGACCACGTTGGCCCACTGGTTGACCAGCAGCGGCAGGTCCCGGTGCGACTGCACCCACTTGGCGAAGTAGCTGTTGATGATGGTCTCGCTGGTGGGCCGCACGACCACCGGCTCCTCCAACTCCTTGCCGCCACCGTGGGTGACGACCGCCAGCTCGGGGCTGAACCCCTCGACGTGCTCGGCCTCCTTGCGCAGGTAGGCCTCGGGGATGAAGAGGGGGAAGTAGGCATTGGCCGCCCCGCAGTCCTTTATGCGGCGGTCAAGCTCGGCCTGGAGCCGCTCCCAGATGGCGTAGCCGTAGGGGCGGATGACCATGGTGCCCCGCACCGGCCCGTTGTCGGCCAGCTCGGCCTTGGCGACCACGTCCTGGTACCACTGCGGGAAGTCGGTCGACTGGGGGGTGAGGACAGGTGCCCTGGCCATGGCCCGGCGAACCTACCGAACCGCGTGGGGATGCGGGGCGGAAAGGTCGCCGGGCCGTCCAGCTCAGGGAGCCAGCCCCACCACCGGGCGGTTCAGGCGGATGGCACCGGTCGATCCCCGGAACACCGCATCGCCGAAGGCGAAGACGCCCCCGTCGGTGGCTGCCAGCCAGTAGCCGTTGCCGCTGGGCGTCCGCGTCATCGCGACGATCGGCTGGTTCAGGCGGGTGGCGCCGGTGGAACCGCGGAAGACGGCGTCGCCGAAGGCGAAGATCCCTCCGTCGGAGGCCACCAGCCAGTAGCCGTTGCCGCTGGGCGTCGCCGCCATGCCGACGACGGGCCGGTTGAGTGCCATGCCGCCCGTCGATCCGAGGAAACGGGAGTCGCCGAAGGCGAAGATGCCGCCGTCGGAGGCGACCAGCCGGTAGCCCCCGGAACCCGCAGGCGCCCCGGGGCCCGGCAGGGCCGGCGTCGAGTACACCCCCTGCATGGCCAGCTGGCCGTCCTGGAACTGGCCCGCAGTCTCGCAGGAGGCCGGTGCGAAGCAGAAGAAGTACCCGCCTATCTCACCGCGGCCGCTGAGCCCCTGATAGGTGCCAGTGCCGCCGGTGATCGTGAACGTGCCGGCCCAGCGCACCTGCTCGGGCGACGTCCGCACTGCGACGGCCGACCAGTCGAGGAAGATCTTCTCCTTGTCCGGGTCGGCGACCGGCCCGCCGGCCGGCGTCGGGCCGCCGGTGCGGGCGCACACGGTGAGGACGATGGTGCCGTTTAGGCGATGGCTGCCGTCGCCCAGTTCCGTGGCGCCGAACTCCAGCGGGTGCATGCGCGTGGAGGCCGGGGAGCGGGCGCCCGGCAGACGGGAGTTGAACGTGGTCAGGTTGGTGGCGATGTTGTTGACCGGCGCGTTGCCACTGCAGGGGATCCCCGAGTAGCGGAAGCGGCCCGAGGTGCTGGAGCCGTTCCAGGGGACGGCCGGCACGGGCACCGACGAGCCGCTGGGTGCCGCAGCGGTATGGACCATCTGCATGAGAGAGAAGGTCTCGGCGCCGGTGGTGGCGGGCGGCTGGACCGGCGCCGGCGCCGTCCCGGCGGCCACGCCGGCCGGCACAGTCGGGTCGGCGTACGTGCCGAGCATGGTCAGCTGCGCGTCACGGAACTGGCCCAGGCCGCTGCAGCCCTCGTTCGCGAAGCAAAAGAAGTACCCGGCGATGTCACCGCGGCCGGTGAGGTCCTGGTAGACGCCGGTGCCGCCGGTGATGGTGAAGGAGCCCTGCCACCGCACCTCCTCGGGAGAGGTGCGCTGGGCCGTCGCGGTCCAGTCGAAGGTGATCCGGTCCTTGTTCGTGTCGGGGACGGGATCGGGGTCGGCCGTGGGACCGCCCCGGAGCTGGCACACCGTCAGCGAGACGGAGCCGTCCAGGCGGAAGCGGCCGTCGGCCTGCGGCGTCGCCGTGAACTGCAGCGGGTGCATGCGGGTCGACGCCGGGGCGCGGGAGCCCGGCAGCCGCATGTTGTAGGTCGTGAGGTCGGTCGCGATGTTGTTCACCGGCGCGTTGCCGTTGCACGCGATGCCGGAGTAGCGGAAGGGGCCACCGCCGCTGGTGCCGTTCCACGGCACGGCGGGGATGGGCACGGCCGAGCCGCTCGGCGCCGAGGTGGTGTGAACCATCTGGACAAGCGAGAAGGCGCCGGTCACTCCCGGCGTCACCTGGGCCCGTGCCGGGCCCGGGAGCAGCACGGCCACGACGGCTGCGGTGGCTGCGACGGCCCTGGTCGCGGCCCACCGGCGCCCCATCCTCGTTCCGATCACCGGCGACCTCCCTTTCCACGCCGCGGGCGCGGCTGTGCGGCGCTGGCCCTACCCCGCTCCCGCCGGACGAAACACGTGGGGAACAGTTCCGCACGCTCCGGTCAGAAGCCGGTTCGGCAGAAGGGCGCCGGATGGCTGGCGAACATGGCGTCGGCCCGGGCCAGGGCGCCGAACCGGTGCTCTTCCACGCGGCCGGCCCGGGCCAGCGTGGACGGGGCCACGCCGCCGAGGTACACGGCGCCCAGGTCGGCGGGCCCGAGCGCGAGGTCCGGCGGCCCGCCGCCCGGCTCGCACCGCGCCCCGTCGGTACCGCCGCTCAGCCGGTAGCGGCCGGCGCCCGCCACTTCCAGCACCAGCTCGCCGTCGGCGCCATAGCGCCGGGCCGCCAGCGCGGCGGGGATGTCGAGCAGCTGCACCCACAGCTCGTCACGCAGGCCGCTGACCTGGAGGCGCCGGGGATCGGCCAGCAACCAGCGCAGCGGCTCGTCGACCGGGCGGTTCGCCGCCTCCACGACCTCGACGAGGTCCATAGCGAAGAGGTACTTCCACAGGGCCGCCTCGGCGGCCGGGTCGAGCGCGACCACCTCGTGGACGACGAGCCTCGACTTGGGGACGCCGTGGTCCCAGGAGCCCTCGACGCAGTAGATCGCGTAGCCGTCGGGGCCGGCGGGTCCACGGTGCAGCACATGGAACCGGTTGGCCCGCCGGTCGGGCGGCCCCTCCCGTTCGCGGAAGTGGGCGGCCCACCAGGAGGCGTCGCGGTCCAGGTCGCCGGGCTGGGCTAGGCGGGCGCGGTCGAACAGCGGGGGCAGCTCGGTGGCGGCGCGGGCCGCGTCGAGCAGCTCGACGCGGCCCCCGCCGGCACCGGGCGAGGCCAGGGCCGCGTGCCGGCGGTCGATCCGCCAGGAGAGCCGGGACGTTCCGACGCCGAACCCGAACCGGCCGTAGAGGTGGCTCTCGGACGCGATGAGGATGGCCACCGCCTCGTTGCGCGCCGCGGCGTCCTCGAGCAGGGCGCCCATCATCAGGCGCAGGGCGCCCCGCCGCCGGTGCGTGGGGACCACGCCCACCCAGCTCACGCCGGCGGCTCGCACGCAGGTCGCGCCAGGCAGCGACAACTCGAAGGCGATGGTGCCCGAGGCGGCCACCAGGTCGTCGCCGTCGAACACGGCCCGGGTCCGGCCGAGATCGACTCGGCCCCGCAGGTCCTCCACGGCATGCAAATCGGGCGTGGCGCCGAAGGCCAGCGAGTCGGCCCGCACGAAGGCGGCCAGCTCGTCCTCGACGATGGCCCGCACCTCGAGGTCCACGTCGCCGGTGTAGCTGCTGGCCCGACGGCTGTCGAGCGAGTTCCCCCACTGGCCACCTCCCTACACTGGCGGGCCGTGGCGTTCGACGAGGGGCTGGCGCAGCGGGTGCGCGAGCAGCTCGACGGCGTGGCGCCCGCCCGCGAGATGCAGATGTTCGGCGGCCTGGCCTTCCTGGTCGCCGGCAACATGTGCGTCGGCGTCATCGGCGAGGAGCTGATCGCCCGAGTGGGCCCGGCCGCCGCCGACGGCGCCCTGGCGCGCCCCGGCGCCCGACCGTTCGACTTCACCGGGCGGCCCATGAAGGGCTGGGTGGTGGTCGGGACCGACGGGACCGACGACGACGGATCGCTGGCCGGGTGGGTGGCCGACGCCCTGGCCTTCGTCGGAACCCTGCCGCCGAAGTAGCCGGGCTCAGCCGCCGCCGGCCACCGAGCGGGCGGTGGGCATGGTGGCCGACCGCCGGCCGCTCGGGTCAGCCGGCGCCCGGCGGCAGGTCGCCGGTGCGCTTGCGGATGAGCTGGACGCGGGCCTCGCTGTCATTGGCGTCTTCGCCCTGGTCGGCCAGAAGCGCCGCCCGGTCGGCGGCCGCCTCGGCCTCGGCGCCCCGGTCGGCGGCGGCGAGGCGGGCCTCGACGCCCTGCTCCACCAGCAGGCGGGCCTCGGTCAGCAGGGCCTCGACCATCTCGTCCTCGGGCACCACCCGGACCATCCGGCCCTTGACGAACAGGTGTCCGCGCTTTCGCCCGGCGGCGATGCCGATGTCGGCCTCACGGGCCTCGCCGGGGCCGTTGACCACGCAACCCATCACCGCCACCTGGATGGGGAGGCTCTCGGCCTCCAGCGCGGCCTGGGCCTTCTTGGCCACCGCGATCACGTCGATCTCGGCCCGACCGCACGAGGGACAGGCGATGAGGTCCAGGCCCTTGCGCTCCCGCAGGCCGAGGGCCTCGAGCAGCTGGCGACCGGCACGCGCCTCCTCGACCGGATCGGCGGTGAGCGAGTAGCGGATGGTGTCGCCGATGCCCTCGGCCAGCAGCGTGGCGATCCCG
>DATLFQ010000132.1:0-8867 GCA_035540915.1 Acidimicrobiales bacterium
AGGTCCGGCCCTCGTCGCCCGACCGGCTGACGACGAGCGACCAGGTCCCGTCGTAGGGCGGCCCGCCCTGGCCGCCGTGGGCGCCGTGGTAGTCCAGGCGGTCCTCGCGCAAGTCGAGGTACGCGAGGTACAGCTGGCCACCCGGGCCGACTGCGGTGGAGGGCGCCACCACGCGTGCCCGGCCCGGTGGGCTCACCCGCACCGGGTCCGACCAGTTGGCGCCGCCGTCGTCGGAGCGGGAGAGCACGATGGGATTGCCGGCGTTGGGCAGCGCGTGGGTTGCCGTCTCGTCGGCCTGCAGCCACGACAGGTAGAGTTTCCCGGCCCGGTCGGGGTGGGTGCTCAGGCGCACCTGGAACGTCAGCGGGCCGGCCACCCGCACCGGCGTCGACAGCGTGCGCCCGCCGTCGGTGGACGAGGTGACCCAGGCTGCGTTCGGCGTGTTGCCCAGGCCCCTGAGGGTCACGAAGGACAAATACAGCCGGCCGTCGGGGTCGAAGGCCAGGTCGGGGGCGTAGCAGCGGGGCGGCTCCTCCTCGCCGGCCGGAAAGGGCACCGGCGTCGGCGACCAGGTGGCCCCCCCGTCGGCCGACACGTGCAGCGCGCACGAGAACCGGGGCGTGTCGATCCTGTTGGCCACGGCCACCACATCGCTGTCGCGAGGGCTGCGGGCGAGGGTTGGCGAGTTGTGAGAGGTGAGGTCGAGCGGGTCGGTGGCGCCGGTGTTGACCGGCAGGTTGCCGCGCAGGACCGCCTCGCCGCCGTCGGGCAGGGCAGCGGCGATCACGAGCGCGCCGGCCCCGAGCGCCAGCAGGGCGACAGCGCCGAGGGTCCCCGCCCGTCGCCCCCGTCCAGTCGCCGTCCCAGCGGTATCGCGGCCACGACCTGCCACCACTGACCCCCTTCGTCCGACGGACTTCGTGATCGTATGTGCTGGGCGCCACGAGGCCACGCTCGGCGGCCGTCGTACACTGGCCCGCCTGGGAGAGGTGCGAGAGCGGCCGAATCGGAGTCACTGCTAATGACTTGACCTGGGAGACCGGGTCCGAGGGTTCAAATCCCTCCCTCTCCGCTGCCGGCCCGGGCCGCCGCCAACTCGGCGGCGCGCCCGGCCAGGGCTGGAGCACCGAGTTCGGCGCACAGCTCGGCGAAGCCGGGCGCCGGCCCGAGCCACCGGAGGGCCTCGGCCGAATCGACCACGGGTGGCGTGGTGCGCAGGGTGGCCAGGTCCCGGAACAGCAGGGCCAGCTCGTACTGCTCGGCCAGCGTGTTGGCCAGCGAGCGGGCACCGCGGACATCGACGTCCCAGCGCTCGCCGATCCGGGGGACGTCCTCCAGGTGGCGGTAGCGACGCAGGACCGCCGCCGCCGCCTTGGCCCCCCAACCGGGCAGGCCCGGAAACCCGTCGGCCGAGTCGCCGACCACGGCCAGCCAGTCGGGCACCGACGCGGGTCCGACGCCGAAGCGGGCCACCACGCCGGCCTCGTCGCTGGTGATCCCCTTGCGCCGGTCCAGCTGGACGACCCGCTGGCCGACGACGCACTGGGCCAGGTCCTTGTCCGGCGTGCAGATGACGACCTGCACGACGGCCGGGTCGGCCGCGCAGACGGCGGCGGCCGAGGCGAGGGCGTCGTCGGCCTCCAGCTCCACCATCGGCCACACGACGACGCCGAGGGCGGTCAGCGCCTCCTCCAGCGGCACGAACTGGGCGAGCAGCTCCTCGGCAACCCCGCTGCCGTCCTTGTAGCCCGGCCACAGCCGGTTGCGGAACGACTCGATGACATGGTCGGTGGCCACGCCGACGTGGGTGGCGCCCTCCGCGAGCATGGCCACGACCGACCCGACCACGCCACGCACCGCGGCGCGCGTCGCGGTGGCCCGGACCTCGGCCGGCACCCCGAAGTGGTGGCGGAACAGCTCGTAGGTGCCGTCCACGAGGTGGACCCGCACGTCGTTCGCCACAGCCGGCTAGTCGACGGTGAGGCGCATCTCGAAGCGGTAGCGGTCCCCGTCGCGGCGGGCGAACATGCCGAAGGTGTCGAGCGGCTCGACGTTGGCCTTGGCCTTCCGCTCGTAGTCGGCCCGCTCGCTCGGCGACAGGGCGGCCTCGATGGCTTCCCGGATGGGATCGATGCGCACGACGACCTGGAACGACGTCCCGTCCCTGGACCCCTCGCCGATCACCGACTCGTAGGCCTCGCTGTCGCCGAAGGAAGGCGACGCGTCCGTGGCCAGCGCCTCCAGGAACCCGGTGGTGCTGGCCAGGACGAAGCGGTCCTCGAACAACGCCATGGCCGGCTGGATGCCCTCGGCGATCTCGACGGGAACCACGTAGGCGCTGGCGCCGGCGATGTCGCGCCGCTCGAGGCTGAAGCCCTGGCCGTCGAGCAGGCCGGCCAGCTTGTCGAGGCCGGCCTCCGCCTTGGCGCGGTCGGTGGGCTCGATCACCACCGCCAGGTCGGGGAACTCCTGGCCGGCGCGCACCGGGCCGGCGACGACCACCAGCTCGCCCTCCATCCAGGACAGCACGTCCCGCTCGATGTCGATGCCGGTCTGGCGGGCGAGGTCGTCGAGGTCGGGCCCGCCCCCGAAGCCAGTGAATGCGGAGAAGGCCTGGCGGATGCCGTCGCCGATGTCGAAGAGGGTGAGCGCGCCGAGGATCTCGGCCGGCAGCCCGGCTGTCAGCGAAGGCTTCCCGCCGCCCGTGCCTTCCTCGGGCGCCATGGCCACCCCGCGCACGACCAGTGCCGACTTCTCGGCGTGGAGGTCGGCCGCCGCCGGCCCGCCCGTGCCGGCTCCGCCGGGCAGCCCGAACAGGAAGCCGTCGGGAAGGTCGTCCTCGCCGGCGAACAGGTTCGCCAGACCAGGCCCGTCGGCCCAGCCCAGCAGCAGGCGGTCGCCGGCCAGGTCGTCGACCACGGACGTGAACTTGTCGTTCCCCGCCAAGTTGGACCCGTCGTCGGCTGCGGCCGCCTCGACCTGGACCAGGGCCGCTCTCTCGACCGCCTCGTCGTCGTGACTGACGATGACGAGGAAGTCCTCGATGGTGCGCGACTGGCCGTCGAAGTTGCCCTCGGCGGCTGCCTTCTCGAGCGCCGCCGTGGCCGCCGCCTCGTCGTCGGTCTCGAACATGACCACCACCGGTGGATCGTCCCCGCCCACCGCGCTCTCGCCCTCGGCGAAGGGCAGCAGCGCCACGGCGACCTCGTTGCCGAGCCACGGCTTCACGTCGGTGGCGTAGTCGAGGCCCGCCTCCTCCGCCACCTCCGACAGCAGCTCGTCCCGAGCCTCCTCGAAGTCGCCCTGCACCTCTTCGGCCGCGCCCGGGAACGCCTTGATCAGTCCCTGGAGGTTGCGCTGCTGCTCGATCGACGGTGCGAGGTTCACGCTGAAGAAGGCCACCGCGCCAGCCGGAGTGATGCCCGCGGCGCGCGTCGTCTCGTCGGTCTTGCCGCCGCAGGCGGGCAGGGCCAGGAGGCCCGCGCCCGCGCCCAGCATCGCCAGTGCGGTCCAACGTCGCATGCCGACCTCCAGTCGAACAGCCTTGATCGGAGGTTAGGAGATGACCGGGGAGGTGCTGACGCGGTCACGCGTCGACCTGGAGGCGCCCCCGCAGCGCCCGGCCCAGTGTCAGCTCGTCGGCGTACTCCAGATCGCCCCCGACGGGCAGACCGCTGGCGATCCTGGTCACCCGCAGTCCGAGCGGCCCGAGCACCCGGGCCAGGTACATGGCCGTCGCCTCCCCCTCGATGTTGGGGTTGGTGCACAGGATCACCTCGGCCACGCCGTCGGGCTGCAGCCGGGCCAGCAGTTCCCGCACCCGCAGCTGCTCGGGCCCGACGCCCTCGAGCGGGTTGAGCGCCCCTTGCAGGACGTGGTAGCGCCCTGCGAACTCGCGTGTCTTCTCCACCGAGACGATGTCGCGGGCGCTCTCGACGACGCAGACGACCTTCGGGTCCCGGCGCGGGTCGAGGCAGATACCGCACGACGACTCGCCCGTCGGCGCCGACTCCGCCACGTTGAAGCACTTGTGGCAGAACGTGATCTTGGCCTTGACCTCTTCGATGGAGCGGGCCAGGCGAAGGGCGTCCTCGGCTGGGACGCGGAGCAGGTGGAAGGCCAGTCGCTGCGCCGACTTCGGCCCGATGCCGGGCAGGCGACCCAGCTCGTCGATCAGGTCCTGGACGGGCCCGGCGAACATGGACCGCTCACTCGTCCTCCCGGTGCCCGCCGCCGAGGAGGCCGGGACCGAGGCCCAGGTCGCCGACGACCTGCCGACCGTGCTCGCTGGCCTGCTCCACTGCGTCGTTGCAGGCGGCCAGCACGAGATCCTCCAGGAGCGACGCGTCGTCGGGGTCGATGGCGTTCGGGTCGATGTGCACCGCAGTGAAGCGCATGTCCCCCGTCACGCTGACCCGGACGGCGCCGCCGCCGGCCTGGCCCTCGACCACGACCTCGGCGGCTTCGGCCTGCGCGGCCAGCAACCGCTCCTGCATGGCCTGGGCCTGTGCCAGCAGCGCACCCATGTCGAACGTCTCGCTCATCCGACCTCCTCGGCGCCGGGAAAGGCCTGCTTCAGGCGCTCCTCCGGCGAGGCTAGCGCCGGGGCCGGCCCGTCCCACGGGACCGGTTCGTCCGCCGGCTCGTCCGTCGGCTCGCCGCCCGGTGTTCCGGGCACGACGGGACCCGGGGACTGGTCGTCGAGCACGAGCCGCAGCGGCACCGGGCGGCCGAAGCGGGCCGCCAGGGCGGCCTCGACGTCGGGCTGGACCTCCCGGCATCGCGCCAGCCAGTGCTCGTTGGGGATGGCGAAGACGGCCGCGCCGCCCTCGACAGCCACGAACCGCCCGCTGGCGTAGCGGGACTTGGCCCGGCCCGGCAACGACGCCAGGACCCCGTCGCCCCATGCCTTGGTCAACTCGTCCCGGCTGGGCGGCGTCGGCGTGGAGGCCGGACCGGACGGCGCCGCCTCCGCCGGTGGCGAGGCGGGTTGCGCTGGGCCCGGCGGTGGCCCGGCGGTGGGGGTCCGGACCTCGGCGGCGCGCGGCTCGGTCCGGGAGCGCAGCGCCCCTAGGGCGGCGCGGGGCCCGGCGGCCGGCCCTTCCCGGGGTGGAGGGGCGCTCCGCGCCGCCGCGGTGGCCGCATCCGCAGAAGGGGGTGCCTCGCCTGCGGGTGGTGCCTCCACCCTGGCGCTGCCCAGCGCCGCCACGCGGCGCTCCAGGCGCTCCAGGCGCTCCAGCACGGCGGCTCGGGACACGTCGACGTCGGGCTGGGCCACCCGGACAACGGCCACCTCCAGGGTCACGCGAGGCTCGAGCGCCTCCCGCATGTCGATGACCGCCTGGCCGAGTGCCTCCATGGCGCGGACCAGCCCGGCCGGGCCGAGCTGGGCGGCCTGGTCGGCGCGTCGGGCCTCCTCGGCCGCGTCGCCGTCGGCCAGCTCGGGCGCCGTCGTCGCCAGCAGCAGCTCCCGCAGCTCTTCCAGCAGCTCGGTGGCCACCCGGCGGGGGTCGCGGCCCGCCGCGCAGGCGGCGGCCACCGCTCGCAGGCACCGGCCGGCGTCGCGCTCGCAGAGCCCGGCGACGAGGTCGCGACCGCCGTCGGCACCGTCGTCCAGCGGGGCGTCGGGACCGGCGGCGGCCGCCTGGTCGAGCGCCGACAGGGCGTCTCTCGCCGATCCCCGGCCCCGGCGCGCCACCTGGTCGAGGGTCGGGGAGGCCAGCCCCAGCCCGGCCGCGGCGTTGACCTCGGCCACCAGCGCAGCCAGATCGTCGGCCGGCAGCAGGCGGAACTCGAAGTGCTGGGTCCGGCTCCTGATGGTGGGCAGCACCTTCTGGTCGTCGGTGGTCGCCAGCACGAACGTCACGTGGGCGGGCGGCTCCTCCAGCGTCTTCAGCAGGGTGTTGGCGGCGGCCGACGACAGCATGTGCACCTCGTCGACGATGTAGACCTTCGATCGCCCCGGCGTGGCCAGCGCGGCCCGGGACACCAGGTCCCGCATGGCGTCGACCCCGTTGTTCGACGCTGCATCGAGCTCGTGGACGTCGAGGGAGGCGCCCCGCTGCACCGCGACGCACGAGGCGCAGACGCCGCAGGGCTCCCCGTCCGCCGGCGCCTCGCAGTTGAGCGCCTTGGCCAGGATCCGGGCCGTGGAGGTCTTGCCGGTCCCCCGGGGCCCGCTGAACAGGTAGGCGTGGCTGACCCGCCCGTCGCGCACGGCGTTGGCCAGTGCGGTGGTGACGTGCGGCTGGCCCCGGACCTCGGCGAAGCGCTGGGGCCGGAACCGGCGGTAGAGCGACTGGTACGGGGCCGGCTGCTCGGCGTCCACCCGCCCGACAGTAGAAGGTGGGGGAGGGCGGCGCCGTCGCCCGGTGCGGTGGTCAGGCTGGCTGCGGCACACCGGGCTGACCGCTGAGAGCTGCTGCCTTCCGGCCCTGACTCGGTTCACGGGGCGCAGTTGCGCAGGACCCGACCACCGCACGAGGCGACGGGCCGCGACCGGGTGCCAGGATACCCTGGCCTCCCGGGAGGGATGCGAGAGCGGCCGAATCGGCACGCCTGGAGAGCGTGTGTGGCGCAAGCCACCGTGGGTTCAAATCCCACTCCCTCCGCTTGTCTGCCGGGGGGAGGGACGAGCCCCTCCCCCCGGGGGCCCGGCGCCGCCGTCGTTCGGGCGGCGCACCCCTCGAGGCGGACGGGCGCCTTCGGCGGGCCAGCACGACTGCGGCCCCGCCGATCAGGACGCCGGGCGGCGCAGCGGGGTGGGTGCATCCAGTGGCCACGCTGACGGCTGCGGCGGCGCAGATGGCTGGCGCCAGCCACGGGCGAGGTGGTCTCTCAGCCGGCGCAGAGGATGAGCAGGAGGCAGCTTCTCGGCTTCGTCGCGGCGGGGGGCGGCGCCGGGGCCGCGGTCGGTGGCGGCCCTGGCGGTGCCAGGGTGCGGGTGAGGGGGCGGAGGTCGAGGGCGGTGCCGAGGAGGTCGAACTGGACGAGCTGGCGGCCCGGGTGGCGCAGGGCCAGCTGGCGGTTGGCGTAGGCGAACGCCGCCTGTACCGACCCCGGGGCCCGGCCCTCGATGAGGGCCTCGCGGATCATGAACTGGCCCAGGTAGGAGCGGTTGTAGAGCGAACTCTCGAAGGCCAGCGCGTCCGCCGGGGCGGCGCCGGTCAGGACCCGGCCCGGCGCGAGCACCTCGGTGAACCCGCCGCCGTAGCAGCCGGCCACGGCCACCCAGGCCTGGCGGGCGGCCAGGGCGCCCAGCCGTTCCGCCAGCTCGTCGTCGGCCAGCACCGCACCGTCGGCCCCGACGAGCGCCTCGGTGCTGGGGCCGAGCTTGCGGACGTGCCCGCTGAAGAACAGCACGGCCAGGGCGTCCTCGCCGGACCGCGCGATCAGCCAGTCGAGGGCGCCCCGGATGCCGTCGGCGGTGGCCTGGCGGTTGCGCAGGACCAGCCGGTGCTCGGCCGGCACGCCCAGGCCGGCGAGCGCGGTGACCATGTCGTCGGCGTCGTTGACAGCCGACTTCAGGTCGTTGCCGGTCCCCGGGTAGTCGTCGATCCCGATGACCACCGCCCAGGTGCCGCCCGTCGGCGCCGCGCCGGCGATCGCCGGGCGCAGGTCCAGGGCCGGCGCTGGCTCCGCCGGGCGACGCTCGACGACGGGCGGCGGCGGCACGAGTGGCAGCTCGTCGGTCCGTGGCTCCGACGCCGTGTCGATCACGAGCGGCACCGGTCCGGGCGCCGGCACCACGCCGAGCGAGCCGGTCAGGCCCGCCACGCCGGCCAGGCGGGTGCCCGCGGCCCGGCCCGCCAGGCCCGTCGGTGAAGCGCCGTTCAAAGGCGGTGGCGTCTGCTCCCTCGTCGCGGCGGCCATCGCCGAACGCACTGGTGCATCCGGTGTCGAGCCCACCGGCGGCACCGGCGGCGCGCCCGCGGTTAGACCGATCACGGCGCCACAGACCAGCGCCCTCCAGCCCCCACCGCTGCGCATCCGCCCCCCCACTGAACGAAGCTCGTTGACACATCCGGCCGCTCGGCGCCGACACCGGCCGGCCCGGCCGTCGTGTCACTTCGACGTCAGGCTGCCACTCCCCTCTCGCACGGGACAAAGGGCGCGAGGCGGCCGCCCGGGGGTACCGTGCGCCTGATCGAACCGCCGCCCGGGTCCGACGAGGAGGCAGTCGGGGAGGCCATGGGCCTCGCCCTGGGCGAGGCGGCCGCGGCGGGCGCAGCCGGTGAGGTCCCGGTGGGCGCGGTGGTCCTCGTCGACGGCGTGGTGGTCGCTCAGCGCCACAACGAGCGGGAGGCCACCGGCGACCCGACGGCGCACGCCGAGCTGCTGGCCCTTCGTGACGCCGCCAGGGTGGTGGGCGGCTGGCGCCTGACCGGCGCCACCGTGGTGGTGACGCTCGAGCCGTGCCCGATGTGCGCCGGAGCGATGGTGGCCGCCCGCGTCGCCCGGGTGGTCTTCGGCGCCACCGACCCGCGGGCCGGTGCCTGCGGGTCGCTCTACAACCTGTGCGCCGATCCTCGACTCAACCACGAGGTCGCAGTCACGGGCTGCGTCCGGTCCGACGAGTCGGCCGCCCTGCTCGCCGCCTTCTTCGCAGCCCGCCGGTCGGGAACCGCGTAGGAGACAGGGCGGGAACCGCCCCCGTCTCCCTCGCGGTTCGACGCGGCGCCTAGCCGGCAGCGATCCCGGCGATGGGGGGAGCGAGGCGGTGCCGTCCGTGGAGCCCGGAAGACGGCGCCGCCGGAGGCGAAGGCGCCGTCGTCCCGGGCGGTCAGGAAGTACCCCGCCTGCACGGCGGGCGGTCCATAGGTGCCCGCTGCACATACGACGTGCCCGTCTCCGGGCGCTCGGGACCC
>DATLFQ010000133.1:0-3618 GCA_035540915.1 Acidimicrobiales bacterium
TTGGCGTCCTCGGCACCGAGGTAGGGCAGCAGCATGTGGATGCCCAGGCTGCCGTGGTGGACGGCGCAGGTGAAGAAGATGAGCGCCGTCGCCGTGCCCAGGGGGTTGGCCCGCAGCTGCTTCTCGCGGACGAGGGGCCGGACGATGGCGGCGGTGATGAGGAGGTAGGTGGCGGCCACCACGAGGTTGGCCGCGGTGCCCAACTGCCACATGGCGTCGCCCTCCTCCTTCGACCCGCCCGGGCGGCCGGGTCTCCACCCGTTCCTCGGCAGGGCGACGCGGATCGTGAGCACCTCGCGGGGTTCAGGCGACCTCGGAGAGCTGTTCCGACACCCACGCCGCCACTGCGTCGACGTCGACGTCGGCGGTCGTGTCCACCACCAGCAGCGGCCCGCCCAGCTCGAGCGGTCGGGCCTGGTCGGTGCGGCCGCGCGGGTACTCGTCGTCCACGTGGCCGGGGTGGCGCTCCCTCGCCGCGAACCGCCGCTCCAGCTCGGCGGGCGGGCCCGTGCAGTGGACCTGGACCGGCCGGTCGCACAGCGACCGGAGGCGCTCCACGTCCCGGGCACCGAAGTTCGCCTCCAGCAAGGCCGCCGGGAACCGGGCGGCGAGCGCCCAGAGCACCGCGTAGGCGGCCGCGCCGAGCCGCTCGGACCAGTCCTCGCCGCCCGTCCCGAGCGCGTCGAAGAGGGCTTCCTTCACGGTGTCCTTGGCCAGCAGCGGCAGGTCCAGCCGCTCGGCCAGCGGAACGGCGAGCGAGGTCTTGCCCGAGGCGACGGGCCCGCTCACGACGACGAGCGCCTTCATTCAGCGGCTCGGCGGAAGGTGCGGCGGTACGACGTCGGCGAGGTGCCCACAACCCGGGCGAAGTGGGTGCGGAGGTTGGCGGCCGTTCCCATGCCGCAGCGGCGGGCGATGCCCTCGACCGGCTCGTCGGTGGTCTCCAGCAGGCGGGAGGCCAGCAACACCCGCTGGCTCAGCAGCCACTGATGCGGGGTGGTGCCGGTGACTGCCCGGAACCGGCGGGCGAAGTGCCGGGGGCTGAGCATCGACCGGGCGGCCAGCTCCTCGACGCTCAGCGGCTCGTCGAGGTGCTCGAGCATCCAGCCCAAGGTGGCGGCCAGGGGGTCGTCGGGTGTGGCGGACGGCATCGGCGCCTCCACGAACTGCGCCTGGCCGCCGTCCCGGTGCGGCGGGACGACCATCCGCCGGGCGATGGTGTTGGCCACTTCGGCGCCGTGGTCACGGCGAACGACGTGGAGGCACAGGTCGATGCCGGCCGCCGTGCCGGCCGAGGTCAGGATGTCCCCGTCGTCGACGTAGAGGACGCGGGGGTCGACCTCGACGGCCGGGAACCGGCGGGCCAGCTCGTCGGTGTACATCCAGTGCGTGGTGGCCCGGCGCCCGTCCAGCAGCCCGGCCTGGGCCAGCACGAAAGCCCCCGAGCACACCGACAGCAGGCGGGCGCCTCGGCGGTGGGCGGCCCACAGGGCCTCGACCGCCGGGGCCGGGGGCGGTCGGTCGGGCCCGCCGGCGGGCGGCACGACGACGATGTCGGCGGCGGCCAGGGCTTCGAGGCCGTGGGGCGTGTCGATGGTGAAACCGACCGACGTGCGAACCGGTGGCGGCTCGCCGGCGGCCACCAGGAAGCGGAAGGCGGGCACGCCCTGGGCGGTGCGGTCGATCCCCCAGACCTCGCACGGGACGGCCAGCTCGAAGGCGGCCACGCCGTGGCAGGCCAGTACGGCGATGGTCTGCATGGCAGGAATCTATCGCATGTCGTCGTTCCTGCCACTGGTGCGAAACTCCGTTGCTGCGCAAGCTCTGCGGTATGAAAACTGCCGAGGTCACGGAACTTCGGACCGCCCCTGCCCCTCCGGCGCTCGACCGGGCGCAGCAGGTGGCGGGCGGTCTGCCGGTGATGCGATCGGGGGTCGCCACGGCCTCCTCGATGACCCGCCTGTGGGCGGCGGTCTGGGCGCTGGCCGCTCAGCGCGGCATCGCTCTCCGTTCGGAGGGGTCTCTGGCCGACGCGGCCCGCCTGCTGGTCGGCCACGGCGCCATCATCCCGCCGGCCGGCGACGCGCTCGTCGACCTGGACCGGGCCCGGGCCCGGGCCGAGGATGACGCCGCCGTCGCCGCCGTCGCCGAGCGGCTGGCCGGCTACCTGGAGCTGCGGGCCCGCTACGGCTGACCGGTGGTCACCGGGAGCCAGGCCGGCCGGGCCGCCTCGAAGGTGGCCACCGCGTCGGCGTGGCGCAGCGTGAGGCCGATGTCGTCGAGCCCCTCGAGCAGGCGCCACCGGGTGAAGTCGTCGAGGGCGAAGGCGGCCTCGATGCCGGCGGCGGGTGCCCGCACCGTGCGCGAGTCGACGTCGACGATCACCTCGAGCGCCGGGTCGGCCGCCACCGCGCTGCTGGCCGCGGTGGCCACCTCGGGGGCGACCTGGGCCGGCACCAGCCCCGCCTTGGTGCAGTTGGTGCGGAAGATGTCGGCGAAGCGGCCGGACACCACGGCCCGGAAGCCGTAGTCGGTCAGCGCCCACACCGCGTGTTCCCGTGAGGAGCCGGTCCCGAAGTTCGGGCCGGCGACCAGCACCGAGGCGCCGGCGTGCTCGGGCCGGTTCAGGACGAAGTCCGGGTCGGCCCGCCAGGCCGAGAACAGGCCGGCTCCGAAGCCGGTGCGCTCGACCCGCTTGAGCCACTCGGCCGGGATGATCTGGTCGGTGTCGACGTCGGAGCGGTCGAGCGGCACGGCTGTCCCGGTGACGGTGCGGACGGGTTCCACGGCGGGTGCTCCTTCAGTCCAGGTCGGTCGGGGTGGCGAAGTGGCCGGCCACCGCAGTGGCCGCGGCGACGGCGGGGGAGACCAGATGGGTGCGCCCGCCGGGGCCCTGGCGCCCCTCGAAGTTCCGGTTGGAGGTCGAGGCGCAGCGCTCGCCCGGCGCCAGCTTGTCGGGGTTCATGGCCAGGCACATCGAACAGCCGGCTTCGCGCCACTCGAACCCGGCCGCGGTGAAGACGCGGTCCAGGCCCTCGGCCTCGGCGGCCGCCTTGACCGAGGCCGACCCGGGCACCACCAGCGCCCGCAGCCCGGCCCGGGCGCGGCGCCCGCGCAGGACGGCGGCTGCGGCCCGCAGGTCCTCCAGCCGGGCGTTGGTGCACGAGCCGATGAACACGGTGTCGACGGGGACGTCGCGCAGCAACGTCCCACCGGCGAGGCCCTGGTAGGCCAGCGCCCGCCGGGCCGCCTCCTGCTCGGCAGGGTCCGAGAAGCCGTCCGGGTCGGGGACGGCGCCGTCCAGGGGGGCCACCTGGGACGGGTTGGTGCCCCAGGTGACGTGGGGGACCAGGCTGGCGGCGTCGATGTCGACGGTGGTGTCGAAGGAGGCGTCCGCGTCGGTGGCGAGGGAGCGCCAGTCGTCCAGCGCCTTCTCCCACGCCGCACCCGCCGGCGCGTGGGGCCGCCCCTCGAGGTAGGAGAAGGTGGTGTCGTCCGGCGCCACCAGCCCGGCGCGGGCCCCGCCCTCGATGCTCATGTTGCACACCGTCATGCGGCCCTCCATGGACAGCGACCGGACGGCGGAGCCCCGGTACTCGATGACCGACCCGATGCCCC
>DATLFQ010000134.1:0-6639 GCA_035540915.1 Acidimicrobiales bacterium
CGCCACGCCTTTGACCGAGGGACGCGCCCGGCAGCTGGCCGCCGACCTGGCCGCGGTGGCAGACCCGGTCCGGCTGCGCCTGCTGAGCCTGCTGGCCTCGGCGGAGTCCGGTGAAATCTGCGTGTGCGAGATGGTCGAGCCCCTCGGCCGCTCGCAGCCGACGGTTTCCCACCACCTCAAGATCCTCGTGGAGGCCGGCCTGGTCGTGGGGGAGAAGCGGGGCCGATGGGTCTGGTACCGGGTCGTACCCGAGAAGCTGGCCCAGCTCCGTGGCGTGCTGGCCTGAGGCGACCTGTGGCGCGCGTTCTGGCACCAGGGTTCGCCAAGGGGGGTATCGGGCCTACTTGACGGAGCCGGCCAGGACGCCTTGGACGAAGTAGCGCTGGAAGGCGAAGAAGACGGCCAGGGGGACGATCATCGAGAGGAACGCACCGGGGGCGATCACGTCGATGTTGGCGCCGAACTGTCGGGTCTGCTCGCGGATGGCCACGGTCAGCGGCGCCGACTTCGGATCGGCGAAGACCAGCGACACCAGCAGGTCGTTCCAGACCCACAGGAACTGGAAGATGGCCAGGGAGGCCACCGCCGGGATGCCGAGGGGGAGCACCACCCGGGAGAAGATCGTCCACTCACCGGCGCCGTCCATGCGGGCCGCCTCCAGCAGCTCACGGGGGATCCCGACGAAGAAGTTGCGCAGCAGGAAGATGGCGAACGGCAGCCCGAAGGCCACGTGGAACAGCACCACGCCCGGGATGCGGCCGAACAGGTCCAGCTTTCCGTAGAGATCGGCGATCGGGATGAGCGCCACCTGGAGCGGCACCACCAGCAGCCCGACGACGACCAGCAGCAGGGCGTCGCGCCCGGGGAAGCGGACCCAGGCGAAGGCGTAGGCGGCCAAGGCGGCCAGGGTCACCACCAGCACGGTGGCCGGCACCGTGATCATCACGGTGTTCCAGAAGGCCTGCACCATGCGGGGGTTGTCCAGGAGGTCGCGGTAGTTGTCGGCGGTCAGGCGGGCCGGGGCGGACAGCGCGTTCCACCACCCGTTCTGGGCGTTGTCGGTCGCCGAGCGCAGCGACGAGACGGCCAGGCCGATGGTCGGCACCAGCCACACCAGGCCGATCAGCACCAGCACCGCTTGGACCAGGCCCTTGGACAGGAACCGGCTCACTCGTGACATCAGGCGCCCTCCTGGCGGAACCGGCGGATGTTGAAGGCCATGGCCGGCAGCACCAGCGCGAAGAGCAGCACGCCGAGGGCGCTGCCGAGGCCCTGGTCGCGGGCGCCGCCGAACGAGACGCGCCACATCTCCAGCGCCAGCACGTTGGCGTCGTCCTGCACCGACCCGGGCGGGATGACCAACACCAGGTCGAACACCTTCAGCACGTTGATGACGAGGGTGACGAGCACGACGAGCAGGACCGGGGCCAGCAGCGGGACGGTGACCCGGCGGAACACCTGCCACTCGTTGGCGCCGTCGACCCGAGCCGCTTCCAGCGCCTCACGGGGGATGGCGGCCAGGCCGGCGGCGATCACGACCATGGCGAAGCCCGCCCAGATCCACACGTAGGCCCCGATCACTGCGGGCGTCACCAGCGCCGGCCCCAGCCACCGGACGCCGCGGAACGGTTCCCGGAAGGTGGTCGGGGCCAGTCGCAGTGTGGCCGGCCCGGTCACGTCCTCCAGTACGAAGCTGCCCCGCTCGTCGGTCGTCGCCCGGCCGACGACCGAGCCGCCGGCGTCGACCGCCTCCACGCGCGCACCGGGCAGGCCCACCTCGCCGTCGTCGACCCGGCCGGCCTCGCCCCCACCGCCGGGGCGGAAGTCCAGCCACACCACGCCGCCGACGGCGCCGGCCGGGACCTCGGGGACCACGGCCTGGGTGGCGTCGTCGGGCACCAGCCCCGGGCTGATGCCCACCAGCGGAAGGGTGGCGGCCTCGCCGGCGGCGACGGCCGAGGTGGTCGCGAAGCCGCCGCCGTCGGGCCGCAGCACCGAGTCGTCCCGGGGCCGGGCTCCCGGGTAGAGGCCCGGCTCGCGGACCACGTCGGCCACCGACGAGATCGCTGCGTTGGCCAGCCCGCGGTCGGGGTCCTGCTCGTAGACGAGGCGGAAGATGACGCCGGCGGCCAGGAACGAGATGGCCATCGGCATGAACACGGCCACCTTGAACGCCGTCTTCCACCGGACCCGTTCGGACAGCACGGCGAACATCAGCCCGGCGGCGGTGACGACGCTGGGTGCCACCACCACCCAGATGGCGGTGTTGCGGATGGCGGTGAGCGTCCGCGACGAGGTGAACATCTCGCGGTAGTTGTCGAGGCCGGTGAAGTCGCCGCCGCGGTCGAACAGGCTGCGGACGATGGTGAACAGGATCGGGTAGAGCACCAGCGCGCCCAGCAGCAGCAGGGCGGGCAGGAGGAAGGCGGCGGCCAGGGACAGGTTGGGCCCGCCCCGGCCGCCGCCCTTGCGACGCGCCGGCCGGGCGACCGCGGCGGCACCACCGCCGGTGGCTGCGTCCGGCACGGCGACGCTCACGCCGCCCTCAGTCCCCGGCCGCCGCCCGGGCCGCTTCCAGCGCAGCGGCGGTGGCGTTCACGTCGCCGGTGTTGCGCAGAAAGTCCTGCAGGATCTTCCACATGCCCTGCCCCGGCGTGCCGCCGAAGGCGGCCGGCTGCAGGTCTGACAGGTCGAAGCGGAACGTCTCGGCCTCGGTCAGCGCCTCGGCCGAGCGCCGGGTGGTGTCGTCGGCATAGGCCTCGAGGTCCAGGGCCTGGTTGGGCGAGGTGAAGCCGCCCTCGCTGGCCCACTCCTCGGCCGCCTCCGGCGTCGCCAGGAACCGGACGAGGGCCCGGCCACCGGGGCTGTCCTTCAGCAGGACGGCGACGTCGCCGCCGCCCACCACGGCCGGGTCGGAACCGTCGATGGCGGGGAAGTCGAAGAAGCGGGCGTCCTCGCCCAGCGTGGCGGTCGTCTCGCTGGTGATCAGCCCGGCCACGAAGTCGCCCTCGTACACCATGGCTGCCGCCGGAGGCTCGCTGAACACCTGGGTGACCGATCGCGGGAAGTCGGTGCCCAGCGCGCCGTTGGCGCCGCCGGCGATCCACTGCTGCTGGCCGAACACCTCGGCCAGAGTGGAGAGCGCCTCGGTGACACTGGGGTCGGTCCAGGGGATGGCGTGGGTGGCGAGCTGGTCGTACTTCTCCGGCCCGGCCACCCGCAGGTAGACGTTCTCGAACCAGTCGGTGAGGGTCCAGCCGTCGGCGCCGCCCACCGAGAACGGGGTGACGCCGGAGTCCGAGATGGTCTGGGCGACGGTCTGCAGGTCCTCCCAGGTCTCGGGCGTCTCCACGCCGGCCGACTCGAAGACCGGGTTGTTGTACCAGAAGGTCGACTTGTTGGCCGCCTTGAACCAGACGCCGAAGAGGGTGCCGTCGACCGATCCGAGCTGGCGCCACACCGGGGCGTAGTTCTCGTCCACCAATGAGCCAGCCACCTCCTCGATGGGCTGCAGCGCGTTGCGGCCGGCCAGGTCGTTCAGCAGGCCGGGCTGGGGCAGCATGGCCACGTCCGGTGGCGAGCCGCCGGCCAGGCGGGTGCCCAGCACGGTGGCGATGTCGTCGCCGGTGGAGGTGAACTGCACGGTGGCGCCGGTCTCCTCCTCGAAGCGCTCGAGCACCCGGCTGAACCGCGCCTGCTCCTCGCCCGACCACGTCGCCGCCACCTCGACCTGCTGGCCCTGGAGGTCCTGGTCACCAGCCGTGCCCCCGCCGGTGGCGGCCCCGTCGTCGTCGTCGTCGCCACAGGCGGCCACCAGCAACGCCATGCCCACCAGCAGCGCCGGCAGCCTGCGCCTCGATCCGTTCATGTCCGTCCTCCTGTGTGGGATGTGTCGCCAGAGTCCAATTCGTCAGGTGCCCCAGACGGAGAGGCCCGTCGAAGGGTCGAACAGGTGCAGCCGACCGGTGTCCACCCGGACCCGGACTCGCTGGCCTTCTTTCACCGCGGTGCGGGGGCTGAACCGTGCGACCAGGCCGGTGTCGTCCCCGTCCGTCCCGCCGGACGTCGCCGGGGCGCCGGCGCGCAGGTGGACAACGACGTCGGAACCCATGGACTCCACCAGGTCGACGCTGGCCTCGATCGTGGGACCGTCCGCAAGCGCAGCGTCCTCCATGTCCTCGGGGCGGATGCCGACGACCACGGGGCCTCCCTCGTAGGAGCGCAGCGCCGGGCGCTGCTGGAGCAGCTCGGCCGGCACGGGGAGCGTCTGGCTCCCGATCGCCAGTTCGAGACCTGCACCCGCCCCCGCGACCCGGGCCTCCACAAGGTTCATGGCCGGCGAGCCGATGAAGCCGGCCACGAACACGTTCACCGGCCGGTCGTACAGGTCCTGGGGGCGGGCCACCTGCTGGAGGACGCCTTTGTTCATGACCGCCACGCGGTGCCCGAGGGTCATGGCCTCGGTCTGGTCGTGGGTGACGTAGATGGTCGTCACCTTCAGCTCGCGCTGCAGCCGGGCGATCTCGGCCCGGGTCTGGACCCGCAGCTTCGCGTCCAGGTTCGACAGCGGCTCGTCCATCAGGAAGGCCTGGGGTTCGCGCACGATGGCCCGGCCCATCGCCACCCGCTGGCGCTGCCCGCCGGAGAGATTGCGGGGCTTGCGCTTCAGGTGATCGGACAACCCGAGGACCTCGGCCGCCGACCGCACCCGCCGGTCGATCTCGGCCTTGGGGACCTTGCGCAGCTTGAGCCCGAAGCCGATGTTGTCGGCCACGCTGAGGTGGGGGTACAGGGCGTAGCTCTGGAACACCATGGCCACGTCCCGGTCACGCGGGGGGACGTCGTTCACGACCCGGTCCCCGATGCGCACCTCGCCGGCCGTGATGTCCTCGAGGCCGGCCACCATGCGCAGGGCGGTGGTCTTCCCGCAGCCGCTCGGACCGACCAGCACCAGGAACTCGCCGTCGCTGATGGTGAGGTCGAGGTCGGCCACCGCCGACGTCCCGTCCCCGTAGGTTTTCGACACTCCGTCCAGCACTACCTGCGCCAAGCAGGCTCCCGAGATCGGTGCGGGCAGCCGTGTCCGGCGGAGCAGTCCTGCCCGTTGGGCGGCTCCGTTCCCTCATCTTACGACCCGTAACCCGGTCGGCCGGCGGACCGCCGGTAGGGTCGGCCGCCGTGCGGGTCGCCATGGTGTGCTTAGGCAACATCTGCCGTTCTCCCATGGCCGCCGCCGTGGCGAGCGCCATGGTCCGGGACGCGGGCCTCGCCGGCTCCGTCGTGATCGAGTCCTTCGGCACCGCCGGCTACCACGTCGGCCGGCCCGCGGACAGACGGGCGCGAGCCGCGCTGCGGCGCGCCGGCTGGCCGGCCGAGGGCCACTGCGCCCGGCGCATCACCGCCGACGACGTGGCTCGCGCCGACCTGGTACTGGTGGCCGACAGGGCCAACCGGGCCGAGGTGGTCCGGCTGGCCCGGAACCCCGCCGATCGGGCCAAGGTCCGCATGCTCCGGTCCTTCGACCCGGACGCCGGTGCCGGCGATGCCGACGTGCCCGATCCCTGGGAGGGCACCGACGCCGACTTCGACCGGGCGCTGGCCCTCATCGAGGCGGCCTGCCGTGGCCTCGTCGCCCATCTGGCTGGCGCGCGTCCCTGAGGCCCTCGGCGAGCCCACCGCACTGCGGCGGCTGGCCGGCGGGGCCTGGCGCTTCGAGGCCGGCGGCCGGGCGCTGGTGGCCAAGGCCGGCCCGGGCGCCCGTGACGAGGCGGCCGGGCTGGCCCAGCTGGCGGGCGCGGTTGGCGGTCCGCCCGTGCCCCCGGTCGTCCTCGTCGACGACGACCTGCTGGTCACCGTCGCCGTCGAGACCGGGGACCGGACGGCCGTCGCCGAGGAGCGGCTGGGCCGCGCCCTGGCCCGGCTGCACGCCGGGCCCTGGCCCACCTGGGGTGGCGGCTCCCGCTGGGTCGGCGCCTGCCGGGTGGAGAACGGGGAGCACGTGGACGGAGCGCAGTTCTACGGCCGGCGGCTGTCGGAGCTGGCTGCCCGCTGCGGCTTGGAGGCACACGTCAGCCGGGTGATGGACCGGCTCGACCGGCTGGTCCCGGCCGGGCCACCCGCCCTGGTCCACGGCGACCTGTGGTGGGGCAACGTGGTGTGGGGGCGCCACGACCGGGCCTGGTTGATCGACCCGTCCACCCACGGCGGCCACCCCGAGGAGGACCTCGCCATGCTGGCCCTGTTCGGGGCGGTCCCCGACGGACTGCGCTGCGCCTACCACGAAGTCCTGCCGCCGGTCACCGGCTGGCGCGAGCGAGAGGCCCTGTTCCAGCTGGCTCCCCTGCTGGTCCACGCGGTGCTGTTCGGCGGCGGCTACCGGTCCCAGGCCGAGGCGGTGGCCCGCCGCTACGGCTGACCGCCGCCGGGGCGGAGGCGGTCGAGCAGGGCGCGCTTGATCTCGGGCCGAGACCCGAACACGAGGAGGAACAGCGCCTCCCGAGCCAGTCGCGGCGCGTGCTCACCGGCGCTGACCGAGCGGCTGCCCTGCTCCACCATCAGCGTGGCGGCGGCCCGCAGGGCCAGCTCCGAGGCTCGGGCGCGCGCACCCGCCATGGCGGCTGCGTCGGCTCCGTCGAGCGC
>DATLFQ010000135.1:0-6887 GCA_035540915.1 Acidimicrobiales bacterium
TCCAAGGCGGCCAGCATCCGCTGCTTGCGCTCGGCGTCCAGCGGCCCGAACACCTCGTCGAGCACCAGCAGCCCGACGGTCCCTCCCGAGAGAAGCCGGACGTGCTCGCTGATGGCGACCCGCAGGGCCAGGTTGGCCAGGTCGGTCTCCGAGCCCGAGAAGCGGGCCATCCCGAAGCGCCGGCCCGCGTCCCGGATCTGGATCTCGTAGGTCAGCGGGTCGACCTCCAGGCGGTCGTACTCGTGGTCGGTCAGCTCGGCGAAGAGGTCGGCGGCGCCGGTGGACAGCCGGGGACCGACGGTGGACACGACGCTGTCCCGGAAGGCGCCGAGCAGCGCGGCCAGGCGAGCCAGATGGCGGGCCTCGTCGGTGCCTGTGGTCAGCGCCTCGTGCTGCGCGCGCGCAGCGGCCAGGGCCTCGGCGGCGGCCTCCGCCCGGATCCGCGCCTCACCGGCGAGCACCGCCGCCCGCTGCGCTGCGGCCGAGGCCAGCCCGGCTGCCCGCCGGGCGGCGTCCCGCTGCTCCTGTGCGGCGGCCAGGGCGGCCGGCTGGAAGCCGAGCGAGCGGACCTTGTCGCGCAGCGTCTCCAGGCGGCCGCTGATCTCCCCGACCCGATGCAGGGCCGACTCCCGGGCCGCCTCCAGGACCGCCCGCCGCTCCAGCTTGGCCCGGGCGCGGGCCAGCTCGGCGGCGGCGGCGCGATGGCGCTTCAGCGCCGCGGCCACCTCGGCCGCCTCGCCGTGGCGCGCCGGGCGACCGAGCTCGACCTCGGCCCGGGCCAGCGCCTCCTCGGCCGCCGCCCGCCGGCCCTGGTGCTCACGTAACGCGTGCCACGCGGCCCGGGCGCGCCGAGCGGCCTCGGCCCGTTCGGCCGTCAGGCGCCGAGCCTCCTCGGCGGCTGCGGACAGACGTGCCGCTTCTTCGGTCAACGAGGCCACGGCTGCCGATGCCTGCTGCGCCTCGTCCTGGCGGTGGGCCTGCACGCGGGCGAAGGCGTCACCCAGGTCCTGGCCGCACAGCGGGCACCCGGCCTCTCCGGACAGCTGGTTGGCTCGGGCCACGGCTTCGGTGGCCCGAGCCGCCGCCTCCCGGGCCCCCCGGAGGCGACCCGAGACCTCCGCTGCCGCCGACGCCGCCGCGTCGGAGCGGGCCTGGGCCTCCGACAGCGCCGCCTCGGAAGCCGCCTCGCCGGGGCCGTCGGGCGGCGCGGCTGCGGGCAGTTCGGCCAGGGCACGGCGGGCCGCCTCGATGGAGCTCAGGACGGCGGCGAGCCGCTCGGCGTCCTCCAGGCCGGCGGCGCCGGTCTCGAGTCCGGGAAGGACGTCCGCCAGGGCGGCGAGCTCGGCCGCCTCGTCCTCCAGCCGCTGCAGCTCGCCGGTGGCAGCATCGTGGCTGGCCCGCGCCGCCCGGCCCTCGGCCACCAGGTCGTCGTGCTCGCGCCGTCGGTCCTCCAGCCGGTCCACGGCCTGCTGGTGGCGCTCCAGGGCCAGGTTCGCGGCGCCGGCGGCCGCTCCCTCCGCCTCCGCATCGGCGGTCCGCGCCGCCACGGCGGCCGCCGCGTCGTCGGCCAGCGCGGCCAGCGCATCGAGGTCGGGCAGCACCTGGCGGAGCCGCTCGACCGCGTCCGTGGCGGCCCGGGCGTGGCGGCGGGCCTCGTCGCGGGCGTGGTCGAGCGGGGTCACGCCGAGGAGGCGCAGGACGAGGTCCTTGCGCTCCCCCGGCCGCAGCGCCGAGAACGACGAAAGCTGCTTCTGCTCGGCGAACACCGACGCCCGGAATGCGGCGGCGTCCATGCCCAGCACCGAGTGGACGTAGCTGCGGACCGCCTGCACCCCTTCGGCCACCTGCGCGCCGTCGGCCATGGCCTGCGCCCGCACCGTCGAGTTGATGCCGGTGATCGTGCGCCGCACGACGTAGAGGTGGCCCTCGTGCTCGAACTCGACCTCGGTGACGCAGTCCCCGTTGACACCGGCGGTGCGCACCTCCTCCTTGGGCGTCCTGCTGTAGCCGTAGAGGCTCCACAGGATGGACTCGAGGAGCACCGACTTGCCGGAGCCGTTGGGGCCGACGATGCCGACCAGGCCGCCGGGCAGCGGCAGGTCGAGCTCGGCCTCGTAGACCCGGTAGTTGCGGGCGTACAGGCGGGTGATCAGCACGACTGCTCCACCGCCTCCACCGCCCGGGCCAGGTACTGGTGGCCCATCTCCGTCAGCCGCCGGCGGTCGAACCCGGTGAGGTCCTGGTCGGCGAGATAGGAGTCCCAGCGAGCCGGCATGGCGTGCAGCTCGGGCAGCTCGACGAAGCTGGTGGCGTCGGCGAAGCGCGGCTCCAGCTTCATGTTCAGGGCGGCGGCCCCGGCGGCCCGCACCGCATCCATGTCGACCAGCCGCCACGCCTCGGGGTCGACCTCCTCGACATAGAGCCGGGCGACCGCGCCGGGCTCCACCCGGCTCACCCGGTCCAGGACGGCGGCCTGCACCTCGGCCGGCCCGAGGCCCCGCGCCATCACCGTCTCCAGGGTGCGCAGCGGCCGCTGCCCGGCCAGCGCGATGTGGCGGCACTCGCCGGTGTCGGTGTCCAGCAGCACGATCCCCTTCGCGACGTCGGGCTCGTCGGCGAACGAGAAGGTGTCGGTGGATCCGGCGTACCAGATGCCGGGACCGACGCTGGTGTGGGTGTGGTAGTGCCCGAGCAGGACCAGGTCGGCCCGCAGCAGGCCGGCGTCGACCTCGATCTCGTTGATGTCGGCGTAGCGGGGCTCGACCTGCGGCAGACGGGGGTGGGTGAGCAGCAGGTTGGAGCGGTCGAGGCTGCGCCCGCGATCGGCCTCGTCCAGCGCCTCGAGCGTCGCCTCGACCGTCATCATCTGGGGGACGGCGTGGACGACCAGCCCCGGCAGCTCGAAGCGCTCGTAGGCCAGCCGGTGCGCCCAGTGCATCTCGGGGAAGCCGGCGGCCAGCGCCGAGTAGGGGCTGCCGGTGCCCGGGAGGCGGGGCGTGTCGTGGTTGCCGGTGATGGCGGCCAGGGCGATGCCGTGGTCCCGGACCTTCTGCAGGGCTCGCTGGGCGACGCAGAAGGACCGGTAGGTGGGCCGGGGGTGGTCGAAGACGTCGCCCAGCCAGACCACCAGGTCCGGCGACTGGGCCAGCGCTAGGTCGACGGCGGCCTCGAAGGAGACCTCGAAGTCCCGCTCGCGCTGGTTCACCCCGTCGACCGTCGCCGGGTAGTAGCTGCGCCCGAGGTGGGCGTCGCCGAGGGCTGCGACCCGCACGGCTCAGTCCACCAGCGCGGCCACGTTGGGCCGGGCTTCGAGGCGGGGCGCCGGTGGCGGCGGGGTCATGCGCAGCGCGTCGTCGTAGAGATGGATGCGGGCCGGCACGGCGAAGGGCGCCGCCAGGTTGGCCACGAGGCACTCGCCCGGCATGAGCGTCTGGATCTCCGGACCGAGGGCAGACAGGTCCTGGCGGGAGGACGACCGCAGGATGGTGCGGTCCTTCTCGTCGGCGAGGCCCAGCACGAAGAAGGTGTTGAACTGACTGAGCAGCTCGCTGTCGAGCAGCTTGGGCTGCTGGGTGACGGCGCAGAGGCCGACCTTGAACTTGCGCCCCTCCCGAGCCAGGCGGGGGAACACGTTGGCCTCCTTGTCGCGGCTGGACGACAGGACGCGCTGCGCCTCTTCCAGCACGATCGCCACCACGGGCAGGCGGTCGTGGCGTTCGGGGTCGTGGAGGTAGGCCGAGGACCAGTGGTCCAGGACGATGCGGGTCAGGAACGAGGCGACCAGGACCTCCTCGGTGGGGCCCAGCCCGCTGACGTCGCACAGCACGACCTTGCCGGCTTCCAGGTCGCGCAGCACCGACCCGCCGACCGACACGTGGGGGTCGGTCGCCACGCACGGCAGCTCGATGATGCGCCGGGCCCGGCGATGGACGACCTGGAGCGTGCTGAGAGCGGCCCGGTTGCTCAGCTCGACCTCACGGAAGCCGGGCAGGTCGTCGACCTGCGAGAAGGCCAACAGCCAGGACAGGCCGTCGCCGCCGTAGTGGCGCTCCAGCTCGAAAAGCGCCTCCTCCTGGGGGCGGCTCCAGTCGTAGGCGGTGCGCAGGTCGTCCACGCTCAGCTCGCCGAGGCTCACCCGCAGCCGGGAGGTGTTCGGCAGTGCCCGGTTGACGTAGGTGCGCAGCCGGGAGGCGGCCCAGGGGTGGCGGGCCAACGCCGGGCGGTACTCGCCGTGGGGGTCGACCAGCAGCAGCCCGTAGCGGCCGTTGGCCTGCAGCGCCTGGCCGGCGAGAACCAGCATGAGGTTCGACTTGCCCATGCCCGTTGTGGCGAAGATGCCGACGTGGGTGGCCAGGCTGTCGCCGGGGATGCCGACCTCGAAGTCCACCACGCTCTCGCCGCTGCGCAGGAGCCCGATGGCGAGGTCGCCCATGCGGCGGCGGAGGAACTCGAAGTCGGCCGCCTCCGGGGCGACGACCTTGGAGAACTGCGTGGGCAGGCTCTTGGGCTTGCGGAACGTCGTGCCGTCGGGCGCCAGGTAACCCAGGCAACGGCACTCGGCCACCCGGTAGGTCCGCCGCTCCTGCTCGTAGAGCGGGTGGGCCCCGGCCTCGCCCCGGGCGTCGTCGGCCAGCAGCGTCCCGGCCACCCGCTCCGCCCAACCGGGCTCGCGGTGCTCGGTGCCGTAGGTGACGTCGACCACCCGGAACAGGTAGCGCCGGCCGGTGACCTCGTCCACGGCGACCAGCAGCTCGCCGAGGAACAGGTCCTCGTCGGGCGCAGCCCGGAACACGCCGTCCAGCACGCTCTTGCCGTAGAGGCGGCCCCGGCTGGGGATGGCCGGGTTCACGACCGCTCCAGAAGGCGGTGACGGTCGGTGAAGGCCCGCTCCCGGACGGCGGGCGCCACGCCGGCCCGGCCGAGCAGGTCGTCGAGCTGCAGCCAGGCCTCGGCCCGCAGCCATCCCGGGCAGGCGGCCAGCCGGTCGGCCACGGCGAGGGCGTAGGGGTAGCCGGGGAAGGCGGCGTCGTCGGCCACCGCGGCGATGCGGCCCAGGGCCTGGGCCGGGTCCACCGCGGCCGCCAGGTCGATGCGGAACGCGAAGCGCGCGTCGGGGTCCAGGCGGGCGGCGACCACCTGGACGCCGCGGCCGGTCCGGCTGTGAGCGACCGGCGCCCACCAGCGGGCCCGCGGCCCGAAGGACGCCTCGGCCTGCAGCTCCAGCTGGCTCAGCAGCGGCGCTCCGCCCCGGGACAGCGAGGAGTGCTTGGTGACGGCCGCCACCAGCACGTCGCGCTCGGCGGCGCCGTCCAGCACGCCTCGGACGACGACCGCGGGCAGCCGCCAGTCCGCCTCCAGGTCGCCGTCGATCAGGACGAGCGCGCCGGGTTCCGCCTCGGCGACGCAGCGGGCGGCCGCCTCCCACTCCCAGCGGTCCCGCACCAGGTTCACATCGACCGAGCTCTTGGGGTCGATTCCCTCGACGCCCAGCGACGCCAGGGCGGCCTCCCTGGCCGCGCTGCCGCCGACGACGAACGCCCGCAGCTCGCCCTCGTCCTCCAGGGTGCACCGGCCGTCGGCGAAGCGCGCCCGGCCGGCCCGGGTCACGTACACCTGGACGCACCGTGCGTCGGCCACCAGCGCCTGGCCCCCGTCGACGGCCCACACCTCGTGCGGCGGCGGCTGGGCGGCCAGCGGCCGGGGCTCGACGATCTCCTCGAACTTCAGGTCGCTGTCGGTGGCGTCCCGCAACCCGCCGGCCGGCGCCAGCAGCAGCGCGGCCAGGTGAGCCGCCGCCTGCTCCAGCGTGGTCGCCGTGGAGGTGGTCGCCGCCATGCCCCCCAGGTTGCCAGCCGGGTGTGACACGAACGCGGACCCCGGAACGTGTCAACGCCGATGAGACACCGGATGCTCAGATGACTGCAGCGGCCAGCGGCGTCTCCTCGGGTCGGTTGATCCATGCTGCCTCGGGGATGGTGGGTGCGCTCGGGGGCTTGCGGAAGCGGTCGGGGCGCAGGGTGTAGGCGGCGTCGAGGACGGCTTGGCGCTTCGCCCGCACTCCCGCCGCCCGGTTGAAGTGAACGTCGGCCGGGATGTGCAGGCCGATGCCGGAGTGGCGGTGCTCGGTGTTGTAGTGGTCGAAGAAGCCGTCCACGAAGGCCCGGGCCGCCTCGAGGTTGGCGAAGCGGCGGGGGAAGGTCGGGAAGTACTTGAGGGTCTTGAAGTTGGCCTCGCTGAAGGGGTTGTCGTTGGACTGATGGGGCCGGCTGTGGCTTTGCAGCACGCCCAGGTCGGCCAGGAGCTGGGTGACGGTCTTCGAGGTCATCGAGGTGCCCCGGTCGGCGTGCAAGGTGAGCTGGCCGTGGCCCACGCCGTGGTCGAACACCGCCTCGGCGATGAACTCCTCGGCCAGGCGGGCCGACTCCCTGGGCGCCACCAGCCAGGCCACCGCGTAGCGGCTGTAGACGTCGAGGATCACGTAGAGGTGGAACCAGTTCCACTTGTGGGGCCCGGCCAGCTTGGTGATGTCCCAGCTCCACACCTGGTTGGGAGCGGTGGCCACCAACTCGGGCTTGAGCGTGGGAGGGCGCCGGGCGTGAGCCCGGCGCTCACGCACCTGGGCCTGGTCGCGCAGCAGGCGGTACATGGTCGACACCGATGCCAAGTAGGTGCCCTCGTCGAGCAGGGTGGCCCACACCTGGGCCGGGGCCTTGTCGCAGAAGCGCTCGGCGTTGAGCACCTCGACGATGGCCACCGCCTCGGCCGAGGCCAAGGCCCTGGCTGGGCGGGGCCGGGGTGGCGGCGGGCCCAGCCTCACCGAGGTGGCCCGCCTGCGGGCCGAGAACGAGGCCCTACGGCGCAAGCTGGCCAAGGCCGAGGCCATCATC
>DATLFQ010000136.1:0-9987 GCA_035540915.1 Acidimicrobiales bacterium
GTGGCGTACCTGACCACGCCTGGACCGATGCCGCCGTCACCGAGGAGATGGGCGAGAAGGACGAGTTCGTCGGTGGTCCATCCCGCCGCGGCGGCTGCGGTCGCTGCCGAAGCCGGCTCGGGGACCAACCGCGGGGTGGCCACGGACGAACCCGGGGCGAGCGCGTCGAGCCGCGTCCAGCCCTCGGCGGTGAGGAACGGATGGTTCGCCGTCGCATCCACCTCGAGGCCAGACGCCAGCCGGAGGCGGAACACCGGCTTGATCCCCGACGGGAACGCCCGACTGAGCCGCGCGGGCACCATCCGGTTGCGGTCGTCCAAGGACCAGACCAGCGGCTGCTCCTGCGACAGCACGAGGTTCCCGAGTGCGACCTCCTCGCCGGTGTCGGCCCGGAGCAAACGGGTCGACGCCGGCATGCAGCCGCTCTCCCTCAGGTCGGCCAGGACGGGACGCTTGTCGGCCCGCATCTCGACGTTGCGCGACAGCTGTGACAGGGCCACCACGGGGACCTGCAGCTCCCGGGCGAGGATCTTCAGGCCGCGGCTGATCTCGGACACCTCGACCTGGCGGTTCTCGGCCCGGTTGCGGCCGGTCATCAGCTGCAGGTAGTCGATCACCACCAGGGCAAGGCCCTCGCGGCTCTTGATGCGGCGAGCCCGGCCCCGGATGTCCAGCAGGGTGACGTTGGGGTTGTCGTCCACGAAGATGGGCGCCTCGCCCAGCCGCCCGATGGCGTGCTGGATCTTGGGCCAGTCCGCTTCCAGCAGGCGGCCGTTGCGCATGCGGCTGGCGTCGACCCGGGCCTCGGCGCACAGCAGGCGCTGGGCGATCTCGTGGTGGCTCATCTCCAGGGAGAACAGCAGCACCGGCTGGTTCGTGGCGGTCGCCGCGTGGGCCAGCATGTTGAGCGCGAACGCCGTCTTGCCGGTGCTGGGGCGGGCGCCGATGATGACCAGGTTGGACGGCTGCAGCCCGGCCAGGCGCTCGTCGAGGTCGGTGAAGCCGGTGGGTACGCCGGTGATGGCCTCTCCCCGCTCGAACAGGGCCTCCAGGTGGTCCAGGGTGGACTCCAGCAGGTCCCGCAGCGGAGCGACCGAGTCCCGGGCCCGGCGCTGGGCCACCTCGAAGACGCGGGCCTCGGCCTGGTCGACCGCCGCGCTCACGTCCTCGGGCACCGAATAACCGAGCTCGGCGATCTCGCCGGCCACGCCGATGAGGCGGCGCAGGATGGCGTGCTCCTCGACGATGCGGGCGTAGCGCGGCGCGTTGCTGATGGCGGGGGTGTTCGCCTGCAACGACACCAGGGCGGCAGGACCGCCGACGGACTCCAAGAGGTTGGCCCGCCGCAGCTCGTCGGCCACCGTGACGGGGTCGGCCGGCTCACCCTGGCTGTAGAGGGAGCAGACCGCCTCGAAGACATGGCCGTGGGCCGGCTTGTAGAAGTCCGCCTCGCCGCAGATGTCGACCGCCTCGACGATGGCGTCGCGCGACAGCAGCATGGCGCCGAGCAGGGACTCCTCCGCCTGCAGGTCGTGTGGCGGGACCCGGCCGGAAGAGGTGGCGCCCTGGCGTCGGCGGGCATCCTCGATCGACTGGACCATGAGGGCCGATCCTCGCGGGTCTCCCCTGTTGATCGTCAGCCCTGATTTGGTGGGGACGCCCTGTGGGAAACGGGTCCTCGAACGCACGTTCGAAGCGTACCCGCAGGGTGTGACGGCGCCCGTCAGCCGCCGGCGGGCACCACTTCCACGTTGAGGCGGAACTCCACGTCGGAGTGCAGCTTGACGGCCACCTCATGGGTCCCGACGGTCTTGATCGGCTCGTCGGTGCGCAGGCGGCGGCGGTCCAACTCGATGCCGGCCTGGGCGGCCACCGCGTCGGCCACGTCGGACACCGTGACCGAGCCGAACAGCCGGCCTCCCGGCCCGGACTTCACGGGCAGCTTGATGACCATGGGGACCAACTTGCGGGCCACCGCCTCGGCCGACTCCCGGTCCTTGGCGTCGCGCAGGTCACGCGACCGGCGCATGGCCTGGGCCTGGGCCGTCACCCCGGCACTGGCCCGGAACGCCATTCCCCGGGGGATCAGGTAGTTGCGGGCGTAGCCGTCGGCCACGTCCAAGATGTCGCCCTTCTTGCCGACGCCCCCGACGTCGGACCGCAGCACGATCTGCACTAGCGCTCCTCGTCCGGGCCGGCGCCGTCCTCGGCGGCCACGACGACGGCCAGCTCGTCGCCGCCGCTGGCACCGGGGGCGGCCGCCGGCGCCTGGTCACGACGGTCCCGGCCGGGGCCGCCCCGCCCGCCACCCCGGCCACCGGTCCGCTCGGTGACGGTGCGCTGGGTGTAGGGCAGCAGGGCCAGCTCGCGGGCCGTCTTGATCGCGACGGCCACCTCGCGCTGGTGCTGGACGCAGTTGCCCGTGACCCGCCGGGCCCGGATCTTGCCCCGGTCGGACATGAAGCGGCGCAGGACGTTCACGTCCTTGTAGTCCACCCACTCCGACTTGTCCTTGCAGAACACGCAGATCTTCTTCTTGCCGCCGCGGCGCCGGTCGTCGCGCGGGGCGCGCTTGGTGCCGCGGTCACGGTCGTTGTTGCGGGCCACTAGAAGGGCTCCTCGTCGTCCCCGTAGCCACCCGACACCGGTGCCGCCTGCGGCCGCCCGCCGCCGCCGCCACCACCGCCGCCGTCCGCCGGGGACCGGCGCTCGTTCTTGGTCACCTGCGCGGTGGCCCAGCGCAGGCTCGGGCCGATCTCGTCGGCGACGACCTCGATCTTGGAGCGCTTCTCGCCCTCCTGGTTCTCCCACGACCGCTGCTCGAGGCGACCGGTGACCAGCACCCGGGCACCACGGGTCAGCGACTCGCTGGCGTTCTCGGCCATCTCCCGCCAGCACACCACGTCGAAGAACGACGTGGCCTCCTGCCACTCGCCGGACTGGCGGTCCTGCCAGCGGCGGTTGACCGCCAACCCGAAGGTCGCGGTCGCCTGCCCGGTCGGCGTGAAGCGCAGCTCGGGGTCCCGGGTGATGTTGCCGACCAACGTGACGCTGTTGCCGTTGCTCATCTCGTCTCTCCTTCGCTCGACCCGCCGCGGCCGCCCACGCTCCCGGCTGCGGCCACCGGCGCCGGGCGGGCCCGGGAACCAGCGGTCGGCGGGAGGCGGATCACCTTGTGACGGATCACCTCGTCCGCGAGGGACAGCATCCGGTCCAGCTCGGCCATGGCCGCCGGCTCGGCGGTGGCCTCCATCAGCACGTAGAGGCCCTCCCACCGGTGGTTCAACTCGTAGGCGAAGCGCCGCTTCCCCCACCGGTCGACCGTGCCCGGCGTGCCCCCGTGCGCGGTCACCAGCGCGGTGGCCCGATCGAGGGTGGCCCGGATGACGTCCTCCTCCAGGCCGGGGTCGAGGATGACCATGACTTCGTACGCCCGCAGGGCGCTCACCTCCCTCTGGACCCGGCGCCGTGGCGCTCGGGGCTCCGGTCGGTCCGGAGCAGGGTTCGATTCGAACTGGGTCATGGTAGTCGACACCCCGGCGATCCCTTCTGTGCCGCCCAGTGTGCCGCGGCGGTGTGACACGAATCGACGTGACCCGTGCGCCAGCTGGACGGTCGGGGGAACTCGCCTTCCGGGCGTCAGGCGGGCGGGCAGGCGCCGCCGACGGTGAGCACGCTGCCCCGCCCGATGCCGAGGCGGGACAGGCCGCCGTCCTCCACCTCCAGGGCGTACCGGTACGCGCCACCCGGCGGGTACGTCGGGCACCCGTCCCGGTCGGGGCACGGTGCCATGTCGGCGGTGGACACCAGGCGCCCGTCGGCGTCGAACCACGCGATCTCCAGCGGCATGGGCACGTTGCGCATGAAGAACGGCACGGTGGTGTCCTGGGCGAAGCGGAAGATCATCCCGTCGTAGCCCGACAGGTCGCTGCGGCCCATGAGGCCCTGCCGGACCTGGCGGTCGCTCTCGGCGAGGAGCGCGCACCGCTCGTCGGACGCCGGCAGGCCGCCGCCGCCCTGCAGCCGGAACGCGATCTCGCCGAACCCCTCCACCGGGCGACGGTCGGCGGCCGCCGTTGGCGCCGCCGAGTTCGACCGCGCCGTGGTGCTGGTCCCGCCGGCGGGCTCCAGCCGCGGGTCGGCCGGGCCGTTGGCGCCCACGGCCAGGAATGCCAGCAGCGCCAGTACCAGGACCAGCGTCGCCGCCCACAGCACGGGCCGGAGGCGGGGCGCGCTCATCCCGCTTTGCTAGCACCGCGGCCCGTGGCCAGCGCGGCGGCCAACTCGGCGTCGGCCGGGTAGCTCTCCAGCTCGGTCGGGAACCGGCCCGCCCGGACGTCGGCGGAGAAGCGCTCCAGCGCGGCGACGGCGTCGTCCTCCAGGGCGGCGTACCGGCGGACGAACCGCGCCCCCGGCCCGGGGTGCAGGCCGAGCACGTCGTGGAAAACCAGGACCTGGCCGTCGCAGGCCGGCCCGGCGCCGATCCCGATGGTCGGAACGGCGACCGCCTCGGTGACCGCGGCGGCCAGCGGGGCGGGCACCGCCTCCAGCACGATGGCGAAGCACCCTGCCTCGGCCAGCGCCACCGCGTCGTCGAGCAGCGCCCACGCCTCGTCGACCTTGCGGCCCTGGGCCCGGTAGCCGCCGAGCGCGTGGCGCGACTGGGGCGTCAGCCCGAGATGGCCCATCACCGGGATCTCGGCGTCGACGATCGCCCGGATCACCGGGAGCCGCTTGCGGCCGCCTTCAAGCTTGACCGCCCGGGCACCCGCTCGCACCAGGCGACCGGCGTTGCCCACCGCGTCGTCGGTTCCACGGTGGTAGCTGAGCCACGGCATGTCGGTCACGACCAACGCGCGAGGCCGGGCCCGGGCCACCGCCGCGGTGTGGTGGGCCATGTCGTCCATCCCGACCTGGAGCGTGTCCTCGTAGCCGAGCACGACCTCGGCCAGGCTGTCGCCCACCAGGATCACGTCCACCCCGGCCCGGTCGGCGGTGCGGGCGGCCGGCGCGTCGTAGGCCGTCACCATGACCAGCGGCGGGCCCCCTCGGCCTTTGCGAGCTCGCACGTCGGGCTCGGTGACCGGGGCCGGTGCTGCGTCGGCGCGGTCCATCATGGGCTCCTTTCGCGACCTCGACGTCCAGCGCCCTCGGGGCTGCCGGCGCGCGGTGCGCCGTCCCAGTCTCCGCCACGACGGCCGGCGCGGCAAACGCCGCTGGACGACGGCGCTAGGGCGGACCGGCGCTGGGCCGCAGCCCGCCCAGGCCGAGCAGCGAGCTGGTGGAGGTGGTGGCCGGCGGCTCGGTGGTCGTCGTCGTGCTGCTCGTCGCCGCAGCGGCGGGCCGCGTCGTCGCCGTGGTGGTGGCGGTCGTCGCCTCCTCGGCCAAAGCCCGCGGCGTGGTGGTCGTGGTGGTGGTCGTGGTGGGCAGGACGACGCCGGCCGGCGGTTTCAGCGCCTTGCCCCGCAGGGACGGCGCCGGCGGGAAGGAGCCGGTGTCGACGTCCTTGGTGGCCGCCTGCATGAACCGCTTGAAGATGGTGGCCGGGAACGACCCGCCGTTGACCTTGCGGCCCCGGACGTCGTCCATCTTGTGGACGTTGCCCTCCGGGAACCCCATCCAGACTGCGGCCGTGAGGATCGGCGTGTAACCCACGAACCAGGCGTCGCCGAAGTCCTGGGTGGTCCCCGTCTTGCCCGCCAGCGGGGCGCCGAACCGGGCGCCCGTCCCCGAGCCGCGCTCGACGACCTGCTGGAGGCAGTAGGTCACGATGTCGGCCTGGGCCCGCTCGAGCACGCGCGTGCGCGGGGCCGACCGCAGCGGGCGCAGCACCCGGCCGTCGGCGGTGGTCACGTCGAGGACGACCGACGGCTCCACGTGCACGCCGCGGTTGGCGAAGGTGCTGTAGGCGCTGGCCATCTCCAGCACCGACGTCTCCGAGGTGCCGAGTGCGAGCGAGATGTTCTCGACCAGCTCGGACCTGATCCCCGACGCCCGGGCCACCTCCACCACCCGCGCCGGCCCGACCACCTTGATGAGCTGGGCGTAGACCGTGTTCACCGAGTTGCGGGTCGCCTCGACCAGGTTCACGGCCGGACCGAAGTCCGCGTCCTCGAAGTTGGCCACCGGGTAGTCGCGGCCCTGGTCGGCCTTGGGGAACGTGACCTCGGCCGGCCCGGCCAGCGTCGACTCCACGCTGAAGCCCTCCTTCACGGCGGCAGCCAGCACGAAGGGCTTGAAGGTGGAGCCGGGCTGGCGGCCGCTGCCTCCGCCCTCGGTGCCGACAGCCAGGTTGACCTTGGCGAAGGGCACGTCGGCGTTCCAGTCGCGACCGCCGACCATCGCCTTCACGTGCCCGCTGCCGTCCACCGCGACCAGCGCCCCGGCCGGGTCGTCGGGGCGGTCGAGGAACCCGTACACGGCGTCCCAGGCCTGGGCCTGGGTGGTCAGGTCCAGCGTCGTCCGCACCCGCAGGCCGCCCCGGTACAGCGTGGCCGCGCCGTAGTCGGCGAGCAGCTGCCGGCGCACGTACTCGACGAAGTACTGCGTGCCCTTCTCCGGGAACGAGAAGCTGGTGGTGGCGACGGCCCGGTCGACGACGTAGGTGGCGACCGGGGCCTGGCGGGCGGCGGCGGCCTCGGCCTCGGTGATCGACCCGGCCCGCACCATGAGCGAGAGCGTGCGGTCACGGCGGGCGTCGGCCACCCGGGGTGCGCGCGCGGCGTCGGCCGCCTCGGGGGCCCGGATGAGCCCGGCCAGGTAGGCCGCCTCGCGCAGGCCGAGCTGCTCCACGTCGGTCCCGAAATAGGCCCGGGCGGCCGCCTGCACGCCGTAGGCACCGCGCCCGAAGTAGATGGTGTTCAGGTAGCGCTCGAGGATCTCGTGCTTGTCCAGCTTGCGCTCGGTCTTGACGGCCAGCACCGCCTCCTTCAGCTTGCGCACCACGGTGCGCTCGTTGCTGAGGTAGGCGTTCTTGACGTACTGCTGGGTGATCGTCGATCCGCCCTGGAGCGGCTTGCCCCGCAGGTCCGCCCACGTCGCCCGGGCGATGCTGAACGGGTCGATGCCGGCGTGCTCGAAGAAGTCCTTGTCCTCGGCCGCCAGTACCGCGTCGACCACCACCGCCGGTACCTTGTCGAGGTCGACGAGCACGCGGTTCTCGCCGGCGTCGAACGAGGCGAGCCGGACGCCGTTGGCGTCGGTGACGATGGTGCTCTGGGCCGGCCGCGACTCGGGGGGCAGGGGCAGGCGCACCAGCACGTAGGCGGCGCCGGACAGGCCGGTGAAGCCCACCAGCGTGACGAGGAACAGCAGGCGGCGGTAGCGCCAGATCCAGCTCCGCCGGGAGGCGGATCGGTGGCGGCGGCGGGTCGGTGCGGAGGCCATGACGGGCGCGGCGGGGGGGCACCTACCCGCCCCCGCGGTCGAGCCTAGCCCTGACCGCCGCCGCCGCTCCGGTCGCCCGCGGCGCGGCGCCGTCGGGCCGCCCCGTAGGTGCGGGCCAGGTGGTTCCACCCGCAGGCCGGGCAGACCTCCACCACGTAGCAGGTCACCGGGGAGGTCCGCCGCAGGAGCCGGTCCAGCTCACGAGCACCGGCGAACGACTGGCCGCCGGGCGGCAGGCGGCTGCCGAACGCGTAGGAGACGTGGACGAGCGGCCCCTCCTCGCAGATCGGGCAGGTCTCGGTGGTGGGCAACCCCGCGCCTCCGGCCGCCCGGAGCAGTTCTGGGTGGGCGTCGCAGACGTCGAGGCGGGAAAGCCGCCCCCGGCGGAACTCCGACACGACGGCGTTGCGCGCCAACCGGTAGTCGATCAGGCCGGGCAGGTCCCCGCTCGGCGAAGCGCCCCGTACCGCCTGAGGCCGGAAGCTCACGAGCACCGAGGCTACCGCCGCTGCGCCCGGCCGGCCGACACCGCCGGCTCGTGGAGCCGCGCCTTGACCCGGGCCCTCCCTCGCGGTACAACGTGTCGGGAGATATATCGTTCCGATACATCGGGCGATCTCTTCCAACTCGGACCGCCAAGCAGAACCGGAGCTGACGCGTTGCTGGAACTGGCCATCCTGGGGGTGCTGAAGGAACAGGAGCTGCACGGCTACCAGCTGAAGAAGCTGCTGTCCGAGCGGCTCGGCGCCCTGTCCAGCGTCTCGTTCGGCTCGCTGTACCCCGCCCTCCGGCGCCTGGAAGCGGCCGGCGCGGTGCGGGCCACCGAGCCGGCGGCGGCTCCGGCGGCGTACATCCCGATGACCGGCGCCCTCACCGGTGAGCTGGCCGCCTTCCGGGCCGGCCGGGCGACCGAACGGTCCGGGCGTACCAAGAAGGTGTACGCACTGACCCCTCGCGGCGAAGAGCTGTTCGCCGAGCTGCTGGCGGCGGACAGTGGTTCGGGTCGTGGCTCGGATGACGACGACCGCGGCTTCAACCTCCGTCTCGCCTTCGCGCGCTACCTGCCTGCCGACGCCCGCCTCGGGCTGCTGGAGCGGCGGCGCGCCCACCTCGTGGAGCGGCTGGCCAAGGCCCGCAGCTCCATCCGCACCAGTCGTGAGCGCCTGGACGCCTATGCCCACTCGTTGCTCGAGCACGGCACCGAGGCGACCGAACGCGACATCTCGTGGCTGGACCGACTCATCGCCGCCGAGCGGCAGGAGGAACCCAATTGAGCACCATCAAGGTCGCCATCGCCGGCGTCGGGAACTGCGCAAGCTCCCTCGTGCAGGGCGTGGCCTACTACCGCAACGCCGACCCCGACGAGCGGGTGCCCGGCCTCATGCACGTGGCCCTGGGCGGCTACCACGTCGGCGACGTCGAGTTCGTGGCGGCGTTCGACGTCGACGCGGCCAAGGTCGGCCTCGACCTCGGCAAGGCGATCCGCGCCGGGCAGAACAACACCGTCCGGTTCGCCCCCGTCGGCGAGCTGGGTGTGCTGGTGCAACGGGGCCCGACCTTCGACGGGCTCGGCAAGTACTACCGCCAGATGGTGGAGGAGTCCCCAGCCGAACCGGTCGACGTCGCCGCCGTGCTGGCCGAGACCGGTGCGGACGTCCTGGTCGCCTACCTGCCGGTGGGCTCGGAGCAGGCCCAGAAGCACTACGCCGAGGCATGCCTCGAAGCCAAGGTGGCCTTCGTCAACGCCATCCCGGTGTTCATCGCCAGCGACCCGGAATGGGCCCGCCGCTTCGAAGAGGCCGGCGTGCCCATCGTCGGCGACGACATCAAGAGCCAGGTCGGCGCCACCATCGTGCACCGCCTGCTGTCGCGGCTGTTCGAGGACCGGGGCATGGTGCTCGACCGGACCTACCAGCTCAACGTGGGCGGCAACATGGACTTCAAGAACATGCTCGAGCGCGACCGTCTGATCTCAAAGAAGATCTCCAAGACCCAGGCCGTGACCAGCCAGATAGACAACGGGATCGCGGCCGACGACGTGCACATCGGCCCGTCCGACCACGTGCCGTGGCTGGAAGACCGCAAGTGGGCCTTCATCCGCCTCGAAGGGCGTAACTTCGGCGACGTGCCCCTCAACCTCGAGCTCAAGCTCGAGGTGTGGGACTCACCCAACTCTGCGGGCGTGATCATCGACGCCGTCCGCTGCGCCCGCCTGGCCCTCGACCGGGGCGTCGGCGGTCCCCTTCTGGCCCCTTCGGCCTACTTCATGAAGTCTCCCCCTGTGCAGTACCACGACGATGTAGCTCATCGTATGGTGGAGGAGTTCATCGGGCAAGGTTGAGGGTATGCGTGCGGTGATGGTCGAAGTGCCCGAGCACTTCCTCGAAGACCGGTCGCCGTCTCGGCCACGACTCGGCCACGACCGCCGGGGGGCGAGATGTGGGAGGACCCTCGGCTGACGAGAGGCGGCTGTCCCGACCCCGGGGCGCCGGCTGGGGCATGATTCGGTCGTGGCCGCCGGTTGGAACCGCCAGCTCCAGGACCTGGGCGAGCAGCCCACGGTCGTTCGTTACGGGCCGGACACGGCCACCGAGGCTGAGC
>DATLFQ010000137.1:0-7067 GCA_035540915.1 Acidimicrobiales bacterium
GACCGTCGACGACCGTCGCCGCCCCGACGACCGCCACCACCCGCCCACCCGCGACCACGGCCACCACGATCGCCGCGACCGGGTCGGCACCCGCCCCGGTCTACCGGCTGTTCCACCCGGGCCTGGTCAGCCACTTCTACACCGTCGACCCGGTCGAGCGCGAGGTCGCAGTGACGACCGGGTACGCCTTCGAGTCCGTGGCCTTCCGGGCCCACCGGACCGCCGTACAGGGATCGATCCCCGTGTACCGGCTGGTCCATCCGACCGCGATCGGTCACCAGTACACGAGCAGGGTCGGCGAGCGCGACGACCTCCTGGCGCAGGGGTACCGCCTGGAGCGGGTGGCCTTCCACGCCTTCGCCCTGGCGGCGCCGGGGACCGTGCCGGTCTTCCGGCTCTACAGCGTCGGCAGTCGCAGTCACCTCCTCACCACCGACGTCGCCGAGCGCGACCGCGCGCTCGTCGACGCCGACTACCGGTCCGAGGGGGTCGCCTTCTGGGCCTACCCGGTGTGAGGGACGGGCGCCCCGCTGGCGGGGCGCCCGTCGTCGAGGCCGGCCTTCTGGCGCGTTGCCGGTTCCCGCCGGCGGGCACGCCCCTGGTCTGCGCCGTCTCGGGTGGGGCCGACTCGCTGGCCCTGCTGGCCCTCGCCGTGGCGGCCGGCTGCCGGGCCACCGCCGCCCACGTCGACCACGGGCTGCGGGCCGGCTCGGCGGCCGAGGCCGACGTCGTCGAGGCGGCCGCCCGCCGGCTGGGCGCCGGCTTCGCCGCCCATCGCGTCGCCGTCGCCCCCGGCGCCAACCTCGAGGCCCGGGCCCGCGATGCCCGCCGGGCGGTGCTGCCGCCGGGCACCGCCACCGGCCACACCGCCGACGACCAGGCCGAGACGATCATCGTGAACCTCCTCCGCGGCGCTGGCCTCGACGGCCTGGCCGGGATGCGTCCCGGCCCGGCCAAGCCCATCCTGGCCCTGCGGCGCCACGAGACCCGCGCACTGTGCGGACAGCTGGGCCTCGTGCCCCTGGACGACCCGACGAACCGCGACCCGGCGTTCGTCCGCAACCGCGTCCGCCACGAGGTCATCCCCCTCCTCGACGAGGTGGCCGGGCGCGACGTCGCCGGCCTGCTGGCCCGCCAGGCGCAACTGCTGCGTGACGAGGCCACGCTGCTCGACGCGCTGGCCGCCGGCATCGACCCGACCGAGTCTCGAGCGGTGGCCGGCGCTCCGATCCCGCTGGCCCGCCGGGCGGTCCGCCGGTGGCTCGCCGCCGGGGTCGACCACCCGCCGGCGGCCGCCGACGTGGAACGGGTGCTGGCCGTCGCCGCCGGCGAGGCCGTCGCCTGCGAGATCGCCGGCGGCCGCCGTGTCCGCCGCACCGCCGGCCGGCTCGTGCTCGACCCCTAGTATCCGCCGACGATGGCTCCCGACGTCGCCCCCGGCGCCGATCCCCGGCTCGGCCCGGTCGTGGTCGGCGAGGACCTGCTCCGGCGCCGGGTGCACGCCCTGGGCGAGGAGATCACCGCCGACTACCAGGGCCGGGCGCCGCTGCTGGTCGGGGTGCTGAAGGGCGCGTTCGTGTTCATGAGCGACCTGGCCCGGACGATCCGCCTACCGGTCGAGTTCGACTTCATGGCCGTCTCGTCGTACGGCACGGCGACCAAGACCAGCGGGGTGGTCCGAATCGTCAAGGACCTCGACCTGGACCTCTCCGACCGGCACGTGCTGGTGGTCGAGGACATCGTCGACTCCGGGCTGACCCTGCGCTACCTCCGTCGCAACCTCCAGGCCCGCGGCCCGGCCAGCGTGGAGGTCTGCGCCCTGCTGGTGAAGGAGGGGCTCCAGCGGTCCGACCCCGACCTGCGCTACGTGGGCTTCACCATCCCGCCGGACTTCGTGGTGGGCTACGGCCTCGACGCCGGCGAGCGCTACCGCAACCTGCGGGACGTCCGGACGTACCGGGAGGAGTGAGGCATCCGGGGCGTCGCCGCCCGAGTTCGGGATCCTCTGCCGGCTTCGGGCGCCGCCCGCCGGTAGCGGACGGCTACCACGTATCCTGGCCCTCCCGTGAAGAAGCTCGCGAGAAAGCCGCTGGTCTGGGTCGCCCTGGTGCTCCTGGTGCTGCTCGTCGGCGCCAGCGTGTTCGGCGGCGGCGAGGACCGCACCGACCTGCGGCTCAGTCGCTTCGAGGCGCTGGTGAACGAGGGCCAGGTCCGGACCGCCGAGGTGGTGGGCGACAGCAAGGTGCGCGGTGAGCTGCGCAGCGGCGAGAAGTACGAGGCCAAGTTCCCGGCCGCCTACGCGGACGAGCTCACCGAGCGGCTGCTGGCCGCCGACATCGACGTCGACTCCAAGCAGGTCAAGTCGAACATCTGGCTGAACCTGCTCCTCAACTTCCTGCCGATCATCCTGCTCATGGGCGGCTTCCTCTACATCATCAGCTCGATGCAGGGCGGGGGCAGCCGGGTCATGCAGTTCGGCAAGGCCAAGCCCCGGGTGGTGTCCAAGGACGAGCCCAAGGTGACGTTCGCCGACGTGGCCGGCGCCGACGAGGCGGTGGCCGAGCTGGTGGAGATCAAGGAGTTCCTGGAGTCGCCGGCCAAGTTCCACGCCATCGGCGCCAAGATCCCCAAGGGGGTCCTTCTCTACGGGCCTCCCGGCACCGGCAAGACGCTGCTTGCCCGGGCGGTCGCCGGCGAGGCGGGCGTCCCCTTCTTCTCCATCTCGGGGTCGGACTTCGTGGAGATGTTCGTCGGCGTCGGGGCCAGCCGGGTGCGGGACCTGTTCGAGCAGGCCAAGGCCAACCCCCCGGCCATCATCTTCATGGACGAGATCGACGCCGTCGGGCGCCACCGGGGCGCCGGCATGGGCGGCGGCCACGACGAGCGGGAGCAGACCCTCAACCAGCTCCTGGTGGAGATGGACGGCTTCGACGTGAAGTCCGGGGTCATCCTCATCGCCGCCACCAACCGGCCCGACATCTTGGACCCGGCCCTGCTGCGCCCCGGCCGCTTCGACCGCCAGATCGTGGTCGACCGCCCCGACCTGGAGGGCCGCAGGGCGATCCTGCAGGTGCACGCCAAGGGCAAGCCCCTCGACGACTCGATCGACCTCGCCGTCCTGGCCCGGCGCACGCCCGGCTTCACCGGTGCCGACCTGGCCAACCTCATGAACGAGGCCGCCCTCCTCGCCGCCCGCAGGGCCCAACGGGACATCGCCATGGTGCACCTGGAGGAGGCCATCGACCGGGTCATCGGCGGGCCGGAACGCAAGACCAGGGTGATGAGCGAGCAGGAGAAGCTGGTCATCGCGTACCACGAGGGCGGGCACGCGCTGGTCGGCCACGTGCTGCCGCACGCCGACCCGGTCCACAAGGTCTCGATCGTGGCCCGCGGGCGGGCACTCGGCTGGACCCTGTCGCTGCCGACCGAGGACCGCTACATCGTCAGCAGGTCCCAGCTCCGCCACCAGCTGGCCGTCCTCCTCGGCGGGCGCACGTCCGAGGAGCTGATCTTCTCGGAGGTCACCACGGGGGCGGCCAACGACATCGAGAAGGCCTCCGAGATCGCCCGGGCCATGGTCACCCAGTACGGGATGAGCGACGTGCTCGGACCGCTGCAGCTGGGCCAGCAGAACCAGGAAGTGTTCCTGGGGAAGGACTTCGGGCACCAGGCCAACTACTCCGACGAGGTGGCGGCCCGCATCGACGCCGAGGTCCGCCGCATCATCGGGGAGGCCCACGCAGAGGCCGAGGCCATCCTGCGCAAGCACCGGGCGACGCTCGACCGGCTGGCCGCCGCCCTGATGGAGCACGAGACCCTCGACACGCCCGCCCTCATGGAGGTCTTCGGCGACCTGCCGCCCTGGGCCGCCGACCCCGGTCCGGTCCCGGCGCCCCCCCCGGTCGCCGCGCCGCCGCCTCCGGTTCCGCCGCTCGTGCCGGTGGCGGCGGCGCTCTTCCCCGGCCCGGCCGCGCGCCGCCTCGGTCGCCGGCTGCGGCGGGCCATCACCAAGCCCGCTCCTGCGTGAGCGCGCCGGGCTCGGCCGACCCCGGTACCCCGGTGGACCGGGCCCGGATCGAGCGGGCGGTCCGCGAGATCCTGGAGGCGGTCGGCGAGGATCCCGACCGCAGCGGTCTGGCCCGGACCCCGGCGCGGGTGGCGGCCATGTACGGCGAGCTGCTGGGGGGCGCCGCCGGCGACCCCGACGCGTTGCTGGAGGTCACCTTCGTCTCCGACTACGACGAGCTGGTGCTGGAGCGCGACATCCCGCTCTACGGCCTGTGTGAGCACCACATGATCCCGTTCGTGGGCCGCGCCCACGTCGGCTACATCCCGGGCACCGACGGCCGCATCACCGGCCTGTCCAAGCTGGCGCGGCTGGTCGACGCCTACGCCCAGCGCCTGCAGGTCCAGGAGCAGCTGACGGTCCAGATCGCCGACAGCCTGGAGCGGGCGCTCGAGCCCCGCGGTGTGATCGTCGTCCTCCAGGCGGAGCACCTGTGCATGTCGATGCGCGGAGTTCGCAAGTCCGGCTCGACGGTGGTGACGTCGGCCGTGCGCGGGCTCTTCCGCGACGACGCCCGTACCCGGGCCGAAGCGATGACCTTCATCCACGGCAACCGCTAGAACAGCGGGGTGCCGCGCCGCTACGACCTGGTCATCCTGGGCATGGGCTCGGGCGGCATGCCGGCGGCCGAGTTCGCGGCGAGCCTCGGCCTGCGGGTCTGCGTGGTGGAGCGCCACCGCGTGGGGGGCGACTGCCTGTGGACCGGCTGCGTGCCGTCCAAGGCCCTGCTGGCCTCGGCCAAGGTGGCGTCGCACCTCCGCCACGCCGACCGCTGGGGACTGCCGGCCAGCACCGCCCCCATCGACACCGCCGCGGTGTGGGACCGCATCCGCTCGGTGCAGGCCGAGATCGCCGCCACCGACGACAACCCGGAGCGGTTCCGCGAGCACGGCGCCGAGATCGTCTTCGGCCAACCCCGCCTGACCGGCCCCCGCACCGTGGAGGTGGGCGGGCGGGTGCTGGCGACCCGCTACGTCCTGGTGTGCACGGGCAGCCGACCGGCGTGCCCGCCGATCCCCGGCCTGGCGGAAGCGGGCTACCTGACGAGCGAGAACGTCTTCGAGCTGGCCGCGGCCCCGCCGTCGGTGGTGGCGATCGGCGGGGGGCCCATCGCCATCGAGCTCAGCCAGGCCTTGTGCCGCCTCGGCGTGCCGGTCACGGTGCTGCAGAAGGCGCCCGGGATCCTGCCCCGCGACGAGCCCGAGCTGGTGGCGCTCCTCACCCGCCGCCTGCGCGAGGAGGGGGTCGACCTGCGGGTGGGCGTCGACGTCGAGCGCGTCACCGTCGACGACGGGGCCAAGGTGGTGCACGGCACCGAGGCCGGCCGGCCCGGCCGCTGGTCGGCCAGCGAGCTGCTGGTCGGCGTGGGCCGGGCGCCCAACACCGAGGGGCTCGGGCTGGAGGACGTCGGAGTGGCGACAGGGCCGAAGGGGATCATCGTCGACGAGCGGATGCGCACCAACGTGCCGTCGGTGTATGCCGCCGGCGACGTGGCCGGGCGGTTCCTGTTCACCCACTCGGCGGCCCACGAGGCCGTTCGGGCCGTGCGGGACATGTTCTTCCCGGGCCGCGGCGTCGTCAGCAGCCTGGTCCCCTGGTGCACCTTCACCGATCCCGAGCTGGCGCACGTCGGGATGACCGAGGCCGAGGCGAGAGACGAGTACGGCGGCAAGGTCGCGGTGTGGCGGTTCGACCTGATCCACTCCGACCGGGCGCGGGCCGACGGCGAGACCCTGGGCCGCATCGTCGCCGTCTGCGGCCCCCGCGGCCGCCTGGTGGGCGCGTCGATCCTGGCCGCCGGTGCCGGCGAGCTGATCCACGAGCTGGCCCTGCTGGTGCGCCAGCGCGACAAGCTGACCGACCTCTCGGGCCTGATCCACGCCTACCCGACCCGGTCCACCGCGATCGCCCAGCTCGCCGGGGAGGCCACGTTCGCGTCGGCCCGGCGGATGCGCTGGGTGACCCGGTTGGCCCGGCTGTGGCCGGTGCGGTGAGCGCCCCGGCCCTGCCCCTCGTCATGGGCATCCTCAACGTGACTCCCGACTCCTTCTCCGACGGCGGTCGCTGGCTCGATCCGGAGGCGGCGATCGCCCATGGCCTGGCCATGGCGGCCGCCGGTGCCGCCGTGGTGGACGTGGGCGGCGAGTCGACCCGCCCGGGGGCCGCTCCGGTCGACGAGGCCGAGGAGCGGCGGCGGGTGCTGCCGGTGGTGGCGGCCCTGAGCCCGTCGGTGCGGGTGTCCATCGACACCACCAAGCCCGGCGTGGCCGAGGCCGCCATCGAGGCGGGGGCCACCCTCGTCAACGACGTGTCGGCGTCGTTGGCCCCGGTGGCGGGCGCGGCCGGGGTGGGCTGGGTGGCCATGCACCGCCGGGGGCTCCCGCCGACCATGCAGGACGATCCCTGCTACACCGACGTGGTGGCCGAGGTGCGGGCGTTCCTGGTGGGCAGGGCGGAGGCGGCGTCGGCGGCCGGCGTCGAGGAGGTGTGGGTCGACCCCGGCATCGGGTTCGGCAAGACGGCGGCCCACAACCTGTCCCTGCTCCGTCAGCTCCGCACCCTGGTCGACTGCGGCTGGCCGGTGGTGGTGGGCACCAGCCGCAAGGCGTTCCTGGGCGCCGTCGCCGGCGGGGCGCCGCCGGACGACCGCCTGGCCGGTTCGCTGGCCACCGCCGTCCACGCCATGGCACAGGGCGCGGCGATGGTCCGGGCGCACGACGTGGCGGCCACCGTCCAGGCGTCCCGCCTCGTCGCCGCCGCCTGCGGACCGAGGCTCGCGCCGGGAGAGCAACGATGAGGGGGAAGTGGGCGGCCGGGATCGAGCCGCGGAACTTCAGCTGGGTGATCAAGGACCAGCTGGCGGTGAGCGAGCGCCCCGGCGGCTACGCCCGAAACCATCGCCGGGTCCGCCGCCAGGAGGAGATCATCTGGCTGCGCGAGCAGGGATTCACGCTGGTGGTGTCCCTGCTCGGCTCCAACCACAACCTGCACGCCTACGAGG
>DATLFQ010000138.1:0-19342 GCA_035540915.1 Acidimicrobiales bacterium
ATCGCGCGCCCTGGCGCGCGATCCGCGTACCGGTTCGCCGGGGTGGGTGCGGGCCGGGGGTCACCCCCCGGGACCGGCCCGCTGGCGCAGGAGGGCGGTGACGGCCTTGCCGTCGGCGCGACCGGCAGTGGCCTTCATGACCTGGCCGACGAGGTAGCCGGCCACCTTGGCGTCGCCGGCCACGAAGCGCTGCCACTGGTCGGGGCTGGCGGCGATCACGTCGTCGACCGCCGCCCCGAGGGCGTCGCTGGCCATGGCCTCGAACCCGCGGGCCCGGGCCACCTCCCCGGGGTCGCCGCCCTCCGCCAGCACATGGGCCAGCACCTGCTTGGCCTGGGTGGCCGTCAGCTCGCCGCGGTCCTCCATCAGCAGCAGCGACGCGAACGACGCCGGGTCCAGGCGGCGGGCGCCGTCCAGGTCGGCGGCCAGCTCGTTGGCGGCGCGGGTGACCGCCCGGGCGCCGTCCGCACCGGCCGACACGGCGGCCATCACCAGGGTGTCGAGGTCGTGGACGACCACCGTGGCCACCGAGCCGGCCGCGGCGCCGCCGGCCACGGCGGCCAGGCGGGCCCGGCGGGCGGCGGGCAGCGGCGGCAGGGCCGCCGCCACGGCGGCCTGCCACTCGTCGTCGGGCTCCAGGGGCACGAGGTCGGGCTCGGGGAAGTACCGGTAGTCGTCGGCCTCCTCTTTGGACCGGCCCGGGCGGGTGCGTCCGGCCTCCTCGTCCCAGTGGCGGGTCTCTTGCACCACCCGGTCGCCCGCCTCCAGCGACGCCACCTGGCGGGCCGCCTCGTGGTCGATGGCCCGCCCGAGGGAGCGGAGCGAGTTCAGGTTCTTGATCTCGCACCGGGTGCCGAGCGTGGTGGTCCCGGCCGGGCGCACCGACACGTTGGCGTCCACCCGCAGCGACCCCTCCTCCATGCGCCCGTCGGAGGCTCCGGTGGCCACCAGGATGGAGCGCAGCTCGGCCACGTAGGCCCGGGCCTGCTCTGCGCTGCGCAGGTCGGGCCGGCTCACGATCTCCACCAGCGGGACGCCGGCCCGGTTGTAGTCGACCAGCGAACGCGTGGCCTCGTGGATGCGCCCGCCGCCCCCTACGTGGGTGGTCTTGCCCGTGTCCTCCTCCATGTGGGCCCGCTCGATGCCCACCACCGAGCCGTCGGGCAACTCCAGGCGCCCGTCCACGTTGATCGGCTGGTCGTACTGGCTGACCTGGTAGTCCTTGGGCATGTCCGGATAGAAGTAGTTCTTCCGGTGGAACACGCTGGGGCGCACCTCGCACTCCAGGGCCAGTCCGATGCGCATGGCCAGCTCGACGGCCTGCTCGTTGAGCACCGGCAGCGAGCCGGGCAGACCGAGGCAGACCGGGCAGACGTTGGTGTTGGGCTCGTCGCCGAAGCTGTTGGCGCAGCTGCAGAACAGCTTGGTGGCGGTGCGCAGCTCGCAGTGGACCTCCAGCCCGATGACCGTCTCCCAGCCTGCGACCGGCGCCTCGGTGCTCACGGCGCGCCCGCCTCGAGGGCGGCCGCCACCGAGAACATCACCGGCTCGCCGAGGGCCGGCGCCATGACCTGGACGCCGACGGGCAGGCCGTCGTCGCCGGTGCCGAAGGGCACGCTCATGGCCGGGTGGCCGGCCAGGTTCGACGGGATGGTGCAGACGTCGGACAGGTACATCGACAGCGGGTCCGCCTTGGCGCCGAAGGCGAACGCGGTCGACGGCGTGGTGGGCGACAGCAGCGCGTCGACCTGCTGGTACGCGGTCTCGAAGTCGCGGATGAGCAGCGTGCGCACCCGCTGGGCCTGCCCGTAGTAGGCGTCGTAGTACCCGGCCGACAGGGCGTAGGTGCCGAGCATGATGCGCCGCTTCACCTCGGGCCCGAAGCCGGCGGCCCGGGTGGCGTCGTACAGCGCCCCCATGTCGGCGCCGGGGACCCGCAGGCCGTAGCGCACCCCGTCGTAGCGGGCCAGGTTGCTCGACGCCTCGGCGGGGGCGATCAGGTAGTAGGCGGACAGCCCGTGGACGACCGCCGGCACCGACACTTCCTCCACCTTGGCCCCGGCAGCGGCCAGGGCGTCGGCCGCCTGGAGCACCCGGGCCACCACGTCGGCGTCGATGCCCTCCACCAGCTCGCGGACCAGGCCGACCCGCAGCCCCTCGACGCCGTCGGCCAGCGCGCCGAGCACCGACGGGGCCGGCCCGGGGATCGAGGTCGAGTCGCGGGGGTCGTGGCCGGCGATCACCTCGAGGGCCAGGGCGGCGTCGCCCACCGTGGCGGCGAACGGGCCGACCTGGTCGAGCGACGAGGCGAACGCCACCAGCCCGTAGCGGGACACCGCGCCGTAGGTGGGCTTGACGCCGACCACCCCGCAGAAGGCGGCCGGCTGGCGGATGGAGCCGCCGGTGTCGGAGCCCAGGGCCAGGGCGGCGAAGCCGGCGGCCACCGCGGCCGCGCTGCCGCCGCTGGACCCGCCCGGGACCCGGCTGGGGTCGTGGGGGTTGCGGGTGGGCCCGAAGGCCGAGTTCTCGGTGGAGCTGCCCATGGCGAACTCGTCGAGGTTGGTCTTGCCGACCACGACCGCGCCCGCAGCCGTCAGGCGCTCGACCACGGTGGCCGTGTACGGCGGGCGCCAGTCGGCCAGGATGCGGCTGCTGCAGGTGGTCGGTACGCCCCTCGTGCACAGGTTGTCCTTGAGGGCGACCGGTACGCCGGCCAGCGGGCCGGGGTCCTCGCCGAGCGCCACCCGCTGGTCGACCTGGGCGGCAGCGGCCCGCGCCCGCTCGACCAGCACCAAGTTGAAGGCGTGCAGCTCGCCCTCCCGCTCGGCCAGGCGGGCCAGGTGCTGCTCCAGGACGTCAGCGGCCGAGGACTGCCCGCTGCGGACGGCGGCGGCGATGGCGGTGGCGGTCGACCCGCCGACGGGCGCCGCCGTCACCGGCGCGCCGCCCGCCGAAGGGGACGCCGGCGGTCGTCCGTGGACCGCTCTCCCGGAGCGGTCACGGCGCCTCGCCGAGGATGGGCGGGACCACGAACCGGCCTGACTCGGTCTCGGGCGCCATGGCCAGCACCTCGTCGCGGTCGAGGCCGGGCGCCGGCTCGTCGGGGCGCAGCACGTTGCGCAGCGGCAGCGGGTGGGCGGTCGGGGGCACGCCGGCGGTGTCGAGCGCCGCCACCCCGGCGGCGTGGTCGAGCACTGCGCCGAGCTGCTCGGCGAAGCGGGCCTGCTCCTCCTCGGTCAGGGTGAGGCGGGCCAGCCGGGCCACGTGGGCCACGTCGGCGGGGGTGATGCGCTCGGCCACGGCCGGGAGCCTAGGTGGCTCGTGTCGAACGACGTTCCCGCCCGTGCCACCCACCGATGCACCGGCATGGCCGGCACGCAGGCCGCATCGCTGGCAGCTCCACGCCGAAGGTGGCCGTTCGACACGAGCCACCTACGCGGGCGGGCCGCCGGCTCCTCCGGTGCTTTCCGGAGCGATGCGCACGACCAGCGACCGCTCGCCGCCGCCGCCGTACCCGCCGGTGTACACCAGGACAGCGGAACCGGGCGCCTCGGCGCGGAAGCGGAAGTGGTGCCGGCCGTCCCGGCGGTCCTCTCCCACCAGCGTGACGGCGGGCGACGGTCCGACCCAGCGCCAGCCGGACCCCGGAAGCGACACCTCGAACAGGCAGCCGGCCACTACCCACGTCGCCGGCTCGGTCATCTCGGTCGCGAACCGGGCCGACCGGCGCTCGATCTCCTCGGCCTCGAAGTCCATCGTCGCCACGTGGAAGCTGCGCTCCAGCCACACCCGCTCCACCGGCCCGGCCACCCGGTCGGCCAGCAGGTCGCTGGCCGACGGCGCCACCACGTGGTCCTGGACACTGGTGAACAGCAGCAGCGGGCAGGCGACGTCGCCGAGCCGGGGGGCCAGCCCGGCCACGCCTTCGAACATCGACACCAGCGGGGCGAGCGGGGCGCCACCGGGCCCGGTCTCACCGCCGCCGGGGCGGGCCACGTCGGCACCCATCCCGCTGGGGACGACGGCCACGCCGGCCGCCAGCAGGCCACGCAGGATGTCGAAGAACGACTCGGCCACCGGCTCCACCGCCGGGTTGACGCAGATCAGGCCGGCGATCTCGGCATGGTCGGCGGCCAGCTGGCAGGCCAGCGCGCCGCCCATCGACAGCCCGGCGACGACCACGGGCGAGGCCCGGGCGGCCAGCTCCTGATAGGCGGCTTCCGCCGCAGCCGACCAGTCCGCCCACCCGGTGCCGATCACGTCCTCCACCGGCCCGCCGTGACCGGGCAGCAGGGGCGCCGCCACCTCGAACCCGGCCGCGGCCAGCGCGTCGGCCAGGCCCGCCACCGAGGCCGGCGTCCCGGTGAAGCCGTGCAGGACCAGGGCACCGGGTGGCACGCCCGGCGATGGTACGGGGCGGCGACCAGCCGCGGTAGGTTGCCGCGATGCCCGACGCCCACCCGTTCCTGAGCCTCGAGTGGCTGGCGGCCGTCCAGGCCATCCGCGAGGAGTACCAGGGGCGTGTCCCCGCCGGTGAGCTGACCGTCCGCATGAACCAGGTCATCACCGAAGTACCGTTCGGCGAGCCGACGATGGACGCCCACATCGACACCACCTCGGGGCAGGTGGAGATGGCCCCCGGCCACCTCGACGATCCCGAGGTGACGGTAACCACCGACTACGAGACGGCCCGGGCCATCTTCGTCGACCCCTCCAGCGCCATGGCGCACTTCATGGGCGGGCGCATCAAGGTGCAGGGCGACATGACCAAGCTGCTCGCCCTCATCCAGGCCAACCCCGACGAGACGGCGGTGGAGCTGCAACAGCGCCTCGCCGCAGTCACCGCACCGGCGGAACCACCGCCGCCGGCGGGCGCCTGACACCTGAGCAGGGCCCGAGGGGAGGGTGGCACCGGCGGTGGCTGGGGGATCACCGCCTCGACACTTCCGCTCCCCTTCGGGCCTGCACACCGATCCTCGGCCGGACCGCCGCCGGCGTGGAGGACCATTTCCCCGGATGACGCGTCCGGGCTAGTCCCCGGCGGCGGCGCCGGGCACCGGCCTACGGTGCGAACAGGGTGACGCCGCTGCCCCGGCGGACGGTGGCGCCTGGCGCCGGGTCGCTGGCCAGGACGCGGCGGCCCTGGCGGGGCACCACCGCCTCGACGCTCAGCCCTGCCTCCTGCAGCAGCGAGGTGGCCTCCTCGACGGTGCGGCCGACGATCGGCGGCACGGCCACGGTGTTGGGCCCCTTGGACACGACCACGGTGATGGCGGCGCCCTTCTCGGCCGGCGCGCCGGGGCCGGGCTGGGTGCGGATGACGACGCCGGGATCGACGTCGTTGCTGAACGCGTCCGAGCGCTTGGCCACCAGGCCCTGTTGGGCCAGCACCGCCCGGGCGTCCTCGAAGCTGCGGCCGGCCAGTTCGGGCACCTCGCGCAGCGGGGGGCCGTCGGACACGTTGACGGTGACCTGGGCGCCCTTGGTGGTCTCGCCGACCGGGGACCAGTCGATGACGGTGCCGGCCGGCACGTCCTCGTTGCGCGACCGGGCGACCGTCGGTACCAGGTCCTGGGCCCGCACCGCCTCCTCGGCGGCTGCCTGGTCCAGGCCGGTCAGGTCGGGGACCGTGCGGGCCGGGGGGCCGAGCGACAGGACCAGCTCGATGGTTTGGCCCTCCCGCAACTCGCCCAGGGCCGGGTCCTGCACGATGACGCGGTCCTCGGGCACCACGTCGTCGTTGCGCGACGACGTAACCCGGAGCTTGAACTTCTCGTCGGCGACCTCGGCCCGGGCTTCCTCCAGCGTCTTGCCGGCCAGGTTCGGGATCGGGTGCTCGGGGATCCGCAACTGCACGAACGCGTAGGCCGTGCCGGCGCCGAGGGCGGCGAGCCCCAGGAACAGGGCCGCCCACGGCCAGCGCCGCCGGCGGCGGCGGGCGGCGGGGAGGACGAAGGGAGCGCCGTCGGCCTCCGGTGCCGAGACGGGCGACGCCGTCACCGGCACAGCCGCGGTGGGCGCCTCGTCGGCGACCCGGATCGGCGGCGGCGCCGGGCGAGGCGCACCGGCGCCGAGCTCGGTGAGGTCGCCCGGCACGTCGCCCCGCTCGTCGAGGTCCACCCGCGGCGAGCGGGGTGCCAGCCGGAAGGGGTCGGGGGCCGGGAGACGCCGGGCCACATCCTCGAGGGCCCGGGCCAGGCCGCCGGCGTCCAAGCGGTCGGCCGCCTCCGGCGCAGCCGCCTGCTGGACGACCGGCCCGATGGGGCCCAGCTCCTCGGGCGCTTCCAGCCGGGCGCCCACCCGGCCCATCAGCGTGGCGATGGTCGTGTCGGCGGCGAAGGGCACCCGGCCGGTGACCGCCTCGACCATGACCAGGGCCAGGGCGTACACGTCGGCCCTGCCGTCCACCGACGCGCCCTGCACCTGCTCGGGCGCCGCGTAGCGGGCCGTCCCCAGCACGGTGCCCACCGGCTCGGTCCAGGCCGCCTCGGCCAGCGCCCGGGCCAAGCCGAAGTCGGCGATGCAGACCCGCCCCTCGTCGTCGAACAGCAGGTTGGCCGGCTTGATGTCGCGGTGGACCAGCCCCCGGCGGTGGGCGTAGTCCAGGGCCCGGGCCGCCTCCAGGCCGACCAGCAGGGCCTGGGACGGGGTGAGCCGCGTGCCCTCGTCGAGCATGTCGCGCAGGCTGCCGCCGGCCAGGTGCTCGAGCACGAGGAACGGCCCGTCACCGGACTCGCCCCAGTCGAAGACCCGCATGATGTTGGGGTGGGTGAGGTTGCCGGCCTGCTCGGCCTCGGCCCGGAAGCGGCGCAGGAACGACTCGTCCTCGGCCAGCGCGGCGTGCAGCACCTTGACCGCGACCTTGCGCTTCAGGGTGACGTCGTGGGCCACGAAGACGTGGGCCGACGCCCCGGTCCCGATCGGGGCGACGAGGCGGTAGCGGCCACCCAGGACGCGCCCCACCTGGTCGGCCATGCTCGAGGTGGCCACGGCCCGAGGGTAGCTTGCCGACCCGGCCGGGACGGGGACGCCCTCGCGGGGTCCGGCCCGGCAAGAATGGCCGGCAGATGGCTGCTCCCCCCGCCCGCGCCGCCGGTCGACCCGCGCTCTTCACGGTGCGCCGCATCGTCATGTCCGTGCTGCTGGCCGTGGCCTTCGCCGGCATGTACGTCGCCTTCATCCTGCACGACGACTCGCCCAACCCGCGCCTGCGCCCGTCGGCCGTCCGCACCGTCTCCCCCGAGCCCGACAGCCTCCAGCTGCGCCAGACCGAGATCTTCGCCGAGCTGGACCCCTTGTTCACCGGGACGCTCCGGGTCAACGACATCGTGATCCCCGACGACCAGCTGGAGGTCATCGAGGGTCTGAACCGGTACTCGTTCACCCCCGGTGCGGGCAAGGAGATCGAGCAGCTGCCGGCCGGGCGCACCTGCGCCACGATCGGGTTCCAGCGGGTCGGCGAGACAGACGCCCTCCCCTCCAGCTTCCGCTGGTGCTTCGACGTGGCGTGAGGACCGAACGAGAACTACTGGGCGGCTCGTCGGGGCCCTGACCGCGTCAGGGTGGCAGCTCCCCTGTGTCGAGCAGGGACGCGAACGCCGCCTCGTCGAGAACGGGCACGCCCAGCTCGGCCGCCTTGGCCAGCTTGGCGGCGCCCGCGCTGGTCCCGGCCACCACCGCAGTGGTCTTCTTCGACACGCTGCCGGTCGCCTTGCCGCCACGGGCCTTGACCGCCTCCTCGGCCGCCTCACGCGACCAGCCCTCCAGGGTGCCGGTGACGACGACCGACATCCCGGCCAGGGTCTGGGGCAGGTCCGGCGCCGCCGGGCCGGCCAGGTTGAGGCCGGCGGCCCGCAGCTTGGCCACCACGGCGCGGTTGGCCTCGTTGGCGAAGAAGCGGGCCACACTGGCGGCGATCGTGGGGCCGATGCCTTCGACGCGGGCCAGCTCCTCGGCCGACGCCGCCTCGATGCGGTCCAGGTGCCCGAGGGCCCGAGCCAGCACCTGGCTCCCGGTACCGCCGAGGTGGCGGATGTTGAGGCCGACCAGCAGGTTGGCCAGCGGTCGCTGCTTGGACGCCTCGATGGCGGTGCGGAGGTTGCGGACCGAGATCTCCCCGAAGCCGTCGAGAGCGGCGACGGCGTCGAAGTCGAGGGCGTAGACGTCGCCGATGTCGTCCAGCAGCCCGTGCTGGAGGAAGAGCTGCACCGTGCGCTCCCCCAGGCCCTCGATGTCCATCGCGCCCCGGGAGGCGAAGTGCTCGATGCGCCCGGCCCGCTGCGCCGGGCACTCCACGTTGGTGCAGAAGGTGTCGCTCTCGCCCTCCAACCGCACCAGGGGGCAGTCGCACCGCGGGCACCGGGTCGGGAAGGCCCACTCGGGGAGTCCCTCGGGCCGCAGGGACAGGACCGGCCCGCCCACCTCGGGAATGACGTCGCCGGCCTTGCGGACGATCACGGTGTCGCCCGGCCGTACGTCCTTGGCCCGCACCTGGTCCTGGTTGTGCAGCGTGGCGACGCCCACCGTCGACCCGCCGACGAACACCGGCTCCAGCACCGCGAACGGCGTGGCCTTCCCGGTCCGCCCGATCGACACCATGATGTCCTTCAGGAGGGTGGTGCGCTCCTCGGGCGGGAACTTGTAGGCGATGGCCCACCGCGGCGCCTTGGAGGTGGCGCCCAGCTGCCGGCGCTGGGCCAGGTCGTCCACCTTCACCACCACGCCGTCGATCTCGTAGTCGAGGTCGTGGCGGCGGCGCTGCCAGCCGGCGCAGAAGGCGTGGACGTCGTCCAGGGTGGCCAGCACCGTGGCCTCCGGGTTGACCGGGAAGCCGGCCCGGCCCAGCCAGGCCATGGCCTCGCTGTGGCGCCGGGCCGAGGCCACCTCGCCGCCGTCCACCGCGCCCAGCTGGTAGGCCCAGAAGCCCAGCTGCCGGCTGGCCGTCACGGCCGGGTCCTTCTGGCGCAGCGACCCGGCGCCGGCGTTGCGGGGGTTGGCGAACAGGCGGCCGCCGGCCTCGCCCTGGCGCCGGTTCAGCTCCTCGAAGGCCGGCGTGGGCATGTAGACCTCGCCCCGCACCTCCAGCAGCCGGGGCGGCGGCCCGGCCTCCGGCGCTAGGGCGTGGGGGACGGCGGCGACGGTGGCGATGTTGGCGGTGACGTCCTCGCCGACCCGGCCGTCGCCCCGGGTGGCGGCCCGGACGTACCGCCCGTCCTCGTAGAGCAGCGAGATGGCGACGCCGTCGATCTTCAGCTCGCAGGCGTAGTCGACCCCTGCCGGGCCGGCCTCGACGTAGCGCTCCATCCGCTTGCCCCAGGCCAGCAGCTCGTCGAGCGAGGTGGCGTTGTCGAGCGACATCATCGGCACCCGATGCTCGACGGCCGCGAACAGCGTCGAGGGCGCGGCGCCCACGGTGGCCGTCGGCGAGCCGGGGGTCGCCAGCTCGGGATGGGTCTCCTCGATGGCGGCCAGCTCGCGGACGAGCGCGTCGTAGTCGGCGTCGGAGATCTCGGGATCGTCGAGCTGGTGGTAGCGGACGTTGTGGTGGGCGATCAGCGCCCGCAGCTCCTCGGCCCGGTGGACCGGATCGCCGGCGGCCGTGCTGCTCACCGGGCCCTCGCTGGGCGCTGCGCCCCCAGACCCCGTCCCGGGACGGAAAGCTGGCGCATCCCGCCCGGCCTGCTCGGTCGCTGCGCTCCCTTCACAGGCTGGCGGGTGGGCGGCGACGGCGGCGGGCCGGGCGCACCGGTGCCGGCGGTGCCGCCTCGATGGCCGCCTCCACCTGGGCCCGCGTCGCCTCCAGCACCGCCAGCACCTCCTCGGCCGGCGCCGCCTCCTGGCGGATGGCGAGGCTGTAGCGCTTGATCACGTCGAGGTCGACCAGCCGAACGTCGGGCACGCCCGATTGTCGCCCATCTGCAGCCTCTGCCAGAGTTCGACGCTCGACCATGCTGCGCCAACGCCTTCTCCCCTGGGTCGTGCGGGCGGCCTGGGCGGTGCTGCCGCTGGCCGCCGGGCCCGGCCTGGGCGCCGCCCTCGACCCCCGCAGCCGGCCCGTCCAGCTGGTGGCCACCGCACTCGCCTGGGGCGGCTGGGCGGCCGGCCTGGTGGCCAGCCTGGTCCCCTCGCCCATCGCCCTGACCGTGCTCCGGCTGGTGGCGCCGGGCGCCCTGCTGGCGGCGGCCGCGGCCGCGCTGACCGGTGAGGCGTCGGCGGCGGCCGTGGCCGTGGCGGCGGGGGCCTCGGCGGTGGCCCTCGCCCTGGTACTGCTCCCCGAGACGGCCGAGCACTTCGTCAACGGGGCCGCCTACCCCAACGAACGGCGCTTCCCGCTGCGGGCGCCGGCACCCCTGCTGCTCGGGGTCGCACCCCTGGCCTGGGCCCTGTGTGTGGGGCCGCCGGTGGCCGCCGCACTGGTCCTGGCCGCCCGCGGGTGGGTGCTGGGCGGGGTGCTGGCGGCGATCGCCGGGCCGGCGTCGGTGGTCCTGGCCCGGGCCCTGCACGGGCTGTCCCGCCGGTGGCTCGTGTTCGTGCCGGCCGGCGTGGTGGTCCACGACCCCATCGGCCTGGCCGACCCCGTGCTGTTCCGCCGCCAGGTCATCGCCGCCTTGGCCCCGGCCGAGGTGGGGACCGACGCCCTCGACCTCACCCAGCGGGCGCCCGGCCTGGCCCTGCAGATCACCCTGCGCGAGGAGGTGCCGCTGACCCGCACCACACCGGGCCAACGTGGGGGCGACCCCGTCGCCCCCACCGCGCTGCTGGTCGCCCCCGCGCGCCCCGGCGCCGTGCTGCGGGAGGCGGCGTCCCGCCGCCTCCCGACCACTCCTCCCCCTCCTTCTGGAGCCGGCCGCTAGCGGCCGGCTCCCTCGACCTCCTCGCCGGTGGCCGGCCACCGGCGGCCGGCCACCGCCACGCCGGCGCCGAGGACACGATCGCCGTCGTAGAGGGCGACGGTCTGGCCGGGGGCGACGGCTCGGCGGGGGCGGTCGAAGCGCACTGCCCGGCCGTCGAAGACGGCCGGGCAGGCAGGGCCGTGCGCGCTGCACTGGGCGGCCAGGGTGGTGCCCGGCGGCACCGGGCGGTCCGTCCACGACAGCTGGTCGAGGGCGACGCCCTCGACCAGCAGGTCGGCCAGCGAACCGACGGTGACGGTGCCGGCGGCGGGGTCGGTGGCCAGCGCGTAGCGGGCCTCGCCCCGCCCCCCGGCGAGCCCGCCGGCGCCGCCGAGCCGGCGGCGCTGGCCCACCGTGACCAGCTCGACGGCTGGCACCGCACCGACCTGGGTGCCGGTGGCCGCGTCCAGCACCCGGCCCGGCCGCAGGCCGAGCCGGGTGGCGAGGAACACGTCGCGGCCGCCCGACGCGGTGACGAAGCACACGTCCTGGCTGTCGGGCTTGGCGGCGGTGCGCAGGCCGAGGGCCGCCGCCCGGCGGCGGACCTCGGCCTTGGTCAGCTCCCCCACCGGCAGCAGGATTCGCCGCAGGCGGTCCTGCTGCAGGACGGCCAGGACGTAGGACTGGTCCTTGGCCGGGTCGGCGCCCCGGCGCAGCTCCACCGGCCCGTCCGGCCCGCTCCCGGCGGCGCGGACGACGCGGGCGTGGTGGCCGGTGGCCACCGCGTCGAAGCCCAACCGCCGGGCCCGGTCCACGAAGCGGTCGAACTTGAGGTAGCGGTTGCAGTCCAGGCAGGGGTTGGGGGTCAGCCCGGCGGCGTGGGCGGCCACGTAGGGACCGACCACCCGGTCCTCGAAGTCTGCCGAGAAGTCGAACACGTGGTGGGCCACGCCGAGCCGGTCGCACACCCGGCGGGCGTCGTCCACCTCGGCGGCCGAGCAGCACCCCGAGTCGGCGCTGGCCGCCGGCCACAGGATCATCGTCGCCCCGACCACCTCGTGGCCGTCCTCCACCAGCAGGGCGGCCGCCATGGAGGAGTCGACCCCGCCCGACATGGCCACCAGGACCCGCATCGTCGACCGCCGGTCAGTCCCGGAGCCGGGCCACCGCGTCGGGCACCACCTTCAGGGCCAGGTCAACGTCGGCGGCGGTCGTGGTCGCGCCGAGCGAGAGCCGCAGGCTGCCGAGCGCCTCGGCCCGGGGCACCCCCATCGCGGTCAGCACGTGGGACGGCTCCAGTGCCCCGCTGGCGCAGGCCGACCCGGCCGCCGCGCACACGCCGGCGTCGTCCAGCAGCACCAGCAGCGCCTCGCTCTCCACGCCCGGGAAGCGCAGGTGGCAGTTGCCCGCCACCCGGCCGGCCCGGGAGCCGGTCTCGACCGCGCCGGGCACGGCGGCCAGCAGCCCGTCGGCCAGCCGGTCCCGCAGGGCGCCGACCCGGTCCACCTCGGCGGCCCGGTCCGCGACGGTGGCGGCCATGGCGGCGGCCAGGAGCGGGACCGGCGCAGCGGCACGCACAACGTGGCCGGCATCGTCGCGATGGCCGCCGCCGTGCAGGATCGGCCGCAGGGGCGTCGCCCGCCGCACGGCCAGCGCACCGACGCCCTTGGGCCCGCCGAACTTGTGGGCGCTGACCGCCACCAGGTCGGCGCCGGCGGCCAGCGCGGCGACGTCGAGCCAGGGGAACGCCGCCACGGCGTCGGTGTGGACGGCGGCGCCCGGGGCCAGGTCGCGGACCAGCGCCACCACCTCGGCCAGCCGCTGCACGGTGCCCACCTCGTTGTTGGCCAGCATGATCGAGACCACCGAGACCGGTCCGCCGGCCAGGGCCGCGGCGAGGGCGTCGAGGTCGACCACGCCGTCGGGGCCGACCGCCACGGTCGTCCCGCCCAGCGCAGCGGTGGCGTGGAGCACGGCGTGGTGCTCCACCGCGCTGCACAGCGCCCGTCCCGGACGGGCCGCCGCCACGCCGGCGAGGGCCAGGTTGTCGGCCTCGGTCCCACCCCCGGTGAAGACCACCTCGCCCGGCTCGCAGCCCAGGCCGGCGGCCACGACGTCGCGGGCGTCGTCGACCGCGCGACGGGCCGCCCGGGACACCGAGTGCGCCCCCGACGGGTTGCCGAACCGCTCGGTCAGGAACGGCAGCATGGCCTCGAGGGCCTCGGGCCGCAGGGGCGTGGTGGCGGCGTGGTCGAGGTAGGCGGTCACCACCTCCCAGGCTACGGCGCCGGCTCGAAGTGCAGGAGGGTTCGCCGGGGCTCAGCGGAGGTCGACGACGCGGCGGTCGCCGGTGGCGACGATTCGGGCGTCCAGGGTGTCGCCGTCGACGATGACGTACTGGGTGGCGGAGAGTTCGGCGTCCAGCTCGGTCAGCAGGGCAGCCAGGCCGGCGTCGGACGCCGGGACCAGGAACACCACCAGCTCCTCCGCGCCGTTCACCGTGCGCAGCTCGGCCTGCCAGCCGGCCACCAAGGGGCTGCGGTCGAGGCCGGCCAGGAACGCCGGGGTGCTCGGCGTCACGGCCAGGCGCGGGTTGGTCGAGCCGCACCAGGGGCAGTCGCCGGTCTCCATCGAGGCGAAGATCCCGGTCCGCAGCCGGACGAAGACCGTGCCCCGCCAGCCGAGGGCGGACCACACCACCTCGCCGTCGGCCCCGGGCGGGACCGGCTCCCCCGACAGGGGGTCGACCAGCTCGACCACCTCGGCGTCGGGCCAGGTGTGCAGCCCGGTGCCCTCACGGCACTCGCCCCACAGAGCCCGCACCCCGAGCGGCGCGAAGGCGGCGACGACGGCGCCCCCCTCGCCGAGCAGGCCCGCCAGCCGGGCCCGCAGGCCCGGCTCCAGCGGCTCGCCCACCGCGAGCAGGGTGTGGACGTCCTCGAGCGGGTGCCCGGCCCGCTCGGCCGCCTCCAGCAGCCGGGCCAGGTCGAAGGGCCGGCCGGCGAGCACGCTGGGCCGGAGCCGGGCCACCTGGGCCGGCGGCGGCGAGACGGGCAGGTCGATGGCCGACAGCCCGGCCCGGCGGGCGCCCAACGCGACTTCCCACCAGCCCAGGTTCGGGCCGTAGGGCAGGATGTTCACCAGCACGTCGTGGGGCTCGACGTCGGCCAGGGCCAGCCACCGCCTGCCCAGGTCGGCCAGGCGGTCCATGTCGACCGCCGAGTTGCCCACCAGCACCCCGCCGTGGATGGTCCAGTGCACCGGCTTGAACCGCCGCTGGGCGCGCTCCCGGGCGGCCCGGCCCCGGCGGCGCTGGAGCGGCCCGAGGCTCCACCAGTCCGGCCGCAGCACCAGGTCGGCCGGATCGGCCACCTCGGCGAGGCGGATCAGCGGCGCCCGGGCGAAGTCGGCCAGCGTCCGCGGCCCCCGCCGGCCCCATACCGGAGCCAGCCGCTCGCGGTGGGCGTCGGCGTACGCCAGGACCTCGCGCCGCAGGTAGTGCCGCAGCGCCCGCTCCTGGCCCGACGGCATTGCTGCACCGTAGCGGCGCCTGCGGCCGGCGCCGGGCGGCCGGCGGCCGCCCTACGGTGGCACGGGCGCCAGGCCCAGGGCCGCAGCCAGCTCGTCGAGGTCGGGGCGGCCACCGCCGCGGCGGGCCTCGTGCACCAGCTCCTGGGGCCGGTCGAGCGGCAGGTGGAGGCCCATGCCGGTGGCCAGGCGGAGCAGGGCCAGCGCAGGGCCGGTCGAACCGCCGGCCAGCGCGTGCTCGACGGCCGCCTCGACCATCGGCCCGGCCTGGGCCCGCAGCTCGGGCGTGTCGACGGCGAGACCGGCGGCGGCCGCCTTGGCCGCCTCCACCTTGGCCGCCACCTCGTCGCCCGCCGCCACGGCGGCGGCCAGCCGGCGGGCCAGGGCCAGCTCGGCCGCCGCCCGCAGCTCGGCCGGCAGTGGCGACCCGGCCGCGGCCAGGGCCTCCAGCGTCGCCGCGTGGTCGCCGTAGAACTGCTCGCAGACGGCGGCGAAGCGGTCGGCCAGCGCCCGGGAGGCACCGGCCACGATGTCCTCGGCCGCATCGGGCAGGGCCGACGACAGGCCGAGCGGGTCGGGGCCGAAGTCGTCGGCGGCGAGGTGGAGGAGCGCGGCCACGTTGGCCCCGGCGCCGAACACGTGGCGCAGGCGGGCCAGGGCCGCCGCATCGCGGTCCGGGTCGGCGGCCCGGGTGAACACGGCCACCTCCAAGCCGGCCAAATGGAGGGCTGCGTAGAGGTGCCCGGAGCGCCGGCCGGTGCGGGCGTGGACCAAGCTGACCGCCCCCGACACCAGGACCAGCCCACTGCGCTCGGTCCGCTGGTGGTCGACCGGCTCGACGGTGAACACACCGACCCGGGGAGCCAGCGGGCCCGAGTTGAACAGCGCCACGAGGGCCAGGTGGGCCGCGGCCCGCCCGGGGCCGACCCGGGCCGGCTCGACGTGGCGGCGCCACACGTCCCGGCCGGTGCCTTCCCCGGGCCGGTTGCTCTCGGCCTTGTCCAGCACGGCCAGGAACTGCTCGGTGCCGGGATCCTCGCCCAGTTCGCCCAGCAGGTCCATGGCCCGGGCTGCGTAGCGCAGCACCTGCACCGTCTCCAGGCCAGCCAGGTCGTTGAAGAACCAGCCGCAGGAGGTGTACATGGCCATGGCCGCCCGCTGGGCCTCCAGGAGCGTGAAGGCCTCGACGACGTCCCCGGTCACGTGGTCGGCGGCGAACCGCTCCCGGCCGACCACGCCGAGGACCACCGGCAGGTACGCGTCGCGGGCGGCCCAGGGGTCGGCCAGCACGGCCGCGCCCCGGCGCTCGAAGACCTGGTCGACCCGCTCCTGGAGCAGGTCCAGGGCCTGGCGCAGCGGCGCCCGCCAGCGCTGGTTCCAGCCGGGCTCCCCGCCGGTGGAGCAGCCGCAGTCCTCCCGCCACCGGCCCACGCCGTGCGCGCACGACCAACTGCTCTCGCGCACCTGCACCTGGCCGGCGTGCTGGGTGCCGTCGAGATGGGCGGCGAGGCCGCCCACGGCGATGCCCCGCCGCGGCGCCTCGACGGCAAGCGCGTGAGCCACCAGGCGCTCGCCCCAGCGGTGGTGGTGGCCGAAGGTCTCGCCGTCCGCCGCGATCACCACCAGCCCGTCGTGGCGTGTCTCGGCCACCCGGTTGACCAGCTCCTCGCTGGACAGCCCGCTCATCTCGAAGGCCAGCACGTGCGACAGCGCACCGTCGTAGAAGACGATGTCCAGGCCGCGGCCCGAGCCGTCGGGATGCAGCCAGCGCCACGGGCGGCCGATGTCGAGCCGGCCACCGCTCACCTCGGTCCAGCGCGCCCCGGCGTCGCCCAGGGGCCGCACGCGGGCAGCCTGATGCTGGGCCAGGACGGTGGCGCCGACGCCCTCCTCGACCAGGATGGCCAGCACCTGTTCGTTGACGGCCGCCTCCGGCAGCCACATGGCCTGCGCCGGGCGCCCGAAACGGTGGAGGAAGTCGGCCAGCCCCCACCGCACCTGGGTGCGCACGTCCCGCTCGCCGGCCAGGGGCAGGATGGTGTGCCCATAGGCCTGGGCCATGGCGCTCCCCGATGCCGTGTCGGCCTGGACGATGCGGGCGTGGACCGCCGGCTGGTGGCGGGCCAGCCAGGCCATCAGGGTCGGGCCGACGTCGAAGGAGAGGAACCGGTAGTTGTTGACGATGTCGACCACCCGGCCGGCGTCGTCGAAGATCCGAGCCCAGGCGTTGGGCCGGTAGGCCTCCGCAGCCACCCGCTGGTTCCAGTCGTGGGCCGGCGCTGCGGACGCCTCCCGGGAGACCTCCTCGGTCCAGGGGTTCTCCCGGGGCGGTTGGTAGAAGTGCCCATGGATGACCAGGCGGGGTGCCACCGGGCGAAGGTACAAGAGCGGTCCCCCGCCGTTCCGCTCAGCATCGAGCGGTTCCTGCCGAGAGAGGCGATGTGGGGCCCGCCTTCCTGCATCACGAGCACCTGGTCACCCTCTACGAGAGCGACGACGCGCTGGTCGCCCGGGTGGCGGAGTTCCTGGCACCGGCCGTGCGGGACGGCGAGATGGCAATCGTCGTGGCCACGGCGGCCCACCGGGCCGCGTTCCGAGCGGCGCTGGCCGCCGAGGGTGCCGACGTCGAGCGGGCGGAGGCCTCCGGCCGCTTCCCGCAGCTCGACGCGGCCGAGACGCTGGCCACGTTCATGGTCGACGGCGCCCCCGACCCGGCCCGCTTCCGCGAGAAGGTCGGCGGGCTGATCAGCCGGGCCGCCGCCGACGGCCGCCACGTGCGTGTCTACGGCGAGATGGTGGCGCTGCTGTGGGACGCCGGCGACGTGGCGTCGGCCATCGCGCTGGAGGACCTCTGGAACGCGCTGGCGGTCGGCCACGAGTTCGCCCTGCTGTGCGCGTACCCGACCAGCCTGTTCACCACCGGGGGCGGCGAGCCGGACTTCACCGTCATGTGCGGGCAGCACACGGCGGTGGTGTCCACGGAGGCGCCGTAGGCTCGTCGCCAGGTGGCGCCCGCGCCCGCTCAGATCGGCCGGAGCGGCGAGTGCGGCGCCCCAGGCGGTTCGACGGCGATGGGGTCGCCGGGGCGGACCTCGCCGCCCGCCACGACGACGGCCATGACGCCGACCCGGGGGGCCAGCTTCGCGTTGCCGTGGCCCCCGTGCGCCAACGTGGACATCAGGCCGGGCTGGATGGCGTCGAGCTGGCGGCACGGCGTGCGCAGCCCGGTCAGCTCGACGACGGCGTGGGCCCCGAGCCGCAAGCGGGTGCCCTGAGCCAGGCCCAGCAGGTCGAGCCCCCGGGTGGTGACGTTCTCGCCCATCTGGCCGGGCGCCAGCTCGAAGCCCTCGCCCTGCAGGTCGTCGTGCAGCTCCCCGTGGATCAGGTGGACCTGCCGGGTGTTCGGCACCGTCTCGGGCGGGCGGCCCCGCCGCCGGAGGGTGATCGTCGTCCCGCGGTGGACGTCGCCCTCCACCCCCTCGCCGGCCACCAGGCGGATGGAGTCGACCACCGCCTTGGCCATGGTGTGGCCTGGACTGGCGCACACCGCCTCGACCCGGGCGCCGCCCGCCGTCATGGGCACGAGCGGGACCACCGGCGGAAACCGGGCGGCGGGGCAGGGGCCCCGCCGCACACGGCGGGCGTGTCCCGAAGGGACCGGGTGCCCGCCGTCATGGGCACAGCGCATCCAGCGCCGCGTCCACGTCGTCGGTGGTGTTGTAGAGGTGGAAGCTGGCCCGCAGGTGGCCTCCCCGGACGGCTGCGCGCACACCGGCCGCCTCCAGCCGCGAGGCCGCGTCCGGCACCTGCACCGAGACGATGGCCGAGTCGCTGGCCGCCATGCCGAGGCCGGCCCGGAACCGGTCGGCCAGGGCGACGTCGTGACGGTGGACGGCGTCGACGCCGACCGACAGCAGCAGCTCCAGGGCCGGCGTGGTGCCGACCCAGGAGAACCAGGCCGGCGAGGTGTCCAGCCGGCGGGCCGACGCCGCCAGCCGCAGCGGCGCGCCGTAGTACGACGAGTACACGTCCTCGCTGGCGAACCAGCCGGCGGCCAGCGGGGTCAGCCGCTCCTGGAGTGCCTCGCCGACGGCCAGGAAGGCGCTGCCCCGGGGGGCCATGAGCCACTTGTAGGCGCCGCAGGCCAGGGCGTCGAACTGACCACCGTCGGTCGGCAGCCAGCCGCAGGCCTGGGTGGCGTCGGCCACCACCAGGGCGCCGCAGGCCCGGGCCGCGTCGACCACGGCGTCGACGTCGGCCACCTCGCCGGTGGCCGACTGCACGGTGCTGAAGGCGACGACGTCGGGCCGGGCCCGGGCGACTGCGGCCGCCAGCTCGTGGACCGGGGCAAGGGTGACCCGCACGCCCCGGCCGGCGTGCACCATCCACGGGAACAGCAGCGAGGTGAAGTCGTTCTCCGGGGCGACCACGTGCGACCCGTCGGGCAGCGCGGCGGCGACGAGGCCCACCATCTCGGACACCGTCGAGCCGATGGCGACCCGCTCGACCGGCACGCCGACCAGGGCGGCGAAGGCGGCCCGGGCGCCGTCGGTGCACCCGGCCCACCCCTCCCAGGTTGTGCGCCCGCCCCGCCACTCGCCGAGCGCCCGCTGCAGCGCGTCGAACGCGGGACGGGGCGGCAGCCCGAAGCTGGCGGTGTCGAGGAACGGCCTTTCGGGAGCCCACAGATGGCGGACGGCGTCCACCGCTTCCTCCGCCGCCGTCCCGGTCGCCATCCCGCCATCGTGCTACACCGTGCCCGTGCCGGTCATCGAGTTGGAGGGCCTGCGCAAGGAGTACCGCCGCCCGCGGGGACGCCGCATCGCCGCCATCGACGGGATCGACCTGGACGTCCCCGAGGGCGGGGTCTTCGGCTTCCTCGGCCCGAACGGGTCGGGCAAGACCACCACCATCCGGTGCCTGCTCGGGCTGGCCCGGCCCACGGCCGGGCGCTGCCGCCTGCTGGGCGCCGACTCCTCCGG
>DATLFQ010000139.1:0-12053 GCA_035540915.1 Acidimicrobiales bacterium
GCTCGATTGCCCGGAGGGCCTCGGTCACCATCTCGTCGGCCTTGGCGGGGTCGTCGGTGGCCGCGTTGCGGACGCAGTGGCGGACGTGCTCGTCCAGAAGTCCGACGGCCACGCTCTGCAGGGCGCGGGTGGCGGCGCTCACCTGGGTCAGGACGTCGATGCAATAGGTGTCCTCGTCGACCATGCGCTTGATACCCCGCACCTGGCCCTCGATCCGGGAGAGGCGCTTCAAGTAGTCGTCCTTCTGGATGGTGTAGCCCCGCGTCGGCATGTCCTCGCTCCTCGCGTCGCCCGGCACTGCCAGTATACCGGTATGGGGTACGACAGGGCCGACCAGGCGGCGGCGCAGCGGCCCGGGCTGGAGCAGCACCGGGTCGTGTTCGCGACGGCCGCGCTCACCCCGTAGGCAGCTACAGCAGGGCGAGGGTGTCGGCGAGGCGGCGGAGGACGCGCCCACCGGCCTCCTCGGCCACCGCCAGCGCCCGGGGGACGTCGAGGTCGTCGTAGAGCGCCCGCTCGACCTCGCCGCCGGCCGCCTCGTCGTCGGCGGGGCGCCCGGCCCGACGCCACAGGTCGTCGATCCGGGCAGCCGCGCCGGCCAGGTCGTCCTCGCGGAACTGCCACGGCTCGGCCCAGCGCCGGTCGAGGAGAAGCAGGCGGAGGGCGTCGGGCGGCCACCGCTCGAGCAGGTCGGCAACGAGCACCAGGTTGCCGGTGGACTTGGCCATCTTGGTCCCGCCGGACAGCACCGTCCCGACGGACATGCGCGCCCGGGCGAAGGGCGCCACGCCGGTGGCCGCTTCCGCCTGGGCGGCCTGGTAGGCATGGTGGGGGAACGCCAGGTCGGCACCACCGGCCAGCAGGTCGATCCCCCCGCCGAGCGTGGCCAGGGCCATGGCCGTGCACTCGACGTGCCAGCCGGGCCGGCCCGGCCCCCAGGGGCTCGGCCAGGAGGGCTCCCCCTCGGCGGCCGGTTGCCACAGGACGGCGTCCAGCGGGTGCCGGGCGCCGGCGGGGAGATGGCCGCCGTGCTCGGCGACCAGGGCCGCAGCGCCGGCGTCGTCGAGGCCGGACGCGGCGGCCACCCCGCCGCCGTCGAAGAACACCGCGCCACCCGCCTCGTACGCCCGCCCTGCGGCGACGAGGGCGGCCGTGACCGTGATCGCCTCGCCGACGTACTCGTGGGCCAGCGGCTCGAACGTCGGCCGCCCGACCCGGAGCTCGTCCATGTCGTGCTGGAAGCGGTACGTCTGGCGGGTGGCCAGCGACCGCCAGGCCGTCCCCCGTTCCCGGGCTCGGGCCAGCAGGTCGTCGTCGAGGTCGGTGAGGTTGCGGCACACCGCCACCTCCACCCCCGAGAGCCGCAGGGCGCGCGCCGCCATGTCGGCCCACACGAACGTCGCGGCGTGGCCGAGGTGGGTCGTGTCGTAGGGCGTGATGCCGCAGACGTACACCCGGGCCCGCCCGGCCACCGGCAGGGGGCGCCCGGCGAGCGTCAGCGTGGGTGGCGGCCGGCCGGCGGCGGGAGGCACCCGGGATGTCTACCGCGTGTCACGCCGGGGCTGTGCTTGTACCGCAGCGCCAGCCGGGTCCCCGGGCCCTGCCACGGCAGGGTGCAGTGAACCAGAGCCTCGCGCCCGCCCCGGCGGTGCCCTCGGTCAGCGACCGCGAGAACGGGCACGGCGCCGGTCTAGCTGCCCGCTGCGCTCCCCGCGTCGCCGGGCGCGCCGACGGCGCCGGGCCGGGGGGCGACTGACAGGCGGGCCGGTGCCGGCGTGGTCACTGCCGGGGCCAGCAGCGGGGCGGCGGCGGAGCCGACCATGGGCTGGTTGAGCCGGACGGCACCGGTGGACCCGGCGAAGCCGGCGTCGCCGAAGGCGAAGACGCCGCCGTCGCTGGCGACCAGGTGGTAGCCGCCCCCGGTGGTGGTGGCCGCGATCGCCACGACCGGCCGGTTCAGCCTGAGGGCGCCGGTGGAGCCGAAGAAGCCGGCGCCCCCGAAGGCGAACACACCGCCGTCGGCCGCCACCAGCCAGTAGCCCCGGCCGCTCGGCGCCGCCGCCATGCCGACCACCGGCTGGGCCAGCCGGCTGCCGCCCGTCGATCCGAGGAAGCGGGCGTCGCCGAAGGCGAAGACGCCGCCGTCTCGGGCCACGAGCCAGTAGCCCCGGCCGCTCGGCGTCGCCGCCATGCCGACCACCGGCTGGGCCAGCCGGGTGCCGCCGGTGGAGCCGAGGAACCGGGCGTCACCGAAGGCGAACACGCCACCGTCCCGGGCCACGAGCCAGTAGCCGTCGCCGGTCGGGGTGGGCGCCATGGCGACGACGGGCTGGTTGAGCCGAAGTCCGCCGGTCGAGCCGGCGAACCGGGCCCCGCCGAAGGCGAACACGCCGCCGTCGGCCGCCACCATCCAGTACCCGCTTCCCGGCGGCTCGGGGGTGTAGAGCAGGGCCGCCCGGCTGTCGGTGTTGCCGAAGATCAGCACCTTGCCGCAGTTGGCCCCGCACACGGCCGGGTCGGCCTCCAGGCGCTCGGTCGAACTGGACAGGATCATCCCCTGGTCGCTGTTGGAGTTCGACGACGACGTGCCGCGGGCCACCGGCATGACGCCGGCCGAGCGCCAACGGTCGGCCACGGGGTCGTAGACCTCGGCTGATGCGCCGCCGTTGCCGCCGCCTGCCACCAGCACGTGGCCGTTGGGCAGTGCGGTGAAGGATGGATTGAAGCGACCGGCCGACAGCATCCGGTCGGCCACGGTCCAGCGGTCGGTGGCCGGGTCGTAGATCTCCGCCGAGTCGGTGTTCGGGAACCCGCCGGCCACCAGCACCCGGCCGCCGGGCAGCGGCGTGGCGCCGCCGCGGGCCCGGTCGACCAGCGGCGAGGCGACCACCTGCCATGTACGCCTCGCCGGGTCGTAGGCCTCGGCCACGGTGCCCGCCCCGGCTGACGGGAAGCCTCCGGGGAGAAACGCGCGGCCATCGGGCAGCAGGGTGATCCCGGCCGTGTGATGCGAGATGCTGAGCGAGCCGGTCGGAGTCCAGATGCCGGTGGCTGGGTCGTACAGCTCGGCGGTGGCCGTGGTGAAGGTGGAGTTGCAGGCCGTCGGCGGGGGGCCGTTGCAGGTCCGGCCCCCGGCGACAAGGACGGTGCCGTCCCGCAGGAGGATGGCCAGGTGCAGCGCCCGCCGCGTCCCCATGGAGCCCGTCGGCGACCACGTGCCGGTGGCCGGGTCGTAGATCTCGACCGTGTCGAGGTTGGGCTGGTCGTTGGTCGTCAGGCCGGCGCTGAACCCGCCGGCCACCAGGACGCGCCCGTCGGGCAGTCGGGTGGCGGTGTGGGCGAAGCGGTCGACGCTCATCGGGGCGGTCGGCGCCCAGGTCCCGGTCTTCGGGTCGTACAGCTCGGCCGAGGACAGCGCAGGGCCGCCCTGGCTGGTGCGGCCTCCGGCGGCCAGCACCCGGCCGTCGGGCAGCAGGGTGGCGGTGTGGACGAAGCGCGACGACGTCATGGCGCCCGTGGTCGACCAGGTGCCTTCGCCGCCGAAGAGGAAGCGCGACGCCGGGTTGCCCGGCGAGGTGCCCTGCGGCGTTGCGACCGTGACGGCGACCCTGGGGGTCGGCCCGGCTGGTGGGCTGACCGCCTCGATGCGGGTCGGCGACACCACGGTGAAGCGGGCGGCGGCGCCACCCCCGAAATTCACCCCGGTGGCCCCCGTGAAGTTGGTGCCGGTGATTACGACGGTGGTCCCGCCGGCCGGCGAGCCGTTCTTGGGCGAGATGCCGGTCACCAGGGGCGCCGCCGGCGGCACGGGCGCGATGCGGGCTAGGAGCACGTCCTGACCGGCGCCGGCCGCCGTGCCGGCCAGGCTGTTCACCGAGGGGAAGTCGCCGGCGCCGAACACGTTCGACGAGCCGACCACGTAGGCGACGCCGTCGACGCCGTCGGCGTCGACGGCGACCGCCGAGCCTGAGTCGCTGGCGCTGCCCCCGAGGTGGCTGGCGTGGACGACGGCGCCGGCGACCGCGTCGAGCTGGGCCACGAAGGCGTCGGAGTTGCCCGCCCGGTCGGCCATGGCGTCCTTTACCGGCAGGTCGGCGGAGCTGGTGCTGCCGGTGAGGTGAATGGCCCCGCCGGGGCCGAGGGCGACGCCGTTGGCCGAGTCGCCGGAACTGCCGCCGAAGTAGGTGCTGGACGCCACGGCGCCGGCGCCGGTGAGGCGGGTGACGAAGGCGTCGCTCTCACCTGCCCGCCGCGGCTGCAGGGCGGCCACTGAGGGGAAGTCGTCCGAGGAGGTGTCGCCGGCGACGACGGCGGCGCCCGCCCCGTCGACCGCCACGGCGCTGGCCGCGTCGGCGCCGGCGCCGCCGAGGTAGGTCCCGTAGGCCAGCGCGGAGCCCGCCGGGTTCAGCTTGGCGACGAACCCGTCGGCGCCACCGGCGGCCGTGGCCCGCGCCGCTGCTGCGGTGGGGAAGTTGGGCGACGCCGTGCTGCCGGCGACGACCGCCGCGCCCGTGCTTTCCACGCCGATCCCGAACGCGTCGTCGGCGCCCGAGCCGCCCAGGAATGTGGCGTAGGCGACGGTCGAGCCGGCCGGGGCGAGCTTGGCCACGAAGGCGTCGGGCCCGCCGCCGCTGGCCGCCTGGAGCGGGGCGGTGGTCGGGAAGCCGGTCCCGGCCCGCCCGGCGACGTAGGCGGCGCCGGCTCCGTCCACGGCGATGGCCCGCCCGATGTCTTCAGCCCCGCCGCCCAGGTAGGTGCTGTAGACGACCGCCGACCCGGTCGGGTTCAGCTTGGCCACGAAGGCGTCGCGGGCGCCGCCGCCGTAGGCAGCCTGCACCGGACCGACGGTGGGCAGGTCGTTCGAGGCCGTCTCGCCGACGAGGTAGGCGGCCCCCGCGCTGTCGACGGCCACGCCGCGGACGGCGTCGATGCCGGAGCCGCCGAAGTAGGTGGCGTAGACCAGCGACGTGCCGACCGGGCTCAGCTTGGCCACGAACCCGTCGGTGTTGCCCGGGCGCGGGCCGAGGGCGTTCACCGTCGGGAAGTCGACCGAGGCGGTGGAGCCGGCGAACACCGCACCGGTGGCGTGGGCGGCCACGGAGGTGGCGGCGTCGGCCCCGGGACCGCCGAAGGTCACCGCCGAGGTCAGGGCGGGGTCGATCACGAGAGGCCGGCCGGCGTCGTAGGTGCCGAGCGAGAAACCGACGCGGTCGGCGCCCCGCAGGTCGTAGCGGGCTGGCACCACCGTGCGGCGGCCGTCCAGGTCCTGGTACACCGTCGGGCGCTCCTGGCGGAGATCGCCCCCGTCGGCGCCGACCAGCAGGTCGCCGGCGGCGTCCACCCGTAGGCTGCGGGCGCCCGCGAACGCCACCTCGACGCCGGCCGGGTCGGTGCCCGGCGCGACCACCAGGTCGTACTTGAGCCGGCCTCCGTCGTCGTGCCAGACCATGTCCACGCCCGGGCGCACGCCGGTCTGGCGCACGCCGGCGTACGCCGGGACGCCGGTCAGCCACCGGTCGGGGTCGTCGCCCAGCACGTAGTTGCTGACCCCCGGGAGCCGCCTCTCGCCGACCGGCGGGGTCGCTTGCCCGCCCTCGACGCGCATGCGTACCGGCGCCGACCCGGGCCGGGCCAGCACCGCCTCGGTACCGGTGAGGAAGGTGGTGAAGCCGTTGCCCCGCACCAGGAACTCCACCGATGGGTCGGCCTGGCCGCGGTTGGCCTCGAAGCGCAGCGGCAGCCGCCCGAAGGCGTCCTCCACGGCGGATCGGGAGGCGGCGGCGGTCGCCACGGGCGACGCCGGACCGTCGCCCCCGGACAGGACGGCGGTCAGGCCGGTGGCGGCGACCGCGGTGGCGAGGAACACGGCGCGAACGGTGCTGAATGGGCGGCTCACGGCCGGATGGTAGGCGCCCGCCGGCGAGCCGCGCGGGGGGAGTGACCGGGAACCTTGCGTTTTTCAGCGATCCTCGACGACGATCAGGTCGTCCGGGGGATCGAAGATGACGCCGCCGCGGCCCGGGCGTGACCGGCACTGCTCCAGGGCGCGGGTGGCCCGCTCCAGGGCGGCGAGGGCATCCGGCAACTCCTCGGTCCGGACCCGCCTGATCTCGGCGATCAGGAAGGGCTTCTCCGCGGGGGACGCCGACTGGAGCTCCGCCTGCAGTGCGGCGATCTGGGCCTGGAGGCCGCTCACGGCGGCCCGAGCCGCGTTCAATCCTTCGACCTCCGCCTGGCACCGGTCGGGCGGCGGGGGCAGACGGAACTCGAACCGTCCGTCGATCTCGTAGTGGTTGGTGATCTCCTGGTTGAACGGCGGCGGAAGCCGGACGGTCTTCTCGAAGCGCAGCGTGAAGGCCCGATCGCCGTCGTCGACCTTGGCAGACGCAGCGCTGAAGCCGATCTGGTCGTCGACGTCCAGCGAGCCGATCGCGATCTGGAACTTCTCGAAGTTCGACAGCGCGCCGCGGATCGCCGACTCGACCTTCGGACGGACTGCGTCGGCGACCTCCTGACGTTCGGCGTCGGTCTCGGGGGCGTTGCCACCGTGGCTCAGCGCGAAGTCGGCCACGGCGCGTGGCACCTCGTCGACGAAGACGTCGTAGCCGGCGCGGACGGCGCGCGCCGGTAGCTCGTCCTCCTCGAACAGCGCCACCACGATGGCGATCTGGCGGCGGTCGAGGCCGTCCTCGAACCGGTGGCCGAAGCGCCGCTGGGCGGTCGGCATCGCCACGGCGTCACCGGGCCGGATACCGGCCTTGGCCACCAGCCGCGCCGAGGCGTTGCCCGGCGCGCTGGAGCCCACCAACTCCCCGGACGTGATGGTGGTGTCGTCCACCCACAGCAGAACGGTCCAGGCGTAGGGCTCGGAGTGGCCGTTGCCGTCGTGCTCGGCGATGCACCGCAAGGTATCGAGATGGACGAACGCATCGACTGGCATCGCTGGCCCCTCGCAATCCGTGCGGACGGGTCGCTGCGATCGTGCCCGGTTCGCACCAATCGTGTCAAGGCTCCGGGAACCCGTCCGAGGCCGGCGGGCGCCTCTCCTACGCGGTTCGCTCGACCTCGACCGACGGCTCCGCCGCCTCCTCGAGCACCAGTTCGGTGGCGGCGCCGGCGGCCTGGAGGTCGGCGCCGGCGGAGGCCGCCGCAGTCAGACGCGCCTGGTCCCCCCGGATCACGACGCGGGCCAGCGGGGCCGTCGGCTTGAGCTGCGCGGCCGTCTTGGCCCGGCGCATGGCGCCCAGGACCTCGGCGGCCACCGACACCAGCATCGGGTCGGGCCGGGCAACCGCGGCCAGCTCCTCGGGCGAGGGCCACGGCGCCCGGTGGACCGAACCCTCCTGCCACCACGACCACGCCTCCTCGGTGACGAACGGGAGGATGGGCGCCAGCAGCCGCAGCATCGTGGACAGGGCAAGCAGGAGGGCGGCCTGGGCCGACCCCGCGCCGGGCCCGCCGCCGTACGCCCGGGCCTTGACCAGCTCCAGGTGGTCGTCGCAGAACGACCAGAAGAACGTCTCGGTGCGCTCCAGCGCCCGGGCGTAGTCGTAGGCCTCGAACGCGGCGGTGGCTGCCTCGACGACCGGCGCCAGGGCGCCGAGCATGGCCCGGTCCACCGCCTCGGCCACCTCGCCGTCGGCCGCCGGGAAGTTGAGTATGAGCCGCGAGGCGTTGAGCAGCTTGATGGCCAGGCGGCGCCCGTCGCCCATCTGCTCCTCGGCAAACGCGGTGTCGGTCCCGGGACGGCCCCGGGCCGCCCAGTAGCGCACACCGTCGGAGCCGAACCGCTCGAGCAGGCCGATCGGCGTGACTGCGTTGCCCTTGGACTTGGACATCTTCTTGCGGTCGGGGTCCAGCACGAACCCGGAGATGGCGGCGTCCGACCAGGGCAGCGAGCCGTGCTCGAGATGGGCCCGGACGACGGTGGAGAACAACCACGTGCGGATGATGTCGTGGGCCTGGGGCCGCAAGTCCATGGGGAACACCCGGGTGAACAGGTCGGGGTCCTCCTCCCAGCCCGACGCCACCTGGGGGCTCAGCGAGGAGGTGGCCCAGGTGTCCATCACGTCGGGGTCGCCGACGAACCCGCCGGGCCGGCCGCGCTGGTCCTCGCCGTAGCCGGACGGCGCGTCGCTGGCCGGGTCGACCGGCAGCGCCGACTCGTCCGGCACCAGCGGCCGGTCCCATGCGACGGACCCGTCGTCGCCGACCGGGTACCAGACCGGGAACGGGACCCCGAACCAGCGCTGTCGGCTGATGAGCCAGTCGCCGGTGAGGCCCTGCACCCAGTTCTCGTAGCGGGCCCGCATGTATCCCGGGTGCCAGGCCAGCTCGCCACCGCGGTCGACCAGGGCCTGCCGGAGATCTGCGTCGCGGCCGCCGTTGCGTATGTACCACTGGCGGCTGGTGACGATCTCGAGCGGCCGGTCGCCCTTCTCGAAGTACTTGACGGCGTGGCTGATGGGCCGGGGCTCGCCGATCAGCTCGCCGCTGGCCCGCAGCTGCTCGACGACGATGCGCTGGGCCTGCTTGACGGTGCGCCCGGCCACCTCGGCGAACGGCCCGTCCGCGTCCACGCCGTCGGGCGGGGTGGCGACCACGCGGCCGTCGCGCCCCACGATGCTGCGCACGGGCAGGTCCAGCTCGCGCCACCATGTGACGTCGGTGACGTCGCCGAAGGTGCAGATCATGGCGATGCCCGAGCCCTTCTCGGGGTCGGCCAGCCGGTGGGCCAGCACGGGCACCTCGACGCCGTACAACGGGGTGCGGACGGTGGTGCCGAACCGTCGCCGGTAGCGGGCGTCGTCGGGGTGGGCGACCAGGGCCACGCAGGCGGCCAGCAGCTCGGGCCGGGTGGTCGCGATCTCGAGGTCGTCACTGCCGTCACCGGCGGGCCCGTGGAACACCAGCCGGTGGTAGGCGCCCGCGGTGTCGCGCTCCTCCAGCTCGGCCTGGGCCACCGCGGTGCGGAAGTCGACGTCCCACAGCGTGGGCGCCTCGGCCTGGTAGGCCTCGCCCCGGGCCAGGTTGCGCAGGAAGGCCCGCTGGGCGACGCGGCGGGCCCGCTCGCCGATGGTGGTGTAGGTGTGGCCCCAGTCCACCGACAGGCCGAGGCGTCGGTAGAGCGCCTCGAAGGCGGCCTCGTCGTCGACCACAAGGCGCTGGCACAGCTCGACGAAGTTGCGCCGCGAGATCGAGACCTGCTCCTTGCCCGGCGAAGCCGGCGGCTCGTACGCCGGGTCGTAGGCCATCGACGGGTCGCAGCGCACGCCGAAGTAGTTCTGGACCCGGCGCTCGGTGGGCAGCCCGTTGTCGTCCCAGCCCATCGGATAGAACACCTCGCGGCCGCGCATGCGCCAGAAGCGGGCCACGGTGTCGGTGTGCGTGTAGGAGAACACGTGCCCCACGTGCAGTGAGCCGCTCACCGTCGGCGGCGGGGTGTCGATGGAGTAGACCTCGCCGCGGGCACGACTGCGGTCGAATCGGTAGGTCCCGGTCTGCTCCCAGTGCTCGGCCCACCGGGCCTCGATGCCGTCGAGCGTCGGCTTCTCCGGCACTCGGCCGGACGAGGGGGGCGGCGCCATGGTCCGGTTACGGTACCTGCGTGCTGCGGTTGTACGACACTGCGTTGCGGCGCGTGGCCCCCCTGGAGCTGCGCCGGCCCGGCGAGGTGTCGCTGTACGTCTGCGGGCCGACGGTGGACGGCGCGCCCCACGCCGGCCACGGCCGGCTGACGGTGGTGTGGGACGTGGTGCGGCGCTACCTGGAGTGGTCGGGCCTGGCGGTCACGATGGTGTCCAACATCACCGACATCGACGACAAGATCATCGACCGGGCGGCGCGGGAGGGCCGCTCGGCCGCCGAGGTCGCCACCGAGTACGAGGCGGTCTGGTACGCCACCATGGACCGCCTCGGCGTCCGCCGGCCCGACCACGACCCCCACGCGACCGCCTGGGTCGCGGAGATGGTGGCGCTGGTCGAGCAGCTGGTCGCCGACGGCGCCGCCTACCCGACCGCCGACGGCGTCTACTTCAGTGCCGGCTCGGTGCCCGACTACGGCCTGCTGGCCCACCAGCAGCTCGACACCATGCGGGCCGGCGAGCGGGTGGCTGTCGTCGACGACAAGCGCTCGCCGGCCGACTTCGCCCTATGGAAGAACGCCAAGCCGGGCGAGCCGACCTGGCCGTCGCCGTGGGGGCCGGGCCGGCCGGGCTGGCACACCGAGTGCGTGGTGATGTCGCTGGGCCTGCTGGGCGAGGGCTTCGACGTCCACGGTGGCGGCATCGACCTCGCCTTCCCCCACCACGAGAACGAGCGGGCCCAGGCGGTCGCCGCCGGCCGCCCGTTCGCCCGCCGCTGGGTCCACAGCGGCCACCTGGTCGCCACCGGGGGCGAGAAGATGTCCAAGTCGCTCGGCAACATCGTGTCGCTCGGCGACCTGGTGGAGGGCTTCGACGCCCGAGCCTTCCGCCTGCTCGTGCTGCAGTCGCACTACCGCTCGCCGATGGAGGTCAGCCGGGACGCCATGGCGTCCGCCCAGCGGGCGGTCGGCCGCATCGACGAGCTGGCCCGGAAGCTGGGGGCGACCGGAGGTGCGCCCGACGGGCTGGCGTCCGACGGCGAGGTGCTCGACCGGTTCCGCCGGCTTCTGGACGACGACCTCGGCACGCCGGCGGCCACCGGGCTGGTGTTCGAGACGGTCAGCGCGGCCAACTCGGCCCTCGCCCGCGGCGACGCCGCAGGCGGTGTCGCGCTGGGAGCGGCGGTGCTGGAGATGGTGGGTGCTCTCGGCCTGGTCCCTGGCTGCGGCAGCGGCGAGGTGCCCGCCGCCGTCGCCGACCTCGTGGCCCAGCGCGACGCCGCCCGGGCGGCCCGGGACTGGGACCGGGCCGACGACATCCGCCGGGAACTGGTCGCCCGGGGGTGGGCCGTCAAGGACACCGCGGGGGGGACGCAGGTCCACCCCGGGCACTCCGGCGGCCGGTGACGGCGGGGAAAATCCCTGCTACCGTTTCGCGCTGGAGAACTTGCAAGATCGCCCGACCGCAGTCGTATGACCCAGTCGCACGGGACGCATTCTCCTCCGCAGTATTCGGAACAAGAAGGAGGATCGCCAACGTGGCGACCGGCACCGTGAAGTGGTTCAACGCCGAGAAGGGCTACGGCTTCATCTCGCAGTCCGAGGGCGCCGATGTGTTCGTGCACTTCAGCGCCATCCAGACGAACGGGTACCGCACCCTCGAGGAAGGCCAGCAGGTCGAGTTCGAGGTCCAGACCGGACCGAAGGGCCTGCAGGCCGCCAGCGTCCGCCCCGTCCAGTAGGACCCTCGTCGTGATGTGACAGCCCCGGAGCGTTCGCTCCGGGGCTGTCGAGTTCTCAGGGGCGGTTCGCCCTCACCCGCCCGGAAGGATCCGGCGCAGGAGGTTCCCCGACGGCGATTCGAGCGGCGCCGGCGCGAGCACAGGGGTCGAAGGGGCCAGCAGGTCCTCCGGGCTGACGGACGCCGGCGGAGCCGGCAGCTCGGGCACGGGGACCTCTGGGACCGGAACCTCGGGTACCGAAGGCGCAGGCGGTGGGGTGACGCCCGGCAGCGGGCTGTTCCCGGGCTCGCAGACGACGGTGACCCCGAGGATGCGCGCGCCGGGGCAGGGCTGGGTGCCCCGGCCGAGCCCGAGCACGGCGTCCAGCAACCCCTGCGCCTTCGGTACCCGAGGTTTCGGTCCCAGAGGTCCCCGTGCCCGAGCTGCCGGCTCCGCCGGCGTCCATCAGCCCGGAGGACCAGCTGGCCCCTTCGACCCCTGTGCTCGCGCCGCCGCCGCTCGAATCGCCGTCGGGGAACCTCCTGCGCCGGATCCTTCCGGGCGGGTGAGGGCGAACCGCCCCTGAGAACACGACAGCCCCGGAGCGAGCGCTCCGGGGCTGTCACATCACGACGAGGGTCCTACTGGACGGGGCGGACGCTGGCGGCCTGCAGGCCCTTCGGTCCGGTCTGGACCTCGAACTCGACCTGCTGGCCTTCCTCGAGGGTGCGGTACCCGTTCGTCTGGAT
>DATLFQ010000140.1:0-2049 GCA_035540915.1 Acidimicrobiales bacterium
GCCGCCGCCGCCTTGATCTCCACCACGCCGCTGCTGATCTCCGGCACCTCCAGCTCGAACAGGCGCTTGATGAGGCCGGGGTGGGTGCGGCTGACGACGATCTGGGGCCCCTTGGTGGTCTTGCGGACCTCGACGATGTACGCCTTCAGGCGGGCCCCGTGCTCGTAGCGCTCGTAGGGCACCTGCTCGGCCTGGGGCAGCAGGGCCTCCACCTTGCCCAGGTCCAGGAGGGTGTAGCGGTTGTCGCTCTGCTGGATGATGCCGGTGACGATGTCGCCCTCGCGGCCGGCGTACTCCTCGTACTTCAGGTCGCGCTCGGCTTCCCGGATGCGCTGGAGGATGACCTGCTTGGCCGTCTGAGCGGCGATGCGGCCGAAGTTGTCGGGGGTGTCGTCCCACTCGCGGACGACGTTGCCGTCCTCGTCGAGCTCCTGGGCGTAGACGATGAACTCCATGCTGTCGGGGTCGATGGTGACGACGGCCTCCTCGGCCGCGCCGGGCATGCGCTTGTAGGCGGCCACCAGGGCGTTGGCCAGCGCGTCGAGCAGCGTGTCGACACCGATGCCCTTCTCCCGGGCCACCAGCTGCAGGGCCTCCATGAACTCGAAGTTGCCCTTCATGGGGTTCCCCAGGAGAAGACCGTCCGGGCCGACTCGATGTCGTCGTAGGCCAGGCGGCGGCCGTTGACCACCACCTCGCGGTCGTCGGCGGACTCGATGGTGCCCTGCTCGCGGCGCTCGCCCGGCACCCCGGGGCGGGTCTTGATTTTGATCTCGGTGCCGACGAAGCGCCGGAAGTGGTCGGGCCGGCGAAGGTCGCGCTCGAGCCCCGGGCTTGACACCTCGAGGGTGTACCGGCCGGGCAGCGGGTCGTGCTGGTCGAGCAGGTCCGAGACGTGGCGGGTCACCCGGCTCACCGTGTCGAGGTCGACGCCGCCGCCGGGACGGTCGACGAACACCTGGAGCGCGCCGCCGCCGAAGCGCACGTCGAACAGCTCGAGGCCGTCGGCGGCCACCACCGGTCCGACCAACTCCTCCACCAGCGAGGCTGGGTCCACGACGTCACTCCTCCTCTCGACACACAAAAGCGTGGGCTCCCGCCCACGCTTCACGACGAAAAAACCTGACGGAACAGCCCGGGGAGTATACAGCGGGACGCCCCCCGGGACCGGCGACCGCTCAGTAGGCCCGGGCGACGTAGGCCACGAGCCCGTCGTCATCGCCGGGCGGGGCCAGGCTGCCGTCGGGGCGCTGGAGGCACCGGACGCTGGCCCCCGCTTCGGCCAGGCGCGCCTCGCCGCCCGGTCCGACGGCGCCCCAGGGCAGGCGAGCGAAGCCCGACCGGGCCGCCTCGGCCGCCTCGTCGACCGTCTGCACGTCGGTGGTGCGGGCGTCGCGCAGCTCGGTCGCCTGCGCCAGCAGGGCCGCCTGTGCGGCAGCCAAGGCGGCCGCGACCCGGCCGCCCACCTCGGCCACCGGCACGGGGGACTTCGCACCGTCGTGGCGGGTCACGAGCGTGACCAGGCCGTCGGCCAGGTCACGGGGACCGACCTCCACCCGGACCGGGGCCCCCTTGAGCTCCCACTCCACCGCCCGGCGACCGAAGCTGGTCGACACCCGGTCGTCGAGCTGGACCCGGTGGCCGCCGGCGCGCAGATCGGCGGCGATCGACGAGGCCCGCTCCCCGGCACCCCCCTCGTCGCGCACGAGTAGGACGGCCACCTGGACCGGTGCGATCGCCGGCGGTAGGCGGAGGCCGGCGTCGTCGCCGTGGGCCATGATCAGCGCCCCCAGCAGGCGGGTCGACGCGCCCCACGACGTCTGCCACACATGGACCAGCGTGCCGTCGTCGGCCTGGTACTGGGTGCCGAAGGCCCGGGCGAAGTTCTGGCCCAGCTCGTGGCTGGTCGCCATCTGCAGCGCCTTGCCGTCGCCCATGGTCCCCTCGCAGGTCCACGAGGTGGTGGCCCCGGCGAAGCGCTCCCGCTCGGTCTTGCGGCCCAGCCGCACGGGCACGGCCAGCACGTTGACCATCACGTCCTCGTAGACC
>DATLFQ010000141.1:0-12025 GCA_035540915.1 Acidimicrobiales bacterium
GGCCAGCCCGTGGGAGTTCCAGGCCCTGCTGAAGGCCCGGCCACGGCCCGGGCCTTCCGCAGGGCCTGGAACTCCCACGGGCTGGCCCAGCGGTCCCAGTACGCCTCGTAGGAGGCCAGGGTCCGCACCAGCGGGCCGTCACGGCCCTCGGGGCGCAGGGCGGCGTCGACCCGGAAGCAGCGGCGGGCCACCGCCAGCAGTGGGCGTGCATCGCCGGTGCCGGCGAAGAGCACGTCGATGTCGCTGGCATAGTTGAGCTCGCGGCCGCCCAGCTTGCCCATGCCGATGACGACGAGGGCAGCCACTTCGTCCGGCGCGGCGAGGGCGAGCGCGGCGTCCAGGACGTCGTCGGCCAGCCGTGCGAGGGCGGCGCCGACCGCCTCCAACCGGTCGAGCCCCGACAGGTCCCGAGCCGCGATCCGCAGCAACTCGAGGCGCTTCCAGCGGGTCAGCTCGTCCGCGCTCCCGGCCCGGCGGGGCGGCCGGATGTCGAGGTGGGCGACGACGTCCAGCGCGGCCGCATCGGTCACCAGGAGGCGGGTCAGGAAGCGGCTGGCGCCGGTGACGGCGACCACCGCGTCGAGCAACGGCCCGCCGTCCCCGAGCCGGCCCGGGAACGCCTCGTCGAGCTGTTCCAGGGCCAGCGCCACCGCGGCGGGGTCGGACGACCGCTCGGCCTCCTCCCGCATCGTCCGGCTCGCGCGCGTCGGCACCGGTTCGAGTCTGGCAGGCCGCTCCGGACGCCTCGGTACGCTGACCGGCCGTGCCACTCGTGCGGGTTGCCGCCTGCCAGCTGAACACCACGGTGGGCGACCTGGACGGCAACACGGCCTGCGTGCTGGACGCCCTCGAACGGGCCGAGGCGGCCGGCGCCGACGTCGCGGTGTTCCCGGAGCTGGCCACCACCGGCTACCCGCCAGAGGACCTGCTGCTCAAGCCGGGCTTCGTCGACGCCAACCTCGCCGCCCTGGAGAAGTTGGCCGCCCGCACCGGTCGTTGTGCCGCCGTCGTCGGCTTCGTCGACCGCGACGGCCCGCTTCGCAACGCCGCGGCGGTCTGCGCCGGTGGTCGGGTGCTGGGCACCTATCACAAGCGCCGGCTACCGAACTACGCGGTGTTCGACGAGCAGCGCTACTTCGCCCCGGGCGTCGCCCCGTACCAGCTGTTCGTGATCGCCGGCGTGCCCTGCGCGATCGCCGTGTGCGAGGACGCCTGGGCCGGCGGGGGCCCGATCGCCGACCAGGCCCGTGGCGGTGCCCGGCTCGTGCTCAACCTGAACGCCTCGCCGTTCTCGGCCGGCCGCCTGGGGCAACGGGCGGCCATGCTGGCCGAACGGGCCGTCGAGGCCGGGTGCCCCCTGGTCTACGTCAACCAGGTCGGCGGGCAGGACGAGCTGGTCTTCGACGGCGGCTCGATGGTGTTCGACGGGACCGGGCAGCTGGTGGCGTCGGCCGCCCAGTTCGAGGAGTCGGTGCTGCTGGTCGACGTGGAGGTCGGCGGCGGCACCGGCGAACCGCCCGCGCTGCCGTGCGTCGTGGTCAGCGAGCAGCCGGCGCGACGCCACGACGCCCCGCCGGCCGGCCGGGCGCCGCCGCTCGACGGCCTGGACGAGGTCTTCGGAGCGCTCGTCGTCGGGACCCGCGACTACGCGTCGAAGAACGGCTTCACGGACGCGGTGATCGGCCTGTCGGGCGGCGTGGACTCGTCGCTGGTCGCGGTCGTCGCAGCGGAGGCGCTCGGCGCCGACCACGTCCACGGCGTGTCCATGCCGTCGCGCTTCTCGAGCGAGGGGTCGCGCACGGACGCCGCCGGGCTGGCCGAGCGCCTGGGTGTCGACCTGCTGACGATCCCCATCGAGCCGGCCCACGCCGCGCTGCTTGAGATGCTGGCGCCCGCCTTCGCCGGGACCGAGCCGGGCATCACCGAGGAGAACCTGCAGTCGCGCATCCGGGGCGTGGTGCTGATGGCGCTGTCCAACAAGCTGGGCTGGCTGGTGCTGACCTCCGGCAACAAGAGCGAGATGGCGGTGGGCTACGCCACGTTGTACGGCGACACCGCCGGCGGGTTCGCCGTGCTGAAGGACGTCTCCAAGACCATGGTGTACCGGTTGTGCGAGCGGGTGAACGAGCGGGCCGGAGGGCCGGTGGTGCCGGAGACGGTGCTGGCCAAGCCGCCGTCGGCGGAGTTGCGCCCTGACCAGCGCGACGACCAGTCGCTGCTGCCCTACCACCTGCTCGACCCGATCCTCGAGGCCTACGTGGAGGCGGACCGGACGGCGGCAGAGCTGGTGGCGGCCGGATTCGACGCCGACCACGTCCGCCGGGTCGTTTCGCTGGTCGACGCAGCCGAGTACAAGCGCCGCCAGACGCCGCCCGGGGTGCGGGTCACGGCCAAAGCCTTCGGCAAGGACCGCCGGCTGCCGATCACCAACCGCTTCTCCGGGTGAGCCCGCCGCCGCACCGCTCGCTGGCCGACCTGGCCGCCAGCCTCGCCGCGGCCGGCGACGCCGAGGCCGCCGTCTTCGAGCTGGTCGGCAGCTGGGTGCAGAGCGTGCCCGAGCCGTCGGTCAAGGTGGCGCTGAGCATCCACTCCCGCCGCCACGGCGAGCACTGCCTGGAACTGGGCGGCGTCACGCCGCGAGTTCCCTCGGCTGTCCCCGGCCCCGCCTTCGACCCGGCCGTGCTGGCGGCGGCCGGCCGGCTGGCGAGCACGGGCGGGCGCCTGGCGGCGCTGGCCTGCGTCCTGCTTCCCCGCCTGGTGGCACTGGCCGCGGTTGACCCGGGGCCGGCGGTGTCGGCGGCGCCGGTGGCCCGCGCCCTGCGGCGCATCGAGGCCGACCACCGCGAGATGGCCGGTGACCTGGCGGCGCTGGTGGCGAGGGTCGCAAGCGCCGGGGCGCCGGCCGAGCGGGAGGCGGTCGAGGCGGAGCTGGCCGAACTGGCTCGGGCCAGCGGGCAGGAACTCCGGTGGCCGCCGTCGAACCTTACGGGGAGCCCTTGAGGGGGATCGTCTCGCCCGCGGATGTGGGCCGATGCAACCGAAGACGACGAAGGGTCTTGGATCGTGGCCAAGGAGCGGGTTGAACGGGACGAGGAAGACCTCGTCCGCCTCTATCTCACCGACATCGGGCAATACCCACTGCTCACCAAGGACGACGAGGTCCGGCTGGCCCAGACCATCGAGGCCGGGCTCGAGGCCCGGACCGAGCTGGAGCGCAACGGGCGGTCGATCACCGCCGCCCGCCGGCGGGACCTGCGCCGCACGTTCAAGTGCGGCGAGGACGCCCAGCAGTGCTTCGTGAAGTCGAACCTGCGCCTGGTGGTGTCGATCGCCAAGAAGTACCAGGCGTCCGGCCTGCCCCTGCTGGACCTGATCCAGGAGGGCAACCTGGGCCTCATGCACGCAGTCGAGAAGTTCGACTGGCGCAAGGGGTTCAAGTTCTCCACCTACGCCACCTGGTGGATCCGCCAGGCCATCACGCGTGGCATCGCCAACACCGGGCGCACGATTCGGCTGCCGGTCCACGCCGGCGACACGCTGGCCCGCCTGCAGAAGGCCCGGTCCCGCCTGGAATTGAAGCTGGGCCGGCCGGCCACGCTGTCGGAGCTGTCGGCCGAGGTGGAGATGCCAGAGGACAAGGTCACCGAGGCCCTGCGGTTCGCGGCCGAGCCGCTGTCGCTCTCGGAGCCCCTGCGGGAGGACGGCGACGCGGAGCTGGGCGACGTGGTGGAGGACCGCTCGGCCGAGTCGCCCTTCGAAATGGCGGCGACCGCCCTCCTGCCCGACGAAATCTCCCGTCTGCTCGGCCCGCTGGACGAGCGCGAGCGGGAGATCCTGCGGCTGCGCTTCGGCCTGGACCGGGGCGAGCCGCGCACCCTGGAGGAGGTGGGGGAGCACTTCAACCTCACCCGCGAGCGCATCCGCCAGATCGAGGCCCGGGCCATGTCGAAGCTCCGCCATCCCTCCAGCGACACCGGGGCGCGCGACCTGCTCACCGTGTAGTCGGCGGACTGGCGCCCCTGCGCCGCCGGCGCGAAGGCTGATTGGCGGAGGTGGACGGGAATCGAACCCGCCGGACGGGGATCACCCGTCCCACCCGCTTTGAAGGCGGGGGAGCCCACCAGGTACCCGGACACCTCCGCCGGCGAGGCTACCGCGCCCGGTCATGGCTCCCGGCGGCGACCCGCCTCGAGGGGTTCTAGGCTCGCGGCATGAAGAAGCTGCTGCTGCTCATCATCCTCATCGCCCTCGGCGCCGTCGCGGCCAAGAAGCTCCGGGTCGAGTAGAGCCGACCCCGGACCCTCAGCTGCCCCGGCGGGCGAGGAGCGGCGCGCACTCCCGGGCGACGAACGCCTCCACGAAGTCGGGGCTGGTCCGGCGGGCCCGGACCACCCGGATCACCATGGCGCGCGGTGACAGCACCCGCTGCTCCGCCACGGCGGACAGCGCCAGGACGGCCGCCAGGATCACGAGCGTGAACGGGATCGACAGCACCATGGCGACCACCGGCATGGTGCTGGTGTAGCCGGCCGCCCGACCGCGGAAACCTCGCCGACCCCACCGTTGGGTCCGCGGAAATCCCGGTCGACCCCTTGTCCGGCGGCCGGCGTCGGCGTACCGTGCTCCCGCTCCTTCCCCTCGAGCCGGCTTCGTCGCGCCGAGAGGAAGTCCCATGCTGGTGGCCTGCTGGTCGGTCAAGGGCGGGAGCGGCACCACCGTCGTCACCGCCGGTCTCGCCGTGCTCCTCGCCCGGGACGGCACTCCCGCTGCCGGCGGCAGCGGCACCGGGGCGCCGGGCGCGGCCGTAGCGGTGGACCTGGCGGGCGATCTGCCCGCCGTGCTGGGCCTGCCCGATCCCGGCGGGCCCGGAGTGGCCGAGTGGCTTTCGGCCGGGCCGGACGTCGATGCCGACGCCCTGGCCGCCCTGGAGGTGGACGCCGGCCGCGGTCTGCGGCTCCTGCCCCGGGGGGACGGCCGGCTGCCCGACGACGGTGACCGGCTGGCGGCGGCTCTCGCCGGCCCCCGCCACGTGGTCGTGGACTGCGGGTCCACCGGCGAGGCGGCCGGCCTGGCCGTGGCGGCGGCCGCCTCCCTGTCGCTGCTCGTCCTGCGGCCCTGCTACCTCGCCCTGCGCCGGGCGGTGGCGGCGCCCCTGCGCCCGTCGGGCGTGATCCTGATCGCCGAGGGCGGCCGGGCCCTCGGTCGCCAGGACATCGAGCACGCGCTGGGCGTGCCGGTGCGGGCGGAGGTGGCCTGGGACCCGGCGGTCGCCCGCTGCGTGGATGCCGGCCTGCTCGCCGGCCGGGTCCCCCGAACCCTGGAGCGTGCGCTCCGGCGGGCCTCGTGACGCCGGCCCCCTCGACGGCAGAGGTGGCCCGGCGCGTGCACGCCCGGCTGCTCGGCCCCCGCACCGTCGACGTCGCGGGGGTGCCAGCCGTGCTCGACGGCGCGGCGGTGGCCGCCGCGGCCCGACTCGAGGAGCCTTTGCTGTCACCGGCCGCCCTCGCCGCAGTCGTCACCGACGTCCTGGCCCGCGCCACCGGGCTCGGGCCTCTCGAGCCGCTGCTGGCCGACCCCACCGTGAGCGAGGTCATGGTCAGCGGCCCCGGCCGCGTGTGGGTGGAGCGGGCCGGCGCCCTGGAGCGGGTCGCGCTCGACCTCGACGGCCCGGCCGTCGAACACCTCATCGAACGAATCGTCGGCCCGCTGGGGCTGCGGGCCGACCGGGCGTCGCCCATGGTCGACGCCCGCCTGCCTGACGGGTCCCGGGTCAACGCGGTGGTGCCGCCGCTGGCGGTGGACGGACCCTGCCTGACCATCCGCCGGTTCTCGGCATCGGCCATCCCGCTGGCCGCCTTCGGCCCACCCGACGTCACCGCGTTCCTGGCCTGGGCGGTGCGGGCCCGGCTGAACCTGGTCGTCTCGGGCGCCACGTCGTCGGGCAAGACGACGCTGCTCAACGCGCTGGCCGCCGAGATCCCCGGCGCCGAGCGCATCATCACCGTGGAGGACGCCGCCGAGCTGCGCCTGCCGCAGGACCACGTGGTGCGGCTGGAGGCGCGGCCCTCGAACGCGGACGGAGCCGGCCGGGTGACGGTCCGGGACCTGGTCCGCAACGCCCTGCGGATGCGGCCGGACCGGATCGTGGTCGGCGAGGTGAGGGACGCCGCCGCCCTCGACATGCTCCAGGCCATGAACACCGGTCACGAGGGCTCGCTGTCGACGTGTCACGCCAACGGACCGCTCGACGCCCTGCGGCGCCTGGAGACGATGGTCCTCATGGGCACCGTCGACCTGCCCCTGGCGGCCGTGCGCGACCAGGTGGCCGCCGCCGTGGACGTGGTCGTCCAGGTCGCCCGCTGCGCCGGCGGCGCCCGCCGGGTGGTCGAGGTGGCCGAACTGGCGGGCCCGGTGACGGTCCGCCGGCTGGCCGGCCCGACGGGCATGGAAGCGGTGCCCCAGCGGCCCGCCCGCCACCCGGCTGCCGGCCCGGTCCCAGCTGCCGCGCGCCCGGCCAGGAAGGGCTCCCCATGACGGCGCCCGGCCTGCTGGCCGCCGTCCTCGTCCTGGCCAGTGCCGGGTGTTTCCGGGCGGCGGTGGGGGTGCGGCGCCGCGCCGCGGTGGCGCGCCGCCTGCCGGTAGCGGCAGCCGGTCGGGACCGGGGCGCGACCGCCCGGGTCCCGGTACCGGAATGGCTGCCGGACCGGCTGGCGGCCTGCGACCTCCGGGTCGACGCGCGCCGGGCGTGGGCCGGCTGGTTGGCCGGCCTGGGGCTGGTGCCGCTGGGCGGCCTCGCGGCCGGCGGGCCGGGCGCAGCCCTCGTCGGCGCGCTCGTCACCGTGACCGCACCGGTGCTGGGCTGGCGGCTCCTGCGCCACCGGGCCGACGCCCGCGTCGAGGCGGAGCTGCCTGCCGCCATGGACGCGATCGCGCGCGGGCTGCGCTCGGGCGGCTCCCTGCGCCAGGCACTGGCGGAGGCGGCCCGGGCCTCCGGCCGCGGGACCGGCGCGCTGTCGGACGATCTCGCCGCCGTCAGCCGCACCTGCGACCACGGGGCCACGGTGGTGGCCGCCCTGGAGCACTGGTCGGCGCGGCGGCCGTCGCCGGGCGTGCGCCTGGCCGTGGCCGCCCTGTGCCTCGGCGCGGAGACGGGTGGCGCGGGTGCCCGGGCCGTCGACGGTGTCGCCGCCACCTTGCGCGGGCGCCTGGCCGGACTGGCAGAGGCACGGGCGCTGGCCACCCAGGCGCGGGCATCGGCGGTGGTGATCGCAGTGGCGCCGGTGGCCTTCTGCGCCCTGGCGTCGGCCACCGACGACCGTACCGCCTCGTTCCTGCTCGGCTCGCCTGCCGGGCTGGTCATGCTCTGCACCGGCCTGGCCCTGGACGCCGCTGGTGCCATGTGGATGGCCCGGCTCACCCGGGTTGCGCCGTGAGGTCCGGCTGCCGGTTCCGCGTGCGCGGCATCCGGGACGGGGGCCGTGTCGCACATGGTCGGGCGGAGCCGGCCCGGTGAGCGCCGCCCTCGGCGCCGCCTGGGGCGCAGTGGTGCTGGCCGGCCTGGCCCGGTGGCGGCCCCCGCCCCGCCGGCTGCGCCCGCCGCCGGTGCGCCGGGCGGTGGGCCGGCCCTCGTGCGCGGACGCGATGGCCGGGGCGGTGGGCCGAATGGTGCTCCGCAAGGCCGGGCCGGAGCGGGCCCGGCGAGCGGGCCGGATCGTGCTCGGCACGGCGGCCGCACTGGCGCTCGCACCGCCCCTCGCACCGGTGCCGCTCCTGGCCGGCTGGGGGCTGCCCCGCCTGGCGACGCGCCGGGACCGCCGGGCCCGGGAGCGCCAGCTGGAGGCCAGCCTGCCCGAGGCGGTCGACCTGCTGGCCCTGGCCGTCGGTGCCGGTTGCAACGTGTCCCTGGCCGTCGAGGCGGCCGGGCGGCGAGGGACGGGTGCGGCGGCCGCCGAGCTGGCCCGGGTGGCCGCCGAGGTGCGCGACGGTCGGCGACTGGCAGACGCCCTGGACGCCATGCCGGCCCGGGCCGGTGAAGCGGCCCGCCCGCTGGCCGCGGCACTTTCGGCCTGCGAGCGCTACGGCGCGCCGCTGGTCCCGACCCTCGAACGGCTCGGCGACGCGGTCCGCCGGCAGCGCCAGCGGCGGGCCGAGGAGGCCGCTCGCCGGGTCCCGGTGCTGCTCGTCTTCCCGCTGGTGCTGTGCATCCTCCCCGCCTTCGCGCTGCTGACCGTGGCGCCCCTCGTCGCCGGCGCCCTCGGGCAGCTGCGCCTCTGAACCCCTGCGGCACCACGCAGGACCCCGACAGCCAACACCGACCAGCCAAGGAGCGCCCCCGTGCCCGTCTTCGTCACCTGCCTGTCCACCATCGCCCTGTGGGGCTACGTCGCCGCCCGCTCGGCGGCCTCCACCGTCGCCGAGCGGGCCGAGCGAGCTGTCTCCGCCCGGGCGCGCACCGACCAGCGGGGCCAGGCCACTGCCGAGTACGCCCTCGTCCTGCTGGGGTGCGCCGCCGTTGCGCTCCTCGTCGGTGCCTGGGCCACCAAGACCGGCAAGGTCGGCCAGCTGCTCGACAAGGTCATGGACTCCGTCCTCGGCAAGGCCAAGTGACCCGGCCGGCCCGGAGGTGACCAGGGAGCGGAGCGGGGGCCAGGCGTCCGTCGAGCTGGCCCTCGCCCTCCCCCTCGTGGCCATGCTCCTCCTGCTGGTCGCCCAGGCCGGGCTGGTGGTCCGGGACCAGGTGCTGGTCGTCCACGCCGCCAGGGAGGCGGCCCGGCGGGCCGCGGTGGACCCGGCCGAGGCCAGCTGGCGCCAGGCGGCCACCCGGGCGGCGCCCCTCGATCCCGAGCGGCTGGCCGTGGCGGTGGCCCGGGGAGCAGGGCGGGGGGACGAGGTCACTGTGCGGCTTTCGTATCGCTCCCCGACGATTGCGCCTATCATCGGCCCGCTTCTCCCGGATATCCTCCTCCGGGGAAAGGCCTCGATGCGACGGGAGTACGAGTAGCCAGACAGGAAAGCTGAGCGCAGCGGTTCCGGGCGGGCGTAATGTTTGCCGCGCCTGCGTCATCGCTGGTCGGATGTTGCGTTCTCGCAGTGAAGTCGACCACGGGCGGGGCGGACCCCCGGACCGTGACATCGAAGGAAAGGGACGATCAGGCCATGGCCAGGATGCACCGGCTCGCTGCAGCAGCAGGCGCCTTCACACTTGCGAGCGCGTTCGTCACCGGCCCCGCGGCCGCTGACACTCCCGAGAGCTTCGTCGGCAGCGCCGCTGGCCGGGCTCTCGACCTCAAGGTTCTTGGCCAGGCCACCACGCTCGGCGTGACGACGGCCAAGGTCACCTCCGGGCGGACTGCGGTATCCGAGGGCGTCGGCCAGACCCTGCTGGGCGGTTCCACGCAGCGGGCCGAGGTCAACGGCGACGGCACCGACACCAAGCCCGAGGCCTGCACGCTGGCCCTCCCGGTGATCGACGTGCTGAACATCGGCTTGGCCTGCGGGTCGGCCACCGCCGCCGTCACCGGCGGCAACCCGTCGGCCAGCTCGGTCGGCAAGGTCGCCGGGGTGGACCTGAGCCTCGACAGCCTGCTCGGCAGCCTCGGCCTCGACGGCCTCCTCACCGGCACGGTGGACACGGTCGAGCAGACCCTGTGCGGCGATGCCGGCGTGGTCACGGGCCTGCCCGTGAACGGGCTGCTCTGCCCGGTGGTCAACACCGTCACCGGCACGGTGACCGACCTGGCCAACACCAAGACGCTCGACGTGGTGCTCGGCCAGTCGACCACCAACATCACCACCGACGCCGGCAAGGTCGTGGCCAGGGCCACCGCCAACGGCGGCGAGATCCGCATCCTGCCCCTGCGGGTCGACGCCCTGGGCGTCGACCTCGGGCCGCTGGCCACCATCACCATCGGGTCGGCCACCGCCACCGCCGAGTACGACCGCTCGAGCGGGCGGGCCACCCCGACCGCCGACCCCTCGCTGGTGACCATCAAGCTGGGCGCCACCGCCCTCCTCCCGGCCACCACCATCAACCTGCCGGTGGGCGTGAGCGAGACCATTTTGGCCGGCACGCCGCTGGAGAGCGACATCGTCGTGGCCGCCGGCAGGACGACGACCAACCCCGACGGCACGGTCAGCGCGGTCGCCGACGGCGTACGGCTCCACCTGCTCAAGGGCGTCAGCGGCGGCATCGAGCTCTCGCTGGCCCACGCCGAGGCTGGTGCGGGCGGCAGCGTCGCCCAGGTCTCCCCGATCGTCACCAACGTCGAGCTGCCCCGCACCGGCGGCACGCCATGGATGCCGATGCTCGGGGTGGGCGTCCTCGGCCTGGCGGTGCTGGTGCGCCGCACCCTGCTCCAGGCCCGCTGACCGCCGAGAGCGGCAGTTTTCCGGCAGCCCCGGGCACGAAAGGCCCGGGGCTGTCGTTTACCCTTGGACAAACGGTTCGCCCGAGAACCCGTTCGACGTGCCCCCTAGGAGAGCGCGACCGTGGACGCCGCCATCAACTTCCTTCGTCGCCGCCGCTGGGCCCGCTTCGGCCTCTCTGCGCTCTCGGTCGGCCTGCTGCTCACGGCCGCAGGGTTCCTCGGCTACCCCTTCTACACGAACCTCTACCAGAGCCGGGTGCAGAGCCGGCTCGACAAGCAGATTGCCAGCGCCGAGCTCGCCGAGCGTTACCGCCAGGCATCGCTCGAGGAGGGCGACGCCCTGACCCGCATCAAGATTCCCCGCCTCGACGTCGACGTGGTGGTGGTGTCGGGGACGACGGCGAGCGCGCTGCGTGCCGGCGCCGGGCACTACCGCGACACGCCACTGCCCTGCGACATCGGCAACGTGTCCATCGCCGGGCACCGCACCACCTACGGCAAGCCCTTCGCCAACGTCGACCGGCTGAAGCCCGGCGACCCCATCATCCTGGAGACCCCGATCGGGCGCTGCACCTACGAGGTCAGCCGGGATCCCTACATCGTGAAACCTGACGACTTCTCGGTGGTGGCCAACACGCCCACGGCCAGCACCTTGACCCTCACGACGTGCCACCCCAAGGGGTCGGCCAAGCAGCGGCTCATCATCAGGGCGACCATGGTCGAAGGTGGAGAGGTGAAGGCATGACGACTCGCAGGTACGCACGGCCGTTCGCAGCGGCGGCGCTGGCAACCGTGGCCGCCGTAGGCGGCGGGCTGGCGACGGCCGGGCCGGCCCTGGCCGCACCGCCGGTGATCACGTTCATCTCGCCCACAAACGGCAGCCGGGTCACGACCTCGGCCACCAAGGTCGACGCCAAGGTGACCATGCCCGACGGTCGCCTCAAGTCCATCTCCCTGGCCGTGACGCCCCTGAGCGGCGGCGGTGCGCCGGTCAGTGCCGGCCCGGTGGCCGGGGCCGACGCGCCGTCCCGGGACGTCAGCTTCGGCATCACCCTGCCGTTCAACGGCCGCTACAAGGCCGAGATCACCGCTACCGGCAACGACAGCCTGCTGGGCATCGGCCAGGACACCACCCGCAAAGCGGCCATCGAGTTCTCGATGGTGGCGCCGCCGGCCGCCCCCCGCAACGTGCGCACCTCCGCCGACGCCGCCACCCGCGCGGTGACCGTGTCGTGGGCCCGCAACTCCGAGCCGGACCTGCTCTTCTACCTGGTGCAGCGCTCGCTCGGCGGCGGCGAGTACGTCCTGGCGGCCAAGACCACCGAGCTGACGATCGTCGACACCGCGACGGCCCAGGCCGGCGGCGAGTACAGCTACCAGGTGGTGGCCGTCCGGGCCGGCGCCTCCTCGGACGAGGGCGTCAACTCCAACCCGTCGTCGGTCAGCACCGCGTCGGTGGCGGCCCCACCGGCCCCGCCCACCACGGCGCCGCCCGAGACCACGCCCGGGGAGCCCGGCACCACGGTGCCCGGTGGGACGGTCACCACGGCGCCGGCCGGGGCGAGCCCGGGATCGACGGCGCCCGCCTCACCGCCGGCGTCGACGGCCACCACCATCCCCGCCGGCAACCCCGGGGCCCTCACCCGGTCGGGCACCGT
>DATLFQ010000142.1:0-5640 GCA_035540915.1 Acidimicrobiales bacterium
CCGGGTGTGGATCGTCGACCCGCTCGACGGCACGCGGGAGTTCGGCGAGCCGGGCCGCGGCGACTGGGCCGTGCACGTGGCCCTGTGGGAGCACGGCCGCCTCACCGCGGCCGCCGTCACCCTGCCGGCCGAGGGCCTCGCCTTCACCACAGCCGACCCGCCGGCCGTCCCGCCGCCGAACCCCGGGCGGCCGCCGGTCATGGTGGTCAGCCGGACCCGGCGGTCGTCGGTGGTCGACGACCTGGCCGCCCGGCTGGGAGCCGAGGTCGTGCCGATGGGCTCGGCCGGGGGCAAGGCCATGGCCGTGGTCATGGGCCGGGCCGATGCCTATGCCCACGCCGGCGGGCTCAAGGAGTGGGACGTGGCGGCACCGGCGGCCGTGGCCGCCGCTGCCGGCCTGCACGTGTCCCACCTGGACGGGTCGGCGATCGCCTACAACCGGTCGCCACCGCTGGTCGGCGACCTGCTGATCTGCCGCCCCGAGCTCGCTGCCCGGGCGCTGTGGGCTAGCCGGCGCTGGTGAGGTCGATCAGCTCGGCTGCGCCGGTGGCCGCCACCATGCCCGCCGCCACCGTGGCGTGGCTCGTCTCGTCGATGAGGATGAAGCTGCCGGTCGTGCGGTTGTCGGCGTAGGGGTCGAGCGCCAGGAGGTCGGCGGTGGTGAGCCGGACCACGCCCAGGTCGTTGGCGGCCAGGGAGGCGGCGGGGGCGGCCACCAGGCTGTTCACGTCGATGGCCGAGACCACCTCTCGCAGGACGGCGCGGGTCACCCGCGTCGTGTGCTTGAGCACGTACCGTGCGCCGGGCTGGGCCGGGCGGTCGCCCAGCCAGCACACGACCGCCTCGACGTCGCGGGTGACGGTGGCCGGGGCGCCGGCGGCGGCGATCAGGTCGCCCCGGCCCACGTCCAGGTCGTCGGCCAGGCGCACCGTGACCGACAGGGGCGGGGCCGCCTCGGCCAGCGGTCCGTCGAACGTCTCCAGGGCGGCGATGGTGGTGCGGGTGCCGCTGGGCAGCACGACCACCTCGTCACCGGGCCGCAGCACCCCGCCGGCCAGCATTCCCGAGTAGGCCCGCGCCCCTCGCGGCTGGCCGGGTTGCGGCCGGTGCACCCACTGGACCGGGAGGCGGGCGCCGCCCGGCCGGGCCGGAGAGACGCCGATGGCGGCCCGCTCCAGGTGGCCGAGCAGCGTCGGCCCGCCGTACCACGGCATCGACGTCGACGGCTCCACGACGTTGTCGCCGAGCAGGGCCGAGATGGGGATGGGCGTCACGGCGTCGAGGTCGAGACCGGCGGCGAAGCCGAGGAAGGCGTCGACGATGTCGTCGAAGGCGTTCTCGGAGAACCCAACCAGGTCCATCTTGTTGACGGCCAGGACGACCTGGCGGATGCCCAGCAGCGACGCCACGCAGGCATGGCGGCGCGACTGCTCGGTGAGCCCACCCTGCACGTCGGCCAGGATGACGGCCAGGTCGGCGGTCGACGCACCGGTCACCATGTTGCGCGTGTACTGGGCGTGGCCCGGCGTGTCGGCGATGACGAAAGAGCGCCGCGGTGTGGCGAAGTACCGGTAGGCGACGTCGATGGTGATGCCCTGCTCCCGCTCGGCCCGCAGGCCGTCGGTGAACAGCGACAGGTCGATGCCGTCGTGGCCGCGGCGGCGGCTGGAGGCGGCGACCGCTTCCAGCTGGTCGTCGAACAGCGCCGACGAGTCGTGCAGGAGGCGCCCGATGAGCGTGCTCTTGCCGTCGTCGACGGAGCCGGCGGTGGCCAGGCGGAGCAGCGCGGCCCCGGCGACCTGGGTTGCGGGCATCAGAAGTACCCCTCTCGTTTCCGGTCTTCCATGGCGGCTTCGGAGAACTTGTCGTCGGCCCGGGTCGCCCCCCGCTCGGTGAGCCGGCTCGTCGCCACCTCGGCGATGACCTCGGCCACGGTGGTCGCCTCCGAGCGCACCGCCCCGGTGCAGGTCATGTCGCCGACGGTGCGGTAGCGGACCGTCGCCTCGAACGGCTGCTCGCCGGGCAGCGCCGGCGTGAACGGGCCGACCGCCATCAGCATCGAGTCCCGCTCGACCACCGTGCGCCGGTGGCTGTAGTACAGCGAGGGCAGGTCCAGCTGCTCGCGCTCGATGTAGCGCCACACGTCCAGCTCGGTCCAGTCCGACAGCGGGAAGGCCCGGACGTGCTCGCCGGGCCGGACCCGCCCGTTGTAGAGCTGCCACAGCTCGGGGCGCTGGCGCCGGGGGTCCCACTGCCCGAACTCGTCCCGGAAGGACAGGATGCGCTCCTTGGCCCGGGCCTTGTCCTCGTCCCGGCGGGCGCCGCCGATGCAGGCGTCGAAGCGGTGGCGGGCGACGGCGTCCAGCAGCGTGGCGCTCTGGAGCCGGTTGCGCGACGCCGTCGGCCCCGGGTCGGGCACCAGACCCCGGTCGATGGCGTCCTGGACCGAGGCTACGACCAGCTCCTCGCCGAGCTCGGCCACCCGCCGGTCCCGGAACTCGAGCACCTCCGGAAAGTTGTGCCCGGTGTCGATGTGCATGACCGGGAACGGGAAGCGCCCGGGGCGGAAGGCCTTCTCGGCCAGCCGGAGCAGCACGACCGAGTCCTTGCCGCCGCTGAACAGCAGGACGGGCCGATCCAGCTCGGCGGCCACCTCGCGCATGACGAAGACGCCGTGCGCCTCCAGCGTGTCCAGGTGGTCCACCACCGCCGGCTCGACGGGGGCGGTGGTCATCGGGCCGCTCCCGGGGGCCCGCCGGGCCGGTCGTGCAGCCCGCACTCGGTCTTGACGCCGTCCCACCGGCCGGCCCGGCTGTGCTCGTCGGGGGCCACCGGGCGGGTGCACGGCGCGCAGCCGATCGAGCGGTAGCCCCGCTCGACCAGCGGGTTGACGGGCACGTCGTGGGCGGCGACGTAGGCGGCCACGTCGGCGTCGGTCCAGGCGGCCAGCGGGTTCACCTTCACCAGGCCGCGGGAGTCCCGCCCGACGACGGGTGCCTGGGCCCGGGTCGGCGACTCGGCCCGACGCAGGCCGCTGAGCCAGGCTTGCTTGCCGTCCAGCGCCTCGTCGAGCGCCGCCACCTTGGCGGCCGAGCAGCACGCCACCGGGTCGGTGACGTGGAACGGCACGGTCGGCTGCTGGAGCTTCACCACGCGCAGGTTCAGGTTGTAGCGGCGGCGGACGGCCTCGGCCGTGGCCAGCGTCTCGGGGAAGTGGGCGCCGGTGTCGAGGAAGACGACCTCGATGGCCGGCGCCACCTTCGTCGCCACGTCGACAAGCACGGCGTCGGTCATCGACGCGGTCAGGCACAGGCCGTCGAGGCCGAACGCGCCGACGGCCCAGCGCACCGCGGCCGCCGCCCCCTGGGCGGACAGGGAGCGGTCGACCGCGGCCAGGGCGGCGTCGTCGAGCCCGGCCACCAGGGCGCCACTCATGCCAGGGCCGCCCACAGCCGGTCGACCGACTCGTCGAGGCCAAGCTCGTGGGCCGGGATCTCGACCTCGGGCGACAGCGGCGCCTCGTAGGGGTCGTCCACGCCGGTCAGGCCGGTGATCTCGCCGGCGCGCTGGCGGGCGTAGAGGCCCTTCACGTCCCGGCGGGCGCACTCGTCGACCGGGGTGGAGACCCACACCTCCACGAAGCGCTCGCCGTGGCGGGCCCGCACCTGGTCGCGGGTCTCCCGGTAGGGCGCGATCACCGGGCAGATCACGGTGACCCCGTTGCGGGACAACAGGTCCGCGAGGTAGCCGATGCGCCGCACGTGGGCGTCGCGGTCGGCCCGGGTGAAGCCCAGCTCGGCCGACAGCTCGGCGCGCACCTCGTCGCCGTCGAGCACCTCGACGGGCCGCCCCGCGGCCCGGAGGCGCTCGGCCAGCAGACGGGCCAGCGTGGACTTGCCGGCCGAGGGCAGGCCGGTGAGCCAGACGGTGCGACCGGTCCGGACGGCGGTGGGGGCATCGGACGTCACGGTCATCAGCCCGCCACCCCGGCCACCTGGCGGGGCCGCCGCACCCACGACTCGTTGCCCAGCTCGGCCCGCAGCGTGGCCACGCCGAGGCGGTGGCAGAAGTCCCCGAAGCTCTCGCCGGGCAGGCCGCGGTCGCGGTAGGCGGCCAGCACCGGCCGCAGCACGTTGACCAGCTCGGGGCGGGGCACGTTCTCGGCGAAGATGGAGTTGAGGCGGATGCCGACCGGCTCGCCCCCCAGGTGGATGTCGTAGCTGCGCTTGCCCCTGCCCACCAGCCCGATCTCGGCGGTGTAGGGCCGGGCGCACCCGTTGGGGCAGCCGGTCATGCGCACGTGGGCGTCGAGGTCGCCCAGGCCCAGATCGCCGAGCTCGGCGTGCAGCTCGTCGAGCACGGCCGGCAGCGCCCGCTCGGACTCGGTCAGCGCCAGCCCGCACGTCGGCAGGGCCGGGCAGGCGAAGGAGTTGCGCTTGACCGGCACCCAGTGCTCGGCCGGCACCACGCCGTGGCCGGCCAGCAGCGCGGCGACAGCTTCCCGGTCGGCCTCCGCGATGCCGGTCAGCAGGACGTCCTCCCGGGGCGTGAAGCGAATGCCGGGGGAGTAGCGCTCGACGACGGCCCGCAGCCCCGACCGCACGCGCACCCCGTCGGGTCGGTCGGCGATGCGCCCGTTCTCCACCTTGACTCCGAGGAACCATCGGCCGTCGCCCTGGGGGTGCCAGCCCAGGTGGTCGTCGGCCCCGTCCAGGACGACCGGCTCCGGCGCTGGCAGCGGCCGTCCCAGCTGCGCGACGACGGCGGCCCGGAAGCGGTCGATGCCCCACGACCCCACCAGGTACTTGAGCCTGGCGTGGTCCCGGTCGGCCCGGTTCCCGTGGTCGCGCTGGACGATCACCACCGCCTCGAGGACCTCCAGCACCTCGTCGGCGCCCACCGTCGTGAGGGGGTCGGCCAGGCGGGGGTAGGTGGTGGCGTCGGTGTGGCTCTTGCCCATGCCGCCGCCCACCACCACGGTGAAGGCGCGGGCCCGGCCGTCGCCGTCCAGGACCGGCAGCAGGCCGAGATCGTTGGTCAGCAGGTCGACGCAGTTGTCGCCCGGGAAGGCGATGGCCATCTTGAACTTCCGGGGCAGGTAGCTGGCGCCGTAGAGCGGCTCGTCACCGGGCACCGGCGCGCTGGCCGCCCGCTCGCCGTCCATCCACAGCTGGTAGTAGGCCGAGGTCTTCGGGCGGAACCGCCGGGCGATCTCGCCGGCGAGGTCCTGCACCCCGCTGGCGTCCCGGTCGGCCAGCGGGGCCGGGCAGCACATGGTGTTGCGCACCACGTCGCCGCAGGCGCCCAGCGTGGTCACCAGGTGCGAGTTCAGCGTGGACAGCAGCGGCTTGAGGTCCGCCTTGGCGATGAAGTGGTACTGCAGGCCCTGGCGGGTGGTGATGCGCAGGGTGCCGTTGCCGAGGGCGCCGCACAGGTCGTCCATGGCCAGGTACTGCTCGGCCGTCAGGGCGCCGCCCGGGATGGCGGTCCGGACCATGCACATGGAGAAGACGCCCAGCCCCTGGCGGGCCCGCTCGGCCCGGATGTCGCGGTCGTCCTGCTGGTAGATGCCGTGGAACTTGAGCAGCACGCCGCTGTCGTTGCTGAACCGCTCGGCGTCGCCGCCGAGCTCGGCCGGCA
>DATLFQ010000143.1:0-4598 GCA_035540915.1 Acidimicrobiales bacterium
CGCCGGTGGCGGGCCGCTCGGTGGCCTGGGCGGCTTGCTCGGCCGCTGAGCGGGCGCCGTGGGCCGACGCCGCCTCCCGCTCGTGGTTGCCGCGCTGCTGGCGCTGGCACCAACCGCCTGCGCCGGCGGCGACGGCGGCGAGGAACCGGCGGTGGCGCGCACGCCGGCCCCCTCGGGAACCTCGACCACCGCAGCGGGGTCGATCGACGCCGGCGACTGGGCCGGCGAACGGTTCGATCTCGGCATCGTCGACCGGATCGACCGCACCGAGGACGGGCGCACGGTGGTGGTCTTCGACCGGGTGCAACTCCTGACCAAGGGTGAGCCGCTCTCGGGCGACCAGTTCACCGAGGAGCCGATCGTGTTCGGCAACACCGACCTCCCCTTCCAGAACGACAGCAACCGGCTGCGGACCTACGTGCTGCACCCGCAGGTCGAGGTGCTGCGGCTGGCCAACGCGCGGGCAGTGTGCCCGGACGACGACCTGCTCGACGATCCCGTCTGGGAGCCGGTGACGCTCGACCAGGTGGTGGACGGCGCGCTGTGGGAGGAGTTCGGCCAGGTCTCCCTGACGTTCGACGGCGCCGGGCTGGTCACTCGCGTCCGGTTCTCCACCGGCTGCTGAACGGGCCGTCCCTACGCGCCGACCCGCAGCGCCTACCGGTCCCTCGCGGCGGCCCGCGGGGCGGGGTCGAGACCGGCGCTCTGCACGGAGTTGCCTACGCAGCGGGGCGAGGGGCTAGTTCTCGATGAAGATGCACTCGCCGGGGCACTCCTCGGCGGCCTCGACGACGTCGTCGATCTTGCCGTCGGGGATGCGGGCCACGCCGTTGGCCAGCCGCAGCACCTCGACCTGCGGGTGCAGCACGTAGGTCCGCAGCCGGTTGCTGTCGTTCTGGAAGGGGACGTCGGTGTTGCCGAACACGATCGGCTCGTCGACGAACTGGTCGCCCGAGAGCGGCTCGCCCCCGGTCAGGAGCTGCACCCGGTCGAGCACCACCACCGTGCGGCCGTCCTCGGTGCGGTCGATCCGGTCGACGATGCCGAGGTCGAACCGTTCGCCGGCCCAGTCGCCGGCGTCGATCGACCCCACCGCGGTGGTCGAAGTTCCCGACGGAGCCGGCGTGGGTGCCGCCGCCGGTTCGCCCTCGCCGCCGCCGCTGCCCCCGCCGGCGCAGGCGGCCGGTGCCAGCGCCAGCAGCGCGGCAACGACGAGCGGGAGGCGGCGTCTGCCCACGGCGCCCGCTCAGCGGCCGAGCAAACCGCCCAGGCCACCGAGCGGCCCGCCACCGGCGCCGCCGGTCTCGCCGGGCATGACCTGCTTGATCCACGCCTCCAGGGCGGCCGGGTTGCGGCTCTGGGTCATCACCCAGCCGGGGCCGGTGAAGTCGAACACCAGGCCCTCGCCGGACTTCAGCGTCTGCATCATGCCGGCGGCGACCCGGCGCAGCGAGCTCTGCACCGTCGGCCCGAAGGCGACCACGTGGCCGGTGTCGATGGTGACCGACTCGCCGGCGCCCAGCCGCAACGTGTCCAGCGCCCCGTAGCAGGCCAGCAGGGCGGTGCCCTGGCCCGTGGCGTGGACGAGGAACCCACCCTCGCCGCCGAACATGCTCTTGAAGCCGCCCCATCTGGTGTCCAGCTCGACCTCGGGCGCCGACGCCAGCCAGCACCCCTTGGTGATGGACACCGGCTCGCCGGGCGTCACCTCCACGGTGAGGATGTCGCCCGACAGGTGGTGGGCCACGTCGACCCAGCCGCCGCCGGCCGGCGCCGTGAAGGTGGACACGAACAGGCTCTCGCCGCCGAGGAATGAGCGCTTCAGCCCCTTGAGCATCCCACCCTGGGTGCTGGACGTGACGGCGACGCCGGCAGAGGTCGCCATCATGGCGCCCGACTCGGCGCGGAGCTGCTCGTTGCCGGCCAGATTGACCCGGGCAACGGCGAACGAGGGGCTGTGGCGCACCGTGACGTCCATCGCGGCGGACCCTACTTGCAGCCGCCGCCGGGGGACGGCACGTTGGGGATGGCCAGGTCGACGACCTCGATGTGCACGTGCGGCCAGGCCGGCTGCACCGGGGCGATCTCGTCGACCTGCGACTGGAACGGGAGCTGGGTGGCCCGCCGGGCCATCACCGTCTCGCCGGCCACGACCCGCATCCCCCGGCGGACCCGCACGCCGTCGATGTGCAGGAGCTTGACCTCCCAGCCCGGCCGGTCGTCCGGCTCGATCACGGCGAAGTCGTCGGAGTAGTCGCAGTACAGGACGTAGGTGCCCGCCCGCTTGACCCGACCGGTCACCGGCGCCCGGATCTCGACCCCGGGGTCGACCACCACGTCGATGGCCGACCGGTGCGAGGTCCCCCGCTCCCGGCTCTCGAGGGTGGTGGGCGACGCCGCCGTGGGCGCCGGGTCGACCTGCTGCGCCCCCTCGTGGGTGGACTCGTGGAACCCGACCCGCTCGACGCGCAACGCCGGGTGCAGGAGGGTCACCGGACCGGCCGTGGCCATGGGCGTCCAGGCCTGCTCGGTGACCGACCGGACCGGCGCCGGCGGGGGCGGCGCAGGCGGCGGTGCGGCGGGTGGCGGCGGTGGGGCCGTGGTCGCCGTGGCCGGCGGTGCCTCGACGTCGCCTGTCGCCGCCACGGCGGCGGGAACGGCCGCCCCGCCACCAGCGACGGCCCGCACCACAGGGTCGTCGGGCGGGCCCGCACAGGCCGACGCCGTGAGGAGAGCAACCAGAAGGAGCGCCGCCGTGCCCGGCCTTCCCCGAGCCATCGCCCGACACGGTACCGGCGACCGGCCCTCAGGACAGCGCGCCCCCGGCGCGCCCCCTAGCGCACGCCCATCAGGTCGATGACGAACACCAGCGTCTCGTTCGGCTCGATGACGCCGCCGGCGCCACGGCTGCCGTACCCGAGCTCGGGCGGGATGGTGAGCCGGCGGCGGCCGCCGACCTTCATCCCGGCGACACCCTGGTCCCAGCCGGCGATCACCTGACCGCCGCCCAGGCGGAACGAGAAGGTGGACCGGCGGTCCCACGAGGCGTCGAACTGGTTCCCGGTCGACCAGGACACGCCGACGTAGTGGACGTCGACGGTGGTGCCGGCGGTGGCTTCGGGGCCGGTGCCGACCTCCAGGTCGTCGACCTGCAGGCCGGCCGGCGGCTCGCCGCCGGCGACTTTCACGTCTGGTTTCCGGGAGGGTGCCATGGCCGGCCACGCTACCGATCCCCGCCGGACCCGGCGGCCGGCCGGCACCCCGCGTACGCTGCCGCTCATGGCACGCCGCCGGGGGGCAGGCTGGTCGGTCGTGCGCGCCGCCGCGCTGGCCATCGTGGTCCTGCTCGGCGGCTGCGGGTCGGGCGGCGGCGCCCAGGTCGACCGACCGGCAGCCCGCACCATCGGCTTCCTGCGGGCGGTGTTCTCCGGCCAGGCCGACAACCAGGCCGCCTTCCTCGACGAGCTGGCGAAGGCGGGCTACGTCGAGGGCGAGAACCTGACCCTGCTCGGTCGTGACCTCGCGGAGGTGCACGCAGACCGGGCCGACGCGGAAGCGACGGCGCGGGCCTGGCAGGAGCAGGGCGCCGACCTCATCGTGGCGTTGTCGACCACCGGCGCCCAGGCGGCCGCCTCCGCCGCGCCCGGGCTCCATGTGATCTTCCTGGTCAACGACCCGGTGGCCGGGGGCCTGCTCACCAACCCCCAGCGGCCCGAAGGCCGCCTGACCGGCGCCACCTTCCGAGTCCCGCCGGACCGCACCCTCGACCTTGCCCGGCGGGCACTGCCCGGCGTCGACGTCTTCGGCATCGTCTACCCGCCGGCCGATCCGGCCGCGCTGGCCGTGAAGGACCAGGCCGTCAAGGCGGCCGCCGATCTCGGCATGTCGCTGGTCGAGGCCACCTTCACCGGCGAGCAGGACGCGGCCGCCGCCGTCGCGGCCGTCCGGGACCGGGGGGCAGGCGCGGTGTGGGCGCTCAACTCGCCCACCACGGCCCGCTTCACCAAGGAGCTCGAGACCGCGGCGGCGGCCCGGTCACTTCCCCTCGTCGCCAACACCGCCACCTCGACGGCGCTGCTGACCCTGCGGCCCGACGTCCCCAACCTCTACCGGCAGATGGCCCGCCAGGCCGTCCGGCTGCTGGGCGGAACGCCCGTCGCCGAGGTGCCGGTCGAGAACCCGGGCAGCTTCGTGACCGAGATCAATCTGCAAGTGGCGGCGGCCCTCGGGGTGACGGTGCCGGAGGAGGTGCTCGCCGCGGCCGAGCGGGTCGTCCGCTGAGAAAGGCCTTCTCCGTCAGTCGCCGACACCGACCACCACGACCGTCACGTCGTCGGAGCGTTCCCGGCCGTCGAAGTGGTCGTGGAACTCCAGGCACAGGTCGGCCAGCTGCTCGACGTCGATCACCGCGGTGCCGTTCAGGCGGGCGCGCAGGTCGCCCAGATCGGCCCAGCCGCCGGCGGTGTCGCGCACCTCCAGCAGCCCGTCGGTGTAGGCCAGCAGGCACGAGCCGACGGGGAGATCCACGTCGGCCTCCCCCCAGGGGCCCGGCACCAGCCCGACCAGCGGGCCGGTCGGGCCGAGCATCGTGATGCCGT
>DATLFQ010000144.1:0-8914 GCA_035540915.1 Acidimicrobiales bacterium
CACGTCGGCGGCCTTGGTGAAGATGCCGCCGCCCACCCGCAGGAACAGGGCCAGGAGTGAGCCGCCGAAGCCGAAGCCGACCAGGATGGCCGAGCTGGTGTTCTGGAAGATCAGGATGATGACGGTGGCGCCCAGCAGGCCCAGGCCGACGGTGAACATGCCCGCCACGCCGCCGGTGCGGAAGGCCACCTTGAGGGCCGCCGGCAGGCTTCCCGAGCGGGCCGCGGCCGCCGTGCGCACGTTGCCCCGCACGGCCAGGCCCATGCCGATGAAGCCGGTGAGGCCGGACAGGAAGCAGCCGGCCAGGAAGGCCAGGGTGCGGAAGATGCCCGACTGGCCGAACGACAGGGCCGAGGAGCCGTCGGGCCGCAGGACCTCGGTGGAGGTCACGAACACGATGACGACCAGCGGCACCAGGATGAACGCGATCGTCTTGAACTGCCGCCGCAGGTAGGCCATCGCCCCCTCCTGGATGGCGGTGGCGATCTCGATCATCTTCGGCGTTCCCTGGTCGGCCGCCAGGACGCCCTTCATGAGCGAGAAGCCCACGGCGATGGCCAGCAGCGCGGTCGCAGCCGAGAAGAACAGCCAGAGGAACTCGCCCCCCCGCAGGTCGAAGACCTGGTAGCCGCCCTCGGCGGCGGTGGTCAGCGTCGGGATCATGCGCTCTCTCTCCTCACGTAGATCTGGCGGGCGATGCGGTCGCCCACGGTGCGTTGCTGGCCCTCCACGACAAGCACCAGCGGGCCGTCGAAGGGATGCTTCTCACGGACCTCGACCTGGACGCCGGGGCGCAGGCCCAGGGTGTCCAGGAAGGCCACGACGTCGGGGTCGGTCGAGCCGGGCACGGCGACGACCGCGATGTCGCCCGGCTCCAACGCGTACAGCGGCGGCAGCTCGGGGATGTCGACCACCTCGGGTGCCGGGATGGGGAACCCGTGCGGGCACGTGCCGGGCCGGTGCAGGGCCAGGTAGAGCCGGTCCTCGACGTCCTGGGGCAGCTCGTGCTCGAAGCTGGCGGCAAAGCGGTCCGCCTCGTTCCAGGGATAGCCGAGCATGTCGGAGAGGAACCGCTCGACGATGCGGTGGCGGCGGATGGCAGCCACCGCGGCCCGCCGCCCGTCGGCGGTCAGCTCGACGCCGCGGTAGGGCCGGTGGTCGACCAGCCCACGGTCGGCCAGGCGCTTGATGGCCGCGGTGACCGTGCCGGGGCTGACGTGCAGGGCATCGGCCAGGTCCCCGGTGTGCGCCCCGGCCGGCGCCGTGCCGTTGTGCTGGCCGGCCACGCGGTAGATCGCCTTCAGCGTCTCACGCTCCGACTTCGAGAAGGCCGCTTCTGTGGTTTCCAGAGGCGGTAACTCTAGTTTCCACCAATCGAAAAGCAACTCTTGCCCCTGCCGTTTCAGAGGACGGTCAGGTTGGCGGCGGTTGCGCCGGCGACCGCAGAGAGCGGCATGGCCGCTCGAAGGTCACGCGGTCGGTCGAAGCACCACCACCGGCAGCCCCCGCTGCGTGCGGGACTGGTAGCGCCGGTAGCGACCGCTGCTGCGCTCGTTGACCAGGCGCCACCGCGGCTCGTAGCCGGCGTCCCCCGGCTCGACGACCGAGGCGGTGGCGCCGAACCGGCGGCGGCCGACCTGCACCTCGACGGACGGCTCGGCCCGCGCGTTGGCCAGCCACCCCGGTGGCCGGTCGGACCCGCCGACGGAGGCCACGACGAGGTAGTCGCGGCCGTCGCGGGCGTATGCCAGGGCGGCGGTGCGGCGCCGGCCGGAGCGGCGGCCGGCGGTGCGCAGCAGCAGGCAGTCCACACCGAGGAGCCGGTGCCCGATGCGGCCCCCTGACCGGTCGTAGACCGCCTGGTGCACCCGCAGCAGCGCCAGCCCGAGCCGGACGCCGACCCTCACCCGACCGGCGGCGTCGCCCCGGCCTCGCCGCCGTCGCCGGCCAGCCGGCGGGCCAGCGGCAGCAGCTCGATGGGGATCGGGAAGATGAGCGTGCTGCTCTTCTCGTTCGACACCTCGACCAGGGTGGCCAGGACCCGGAGCTGCATGGCGGCCGGCGTCTCCAACTGCGCGGCCGCCTGCCGCAGCGCGTGCGACGCCTCCAGCTCGCCCTGCGCGTGGATGACCTTGGCCCGCCGCTCGCGCTCGGCCTCGGCCTGGCGGGCCATGGCCCGGCGCATGGACTCCGGAAGCTCCACGTCCTTCAGCTCCACCAGGCTGACCTTGACGCCCCACGGCTCGGTGAGGCTGTCGATGATCCGCTGCAGCTCCTGGTTGATGTCGTCGCGGTTGACCAGGAGCGCGTCCAGGTCGACCTGGCCGAGCACGCTCCGGAGGGTTGTCTGCGACACCTGTGAGGTGGCGAAGCGGTAGTTCGACACCGCCACCACCGACTTCACCGCGTCGACCACGTTGAAGTAGGTCACGGCGGTGACGCGCACCGTCACGTTGTCCTTGGTGATCAGCTCCTGGGGCGGGATCTCGGTGGCGAAGGTCTGCAGGTTCGCCTTCACCATCTTGTCGACGATCGGGATCAGGAAGAACAGGCCCGGCCCCTTGGCCCCGATCACCCGGCCGAGCCGGAAGATCACCCCTCGCTCGTACTCGGTCACGATGCGGACCGCGAAGACCACGTAGATCAGCACGAGCCCGGCAGCGACACCCAACCCGACCAGCACGTTCTCGTTCATCGGCGCTCCTCCAGGGGTGCCTCGTCGGTGGCGGTCGTTTCGACCACCAGCTCCAGCCCGTCCACCTCGACCACCCGCACCTGCGTCCCAGCGGGGAGCTCGCCACCTGCGCGCGCCCGCACCCGCCACCAGGCCCCTTCCAGGAAGGCCCAACCGGCGGCGCCCTCGGTGCGGTCGACTCGCACGACCCGCCCCTCGAACAGGCCGACCCCGGTGCGGGCCGGTGCGCCCCGGACGGTCCGGGCGACCCGGCCGGCGACCAGTGCGGCGACGCCGGCCAGCACGGCGACGGGGACCAGCACGGCTGCGCTCACCTCGAAGCCGGGCACGTCTCGCACCAGGAACAGACCCGAGAGCCCGAGCGCGACGGCGCCACCGGCCGCGGCCACCCCGACACCCGGCACGAACAGCTCCACCACGAACAGGCCGGCGGCCAGGGCCACGAGCAGCAGCCCGACGACGTTCACCGGCAGCACGGCCAGGGAGAACATGGCGAGCAGCAGCAGGACTGCGCCGGCGATACCTCCGGCACCCACGCCCGGGCTGGCCAGCTCGAGCACGATCGCCATCGTGCCGAGCGACAGGAACAGGTAGGCCAGGTTGGGGTCGGCGAGCCACTGCTGCACCCGTTCGAACAGGCCCATCTCGTCACGGGCCACCGCGGCCCCCGCCGAGCGCAGCACCACCGGGCGGTCGCCGGGCGACACGACGACGGTGCGCCCGTCGAGCTCCTGGAGCAGGGCGGCCAGCGTGGGCACCTCCAGGTCGACCACGTCCAGCTCGACCGCCTCGGCCGCCGACGCCGAGCGGCCCTCGCGCACGGCGTCGGCGGCGAACGCCACGTTGCGGCCCCGCAGGCGGGCGATGGACTCGGCGAAGGCGGTGGCGTCGTTGACCACCTTGCGGGCCACGTCGCCGCCCTCCAGGTCGACCGGCGTGGACGCCCCGATCGCCGTCCCGGGCGCCATGGCGGCCACGTGGGCGGCGAAGGTGACGATGGCGCCGGCGGACGCGGCCCGGGCGCCGGCCGGTGCCACGTAGACCGCCACGGGGACCGGCGAGGCCAGGATGTCCTGGACCATGTCCCGCACGGAGCTCTCCAGGCCGCCGGGCGTGTCCAGCTCGACGACCAGCAGCTGGGCCGCGTCACGCTCGGCCCGGTCGATGGCGCCGGCCAGGTGGCGGGCCATGACCGGCGTGATCGTGCCGTCCACCGTCGTCACCAGCACCGCCCCCGCGGTGGTCGTCGTCTGTGCCGAACCGGCCGCAGCCAGCAGCGGGACCGGGCCGAGGAGCGCGGCAACCGCCAGCACGAACCGGTGCGCGAATCGCGCGCCAGGGCGAGCGGTATGGCACCACGTTGGCATCATGTGGGCGCCCGGCCGGGGTCGGTGGGGCGGCCGGCGGCCGCCAGGGCGGTTGCGCCGAGGAGCGAGGCGCTGATGCCGATCACCTCTCCCACCACCAGCCCGGCCACGATGCCCAGGGTGACCGGGCAGGGGCGGGGGGCGGTGCGGTGGTCTCGGCCGCGCTCACGGCGGCTGGGGACGGCGGGCATCATCCGCCGACCTTCCTTCACGGCACACCACCGCGAACCCTAGCCCCCGGGCGGCACGGCTCCGTTCAGCGGCGGCGGGCTGCCCAGGTGGTAGGGCACCGAGATGACCACCGTGCCCGGCCGGTCGAGCAGGGCCAGCTTCAGAGCCAGCGCGCTCTGGTTGTGCAGGACGTTCTCGTACCAGTGCGCGACCACGAACTCCGGGATCACGACGCTGATGGTGTCGTTGTCCCATCGCTCGTCGAGGTCGCTCAGGAACCGCTCGACCGGCTCGACCAGGTCGCGGTAGGGCGAGGACACGATCTCGAGCGGCACGTCCATGTGGAAGCGCCGCCACTCGCGCTGGATCGCCTCGCGGTCGTCGTCGTCGGCCGCCACGAACACCGCGGCCAGGTGGTTGGGCTGCAGCGACTTGGCGTAGGCGAGCGCCTTGATGACGCCCTTGTGGACGCGGCCCACCAGCACCACCACGGTGTGGTTGAACACCTCGGGGTGCACGTCCTCGGGCGCGATGGTGAGGATGCTCGACACCCGGTCGTAGTGCCGCTTGATGGCCAGGAAGACGAAGATGATGCTGGGCACCACGACCAGGGGCACCCAGGCGCCGTCGGCGAACTTGGTGGTGGCCACCACCAGGAGCACACCGAACGTGACGGTCGCCCCGAAGCCGCTGATGGTGGCGCCGAGCCGCCAGCCCGGCGCGCGGTGGCGCTGCTGGTAGCGCACCATCCCCAGCTGGCTCAGCGTGAACGAGGTGAACACGCCCACCGCGTACAGCGGGATGAGGGCGTTGGTGACGCCGCCGAAGGCGATGATGAGCAGGGAGGCGGCCAGAGCCAGGAAGACGATGCCGTTGGAGAAGACCAGACGGTCGCCGCGGTTGGCCAGCTGGCGGGGCAGGAAGCCGTCGCGGGCGATGATCGAAGACAGGCGGGGGAAGTCGGCGTAGGCGGTGTTGGCCGCCAGCACCAGGATCGCCGCGGTGGCGAACTGCAGGAGGAGGAACAGCGGGCCGCCGCCGAAGACGAGGTGGCCGAGCTGCGACAGCACCGTCTCGTCGTGGCTGGGGAAGGGGTGCAGGCGCTGCGCCAGCGCGGCCGTGCCGAGGAACAGCGATCCGAGGATCACCGCCATCAGTATCAAGGTGGTGGAGGCGTTCTTGGCCTGGGGCTTTCGGAACGCGGGCACGCCGTCGGCCACCGCCTCGATGCCGGTCAGCGCCACCGCGCCGGACGAGAAACCCTTGAGCAGCAGGAACAGGCCGATGGCGCCGCCCGCCTCCCGGACCGCCTCGGAGTGCTCGGGATCGAACGGAACGCGGCCGATGTCGCCGAGGAACGACTGCACCAGCCCGTAGACCACGAGCAGCACCATGGTGGCGATGTAGACGTAGGTCGGGACGGCGAAGAGCGTCCCCGACTCCTTGAGCCCGCGCAGGTTGGCCACGGTGATCAGCGCGATGAGGACCAGGGCCAGGCCCACCCGGTTGTCCCGCAACCCTGCGAACGCGGGGATGGAGATGATGGCCGCCACGCCGGCCGAGATGGACACGGCCACCGTGAGGATGTAGTCGACCAGGATCGACGCCCCTGCCACCAGCGACGCCTTGGTGCCCAGGTTCTCTCTGCTGACGACGTAGGAGCCGCCCCCCTGGGGGTAGGCGTGGATCGTGCGCCGGTACGACGTCACCACGATGGCCAGAAGGGCGGCCACGCCGAAGGCGATGGGCACCAGCCGGTCGAGGCCGACCTGCAGGCTGCTGGTGGCGGCGACGGCCGTGACGAAGAGGATCTCCTCGGTGGCATAGGCCGTCGAGGAGATGGCGTCGGAGCAGAAGACGGGCAGCGCCACCGACTTGGGGATGAGCTGGTGCTCCTGGTCGGCCGTCGCCAGCGGCTTGCCCACCAACACCCGCTTTACGACGGGAAGCATCGGGCACGACGTTAGGTCGCGCCCCGGGTTGTGCGCGCCGGGCGGGCGTACTTGGATGGCGCCGTGCACGTCGTCGTCGTGGGCTGCGGGCGGGTCGGCTCCGAGCTGGCCGCGTCGCTGTACGCCACCGGCCATTCGGTGGCCGTGGTCGACAAAAATGCCCGCAGCTTCGAGCGATACCGCCCGGAGCGCTGGGGCGGGCGGCACGTCGTCGGCTTCGGCTTCGACCGGGACCACCTGGAGCAGGCCGGCATCCAGGAGGCGGGTGCGCTGGCCGCCACGGCGGGGGGCGACAACTCGAACATCCTGACCGCCCGCATCGCCCGGGAGACCTACGAGGTCCCGAACGTGGTGGCCCGCATCCAGGACCCCCGGCGGGCCGTGATCTACGAGCGGCTCGGCATCCCGACCGTGGCGCAGGTCCGCTGGACCACCGACCAGGTGCTGCGCCGGTTGTTCCCCGAGCGCACCGAGGTCGAGTGGACCGACCCCTCCGGGGCACTGAGCCTGGTTGAGCGCGCGCTGCCGGCCGCCTGGGCCGGGCGCAAGCTGGCCGGCATCGGCGCCGGAGGCCGCTTCCGCGTCGCCGCGGTGACCCGGGCCGGCGTGGCGCGCCTGGCCGGGCCCGACATCGTCGGCCAGGAGGGCGACATCCTCCACGTGATGGTGACCAAGGCCGACCTCGACGCCCTGGAGCAGCGCCTGGCCGGGCCCGCCGCCACATGAAGGTCGCCATCGCCGGGGCCGGCAACGTCGGCACCTTCATCGCCACCGATCTGCACGAGGCCGGCCACGACGTGCTGGTCATCGAGCAGGACCCGGCCGTGGTGGCCCGGGCGCAACCGACGGTCGCGGCGCGCTGGTTCGTCGGCGACGCCTGCGAGGTGAGCAACCTGCACGAGGCGGGCCTGGCCGAGGTCGACGTGGTGGTGGCCGCCACCGGGGACGACGAGGACAACCTCGTGGTGTCGCTGCTGGCCAAGCAGGAGTTCGCCGTCCCCCGGGTGGTGGCCCGCGTGAACCACCCCAAGAACCACTGGCTGTTCAACGAGTCATGGGGGGTGGACGTGTCGGTGTCGACGCCCCACCTGCTCTCCGCACTGGTCGAGGAGGCGGTCGCCGTCGGCTCGCTGGTCCGGCTCCTGCAGTTCCAGGACGCCCAGCTGGTCGAAGTCACCCTGGCCGACGGCTCGCCTGCGGTCGGCCGCGCCATCAAGGACCTGCTCTTCCCCCGGGACGCGACGGTCGTGGCCGTGGTGCGCGACGCCCACGTGATCGTGCCGCGGGGCGACACGGTGGTGCAGGCCGGCGACGAAGTGCTGGTGCTGGTGACGATGGACTCAGAGGGGCCGGTGACCGACATCCTCACCGGCGGGCCCCCTGCCCCCGGGGCGGCGGGCGCTCAGCCGAGCAGCTCGTAGCGCGGGTTCAGGATCACCAGCCGGCCGCTGCGGCCCTTGGGGGCGCCGCGCCCGGAGATGACCAGGCGCCGGCCCGAGGCCACGCCCGCGATGCTGGCCCGCCCGGTCCACATGGCCACCACCGAGCCGGTGCCGTCGGAGATGGTGGCCTCCAGCCAGCCGGCGCAATCGGGCCGCGGCACGATCCGCAGGGAGGTGATCTCGCCGACGACCCGGCCCTCCTGGCGCGGCTCAAGCTCGGCGATGGGCACCGCGCCCTCGACCCCGCAGCAGAACTCCCGCAGGGCCCGGCGGTCCAGCTCGCCGACCGAGGTGGTCAGTCGCTTCAGGGCCTGGCGCAGTGCCACGGTCAGTCCTGGGGTTCCTCGACCAGCTCGCCGTCGGGGTCGTCGGCTGGGCCGCAGTACATCACCATGCGCACGGAGGTGCCGGCGGCCGACGGGGCGAAGTCCACGTGGTCGACGAGCGTGCGGATGAGCGGAATGCCGAGGCCGCGCTCGAAGTTGAGCCGCTCGGGGTCCGTAACCGGCGGGTGCTGGGGCAGCGCGGCCGGGTCGAACCCGGGCCCCCGGTCCTCCACCGCCACCTCCAGGCGGTCGTCGCCCTCGACCCAGCGCAGGAGGACCCGCTCGTCGATGTCGAGGCCGGCGTGCACCTCGATGGCGTTGGTACAGGCCTCGGACACCGCCAGCTTGAGGTCGTTGATGCGGTCGTCGGCCAGGCGCCGGCGGGACGACGCCAGCGACGAGACGACCAGGCGGGCCAGGCCGATGTACTCGGGACGGGCCGGGATCTGCAGCTCGATGTCCGGAACCGGGACGTCCACCGAAAGGGCCATGGCCGAACCGGCTACTGCGGGACGGCCACGGCGTCGTCGACCGAGGTGTGGATGGTGAACACCTTCGTGAGCCCGGTGATCTCGAAGACCCGCAGGATGCGGTGCTGCGTGCAGACCAGGGAGAGGTCGCCGTCGTTGGTGCGCAGGCGCTTCAGGCCGCCCACGAGCACGCCCAGGCCGGTGGAGTCCAAGAACTCCACCCCCTCGAGATCGATCACGATCATGCGCTTGCCCTGGTTCACCAGCTCGACCAGGCGCTCACGGAGCCTCGGGGCGGTGTACACGTCCACCTCGCCCCGTACGGCGAGCACCGTCGCTGCGCCGTGCTCGCTGACGTCGAGACCGAGATCCATGTACGACCGCCTCCTTGTCCGGCGCGCCGGCGCACGCCGTTCGCTCCGCCAACACGCTACCGCCACGGCCGCGCGCCCCGCGACACCAGACCGTCAGCCGATGGGCAGGTCCTCCCG
>DATLFQ010000145.1:0-17310 GCA_035540915.1 Acidimicrobiales bacterium
GCCCGCCAGCGTCGGCGACTACGTGGCCGGCCCCAGTCACGTTCTTCCCACCTACGGCTCGGCCCGGTTCTCGGGCGCCCTCGGCGTGGCCGACTTCCGCAAGACGGTCCACGTCATCTCCGTGGACGAGGCCGGCCTGGCCCGCCTGGGACCCTCGGTGGTGGCCCTGGCCGAGGCCGAGGGCCTGGCCGCCCACGCCCGGTCGGTCGGTGCACGGTGGGCGTCGTGACCCCGGCCGGCGCCGGCGGCGACGCCGGCCTCGGCCCGGGCTACCACTCGCCCCAGGTCGACGTCGCCGTCCGCCTGAACACCAACGAGTCGCCCTACCCGCCGCCGCCGGCGTTCGTGGCGGCCCTGGCCGAGGCGGTGGCGGGCATCGCGTTCAACCGCTACCCCGACCGGGAGGCGACCGCCCTGCGGGCCGGGCTTGCGGACCTCCACGGCGTTGCCCCTGAGCAGGTGTTCTGCGCCAACGGTTCCAACGAGGTCCTCCAGACCCTCCTCCTGGCCTACGGGGGGCCGGGCCGCGTCGCGGCGGTGTTCGAGCCGACCTACGCCCTCCACTCCCACATCGCCCGCCTGACCGGCACGGCGGTGGCCGAGGGCGAGCGGGCACCGGGCTGGCACCTGGACCTGGCCGAGGTACGCCGCGTGGCGCGCGACGCGCAGCCGGCCGTGACCTTCGTGTGCTCCCCGAACAACCCGACCGGCGGGGCCGAGCCGGCCGAGGTGGTGGCCGAGGTCGCCGCCCTCGCTCCGGGGCTCGTGGTGGTGGACGAGGCCTACGGCCAGTTCTCGCCCTGGTCGGCGCTGGCCCTGGTCGGCGAGGACGCCAGCGTGGTGGTCACCCGGACCTACTCCAAGACGTGGTCGATGGCGGCGGCGCGGCTCGGCTACCTCGTCGGCCCGTCCCCGGTGGTGGCCGAGCTGGAGCGGCGGGCCCTGCCCTACCACCTCGACGCGGTGAAGCAGGCGGCCGGCCTGCTGGCCCTGCGGTTCCGCGCCGACATGGAGGCGCGGGTGGCGGCGGTGGCGGCCGAGCGGGAGCGCCTGGCCGCCCGGCTGGCCGGGCTGGCCGTGCAGGTGTGGCCGAGCGACGCCAACTTCGTGCTGTTCCGGCCCCACGACGGCGAGGGGGCCAAGGTGTGGCAGGGCCTGGTGGACCGGTCCGTGCTGGTGCGCGACATGTCGGGGTGGCCGCGCCTGGACGGCTGCCTGCGCGTCACAGTGGGCACGCCCGAGGAGGACGACGCCTTCCTGGCCGCGCTGGCCGAGGTGCTGGACCGGTGAGCCGGGCCGCCACCCGCTCGCGCACGACCCGCGAGACAGAGATCCAGGTGGTCCTCGACCTCGACAGCGCCGACGGAGAGGTGACCGTCGACACCGGCCTGCCCTTCTTCGACCACATGCTGGCCCAGCTGGGGCGGCACGGCGGCATGTCCCTCACCGTGCGGGCCCGGGGGGACCTGGAGGTCGATACGCACCACACCGTGGAGGACACCGCCATCACCCTCGGCGAGGCGTTCGCCGAGGCGCTGGGCGACAAGGCCGGCATCCGGCGGTTCGGGTCGGTGCTGCTGCCGCTGGACGAGGCGCTGGTCGAGGTGGCCCTCGACCTGTCGGGCCGCCCCTACACGGTCTACGACGTGACCTGCCCGGTGGACGCCCTGGCCCTGGGCACGCCCCCCTTCGACCCGCAGCTCGGCGAGCACTTCTGGCAGAGCTTCGCCACCGCAGCCGGGATCACCCTGCACGTCAACCTGCGCAGCGGCCGCAACACCCACCACATCCTGGAGGCCGTGTTCAAGGCGGTGGCCCGGGCCCTGCGCGACGCCACCCGCCTCGAAGGCGCCGCCGTCCCTTCCACCAAGGGCGTCCTGTGACCCCCGCCTCCCCCCCCGGCGAACTTGGTGCCGTATCGCGCGCCAGGGCGCGCGATACGTCCACCGGTTCGCCGTGATCGCCGTCCTGGACTACGGGATCGGCAACCTGCGGTCCGCCCAGAAGGCGCTGGAGCGGGTCGGCGCCGAGGCGACGCTGGTCACCGACGCAGGCGACGCGGCGCGCGCCGACGGGGTCGTGCTGCCGGGCGTCGGCGCCTTCGGCGCCTGCATGGCCGCGCTCCGGGCGTCGGGCCTGGACGCCGTGGTTCGCGACGCGGTGGCCGCCGGCACGCCGTTCCTCGGCATCTGCATCGGCTTCCAACTCCTGTACGAGGCGTCGGAGGAGGCGCCCGGCGTGGCCGGTCTGGGCATCCTGGACGGCACCGTGACGCCGTTACCACCGGGAGTCAAGCGCCCGCAGATGCAGTGGAACGTCCTGGAGGCGACGGGGCGGGACAGCGCGCTGCTGGCCCAGTTGGGCCCGGAGCCGTGGGCCTACTTCGTGCACTCGTTCGCAGCCCCCGCCTCCGCCGACGTGGTGGCCACCTGTGACTACGGCGGGCCGGTGACGGCGGCGGTCGAACGCGGGCGGCTGTGGGGGACCCAGTTCCACCCCGAGAAGTCGGGGCCGGTGGGGCTGGCCCTGCTGGCCGCCTTCGCCACGAGCTGCACCTGAGGCCCGGCGTGGACCTGTACCCGGCCATCGACATCCGCAGCGGCGCGTGCGTCCGCCTGGTGCAGGGCGACTACGCCCAGGAGAAGGTGTACCGGGCCGACCCCGTGGAGGTGGCCGGCGAGCTGGTGGCCGCCGGCGCCCGGTGGCTGCACGTCGTCGACCTCGACGCCGCCCGCACCGGCCGGCCCGAGAACCGGAAGACGGTGGCGGCGGTGGCCGCCACTGCCGCTGCGGCCGGCGTGCCGGTCCAGAGCGGCGGCGCCTTCGTCGCGCACGCCGCCGCCGAGGCGCTGCTGGACGCCGGCGTGGCCCGGGTCGTCGTCGGCACCGCCGCTCTGGAGGACCCGGGCATGGTGCGGCGACTGGCCGGGCGCCACCCGGGCGCCGTCGCCGTCGGCCTCGACGCCCGCGGCGGCCAGCTGGCCGTGCGCGGCTGGACCGCAGTGGCGGGTCTGTCGCCGGCGGAGGCGCTGGGCTGCTTCGAGGACAGCGGCGTGGCCGCGTTCGTGGTGACCGACATCGCCCGGGACGGGATGATGGCCGGGCCCGACGCCGGGGGGCTGGCCGGCGTGCTGGCGCTGACGGCGGTGCCGGTGATCGCGTCCGGCGGCGTGGCCACGCTGGCCGACCTGCGGGCGCTCGCCGGGCTGGAGGCGGCCGGTCGCCGGCTGGCGGGGGCCGTCGTCGGGACCGCCCTGTACGAGGGCAGCTTCAGCGTGGCGGAGGCGCTGGTCGCGTGCGGACGGTGAGGCTCATCCCGTGCCTGGACGTCGATGCCGGCCGCGTGGTCAAGGGCGTGAACTTCGTCGGCCTGCGCGACGCCGGCGACCCCGTCGAGCTGGCTGCCCGCTACGACCAGGCCGGTGCCGACGAGGTGGTGTTCCTGGACATCACTGCCTCGTCGGACCAGCGGGCGACCATGGTCGACGTGGTCCGCCGCACCGCCGACCAGGTCTTCATCCCGCTCACCGTGGGCGGCGGGGTGCGCGCGGTCGACGACGCCCGGGCCCTGCTGCGGGCGGGGGCCGACAAGGTGGGCGTCAACACCGCCGCGGTGGCGCGGCCCGCGCTGGTGGCCGAGATGGCCGCCGAGTTCGGCAACCAGTGCGTGGTGGTGGCGATCGACGCCCGGCGCCGGCAGGACGGGCGGCCGGGCTACGAGGTGGTCACCCACGGGGGCCGCCGGCGGACCGACCTGGACGCCGTCGAGTGGGCGGCCGAGTGCGAGCGGCTCGGCGCCGGCGAGATCCTGCTCACGTCCATGGACCGCGACGGGACCAGGGACGGGTTCGACATCGCGCTCACCCGAGCGGTGGTCGACGCCGTCAACGTCCCGGTGGTGGCCAGCGGGGGAGTGGGCACCCTCGACCACCTGGTCGAGGGCGCCCTGGCGGGTGGCGCCGACGCCCTGCTGGCGGCGTCGGTGTTCCACTTCGGCCAGTTCACGGTGTCCGACGCGAAAGCCCGGCTGGCGGCGGCGGGCGTCGCCGTGCGACCGGCGTGACGCCGTCGTGACCGTCACCGAGCGGGCCCGCTCGCCCCTCGCCCGGCGCAGGGCGGTACCGTCGGCGCGGTGCCCGACCGAGATGCCAAGCAGCCCATCACGATGCTGGCCGACCGGCTGCTCGTGCAGCTCCCGGCCGCCGAGGGCGACCGCCGGTCCCGCTCCGGCATCGTGATCCCGGCCACCGCCCAGGTGAGCAAGCGCCTGGCCTGGGCCGAGGTGGTCGCGGTGGGCCCGCAGGTGCGAGCGGTCCGGGCCGCCGACTGGGTGCTGTTCAACCCCGAGGACCGCTACGAGGTCGAGGTGCGGGGCGAGGACTACCTCATCCTGCGCGAGCGCGACGTCCACGCGGTGGCGTCGGACCGTATCGAGGACCGCACCGGGTTGTACCTGTGAGCCACCGGCCCGCCGCCCTCCCGCCCGGGGTCGAGATCCGCTTCGACGCCGACGGCCTGGTGCCGGCCGTCGCCCAGGACGACGACACCGGCCAGGTCCTCATGCTGGCCTGGATGAACGAGGCCACCCTGGCCGAGACCCTGGCCACAGGGCGGATGGTCTACTGGAGCCGGTCGCGCCGGGAGCGCTGGGCCAAGGGCGACACCTCGGGCGACGTGCAGACGGTGGTGTCCGCCTCCTACGACTGCGACGCCGATGCGCTGCTGTTCCGGGTCCGCCAGGCGGGCCGCGGCGCGTGCCACACCGGGGAGTTCACCTGCTTCCACCGGTCGCTCGGACCGGTCGCCGGTGCACCACCCGAGTAGGGACGACTTCCGCGCCCTGGCCCGGGACCACACGGTGGTGCCGGTGTGGCGGCGGGTCCTGGGAGACCTGACCACCCCGGTGGCCGGGTTCGCCCGGGTGGTCGGCGGGGACCCGGGCTTCCTGTTCGAGTCGGTGGAGCACGGCCAGCGGTGGAGCCGGTGGTCGTTCGTCGGCCGCCGCCCGTCGGCCACGCTCGTGGCCCGGTCCGGGCGCATCGAGGCCGACGGGGAGCTCCCGCCCTCGGTGCCCCTCGACCGGGGGGTGCTGGCTGCCCTGGAGGGGCTGGCCGGCGCCTACCGCTCGCCGGTGCTGCCCGACCTGCCGCCGCTGCACGGCGGCGTCGTCGGCTACCTGGGCTACGACGTGGTCCGGGAGGTGGAGCGGCTGCCGTCGGCGCCGCCCGACGACCTGGGCCACCCCGATGCCGTCGTGTCGGTGGTCGGCCAGATCGCCGCCTACGACCACTGGCGCCAGCAGGTGACGCTGATCGACAACGCGCTGGTCCCCGAGGGCGCCGGCCGTGAGGCGGTCGACGCGCTGTACGACGCGTCCACCGCCCGACTGGACCGGCTGGCGACCGACGGCGCCCGCGCCCTCGACGAGCCGGTGGTCGAGCCGCCCGACGCCGACGAGCCGCTGCCGGCGGTGCGCCGCACCATGTCCCCGGCGGCCTACGCCGGCGCGGTCGCCGTCGCCAAGGACCACATCCTGGCCGGCGACATCTTCCAGGTGGTGCTCGCGCAGCGCTTCGACCTCGACCTCGGCGCCGACCCGTTCGACCTCTACCGGGCGCTGCGCCAGGTGAACCCCTCGCCCTACATGTACTTCTTCCGCCACCCCGCCATCACGGTGGTGGGGTCGTCGCCCGAGCCGATGGTGCAGGTGCTGGGCGACCGGGTGGTGTCCCGGCCCATCGCCGGCACCCGCCGTCGCGGCCGAACCGACGAGGAGGACCGCCGCCTGGCCGGTGAGCTGGCCGAGCACCCCAAGGAGGTGGCCGAGCACGTCATGCTGGTCGACCTGGCCCGCAACGACGTCGGCCGGGTGGTGCGGTTCGGCTCCGAGCAGGTGGACGAGCTGATGACCCTCGAGCGCTACAGCCACGTCATGCACCTGACGTCGCAGGTGTCGGGCCGACTGGCCGACGGCCGGGGGCCAATCGACGTCCTGCGGGCCACCATGCCGGCTGGCACGGTGTCGGGGGCGCCCAAGGTCCGGGCCATGGAGATCATCGACGAGCTGGAGCCCACCAAACGCGGCCCGTACGCGGGGGTGGTCGGCTACCTCGACTTCGCCGGCAACCTGGACACCGCCATCGCCATCCGCACCATGCTCGTCGCGCCGGATGGGTCGGCCAGCGTGCAGGCCGGGGCCGGCATCGTCGCCGACAGCGACCCGGCGGCGGAGGACCGGGAGTGCGCCAACAAGGCGGCCGCCCTGCTGGCCGCTGTCCCGCTGGCCCGCCGCATCACCGCCGCCCGGCGCGAGGCCGCAGCCGGGCGGCCAGGTGGATGATCGACGCCCGGTTGGACGAGCTGCTGTCGGCAGAGCCCGACGGGATCGTCCCGGCCCGCGGCCCGCGGCCCGCGGCCCGCGGCGGGCGACCGGCTCCGGTCGGCGCACGCGCGCACGGCCGCCGGTGACCGCGCGGAACTGCGCCAGGCCGCCTTCGACGAGGTGTCGGCCCGTCGCTGCGGTGGTGAGCCGAACGGGCCCCGCCTACAGCCAGTCCTTGCGCTTGAAGAAGCGGTAGCCGGTGAGGGTGACCAGGGCCATCAGCCCGAGCGCCAGCAGGTAGCCGTAGCGCCACTCGAGCTCGGGCATGTGCTCGAAGTTCATGCCGTAGATGCCGGCCACGAGCGTCGACCCCAGCAGGATGGCGCCCCACGACGTCATGCGCTTCATGACCTGGTTGAGGCGGTTGGACACCATGGCCAGGTTGGCGTCGACCGCACTGGCGACGAGCTCCCGGTGGGCGTCGAGCTGGTCGACCACCCGCAGCACGTGGTCGTGGACGTCCTGGAGGTGGACCTGCGCGCGCTCGTCGACGGCGGCCACCTCGCCCCGGAGCAGGGCCGCGACCACGTCCCGCAGCGGCACCAGCAGCCGGCGGTAGGCGACCAGGCGGCGCCTGATGGCGAAGAGCTGCTCCTGGGGTGACAGCTGGCCCGGTGGCGGTGGGGGTCCGAAGATCAGCTCCTCGACGTCCTCCAGCATGGACTCCGCGTCGTCGGCGCAGGTGAAGTAGCCGTCGACGACCTCGTCCAGCAGCACGTACAGGAGGAACCCCACGGTGGCCTCCGCACCGACCAGCCGCTCGAACCTCGCCCGCGCCACCTCGTCGTCCCACACCTGGCCGGCGTCGTCCCGCTCGCGCACCGAGAGCAGCCAGCCGTCGCCGACGAACAGGTCCACCTCCTGCAGCCCGGCGCTGTAGACGACCACGAAGGCGTGGCCCGGGTACTGCTCCAGCTTCGGGCGCTGCCCGTGCTTGGCCACGTCCTCGAGGGCCAGGGGGTGCAGGTCGTACCGCCCCGCCAGTTCCTCCAGCTCGCCGGCAGCCGGGTCGACCACGTCGACCCAGGTCAGGAGGCCGTCGCCGTAGGTGCGGACCTCGGTGGGCACCGGAGTGCCCGGCTACAGACGGGTCAGGACGTCGGCGCCGGTGGCGGTGACCACCAGCGTGTGCTCGAACTGGGCGGTCCGGCGCCGGTCGGCGGTGACCGCCGTCCAGCGGTCGGGCCACAGCAGCGGGCGGGTCGTCCCCATGGTGATCATCGGCTCGATGGTGAAAGTCATGCCCGGCTCCATCACCGTGGTGTCCGACGCCTCGTACGCGTGGTGCACGACGGGCCGTGAGTGGAACTGGCGGCCGATGCCGTGGCCCACGAAGGCCCGCACGACGCCGTAGCCGTGGCGGCGCGCATGGGCCTCGATGGCCCGACCGACGTCCGACAGGGGCCGGCCGGGAACGACGGCGGCGATGCCCAGGTCCAAACACTCCCGAGTCACCGTGACCAGCTTGCGGGAGGCACCGTTGACGCGGCCGACGAGGAAGGTGGCGTTGGTGTCACCGTGGACGCCGTCGAGGTAGATGGTGACGTCGAGGTTGACGATGTCGCCGTCGGCCAGCGGGCGGTCGTCGGGGATGCCGTGGCAGATCACCTCGTTGACCGACGTGCACAGCGACTTGGGGAAGCCGTTGTAGTTGAGCGGGCTGGGGTACCCGCCCCGGCGGATGCAGCCCTCGTGGGCCAGGGCGTCCAGCTCGTCGGTGGTGACACCGGGCGCCACCGCGGCACCCACCTCGGCCAGCACCTCGGCGGCCGCCCGCCCGGCCCGGCGCATGCGCTCCAGCACGTCGGGGGGCTTGACCATCGGCTCGTCCCAGCCCGACGGCTGACCCGACGCGGCGTAGTCGGGCCGGGCGATGTGGTCGGGCACCGGGCGGCGGGGGCTGACCCGGCCGGGCCGCAGCCGGGTGGTGGAGCCGGCGAGCACGTTCACGCCGGCAGGCCGGCCGACTTCTCGCCGACCTGGCGCTTCAGGCGCCCCAGGATGGCGCTCATGCCCCGTAGGCGGAGCGACGAGATGACCTCGGCCAGACCCATCTTGGTGTAGAAGTCGTTCGGCGTGGCGAGCACCTCGGCGGCGCTGGCCCCCGACAGCCCCTCGGACAGGATGGACGCGAAGCCTCGGGTGGTGGGCGCCTCGGGCGGCACGTCGAAGTGGAGGCGGACCCGCCCGTCGCCGTCCACCTCGGTGGCCAGGAAGAACGGCGTCTGGCATTCCGGGACCTGCTCCATGGCGTCCCGGTTGCCCTCCAGCTCCGGGGGCAGCGGCGGCAGCTTGCGGGCGTACTCCAGCAGGGCCTGCAATCGCAGGTCCTTCGGCGCGCCCGCGAAGAGTTCGACGATGCGGGCCAGCGCGGCCGGCATGGCGGGCGGAGCGGCGGCTTCGGTCATCGGCCCAGTTTCGCGCCATGCGGAGGCGTAGCCTGAAGCCCTCACCCGAGAAGGAGGCTGTCGATGCCCGCAGTTGCGCCCGACGACGCGCCCGAACTCCAGCAGTACCACCGCCCCGAGAAGCTGGTCACCACCGCCTGGCTGGCCGAGCACCTGGACGACCCGCAGGTGGTCGTGGTGGAGTCGGACGAGGACGTGCTGCTCTACGACACCGGCCACGTGCCGGGCGCCGTGAAGGTCGACTGGCACCTGGACCTCAACGACCCCGTCACCCGCGACTACGTCGACGGGGAGGGGTTCGCCCGCCTGTGCTCGGCCAAGGGCATCTCCCGCGACTCGACGGTGGTGTTCTACGGCGACAACTTCAACTGGTGGGCGGCCTACGCGCTGTGGGTGTTCACGCTGTTCGGCCACCCCGACACCCGGCTGCTCAACGGCGGGCGGGCCAAGTGGATCGAGGAGGGCCGCCCGACGACCACCGAGGTGCCGAACCGCCCGACCACCGACTACCCGGTGGTCCACCGCGACGACGCCGCCATCCGCGCCTTCCGCGACGACGTCATGGCGCACCTCGGGACCAGCGGCCGGCTGGTGGACGTGCGCTCGCCGGGCGAGTACTCCGGCGAGCTGCTGCACATGCCCGACTACCCCCAGGAGGGGGCGCTGCGGGGCGGTCACATCCCGGGCGCCGCCAGCGTCCCCTGGAAGCGGGCGGCCAACGACGACGGCACCTTCAAGGCGGCCGACGCCCTTCGGGAGATCTACGGGAAGGAGCAGGGCCTCTCGCCGTCCGACGACGTCATCGCCTACTGCCGCATCGGCGAGCGCTCGAGCCACACCTGGTTCGTCCTGACCCACCTCCTCGGCTACCCGAAGGTGCGCAACTACGACGGGTCGTGGACCGAGTGGGGGAACTCGGTGCGGGCCCCCATCGAGAAGTAGGCGCCGGCCGCCGGTGGATGCGCCAGTGGACGAGGACGACTACTGGGCGATGCGCCGGGAGGCCGGCGTGGTGGAGGTGGAACGGGACTTCCTGCGGGTCTCGGGCCCCGACGCCGTCCCGTTCCTGCAGGGCCAGCTCAGCCAGGACGTGGCCGGGCTGGCCGTCGGCGCCTCGGTCGAGTCGCTGCTGCTGCAGCCCCAGGGCAAGGTCGACGCCCTGCTGCGGGTGACGCGAACCGGTCACGACACCGTGGTCCTCGACGTCGACGGCGGCTTCGGCGAGGCGGTGGCCGCCCGCCTCGGACGCTTCAAGATCCGCGTCAAGGCCGAGATCGAGCCGCTGGCCTGGCGCTGCCTGGCCGTGCGCGGGCCGGCCGCAGCCGAGGTGGCGGTGGCGGCGGGGACGGCGCTGCCGGCGCCGTGGCCCGGGGTGGCGGGGGTCGACGTGGTCGGGGAGGCGCCAGCCGTCGACCCGGCCGTCCGCCGGTGCTCGGCCGGGGCACTGGCCGCCGTTCGCATCGAGGCCGGCGTGCCGGCCATGGGGAGCGAGCTGACCGAGCGCACCATTCCGGCCGAGGCGGGGGTTGTGGAGCGGACGGTCAGCTTCACCAAGGGGTGCTACACGGGCCAGGAGCTGGTGGCCCGCATCGACTCCCGGGGCGGCAACGTCCCCCGCCGCCTGCGGGGCGTGGTGGCCGTCGACGGCGCGGAACCGGCGGTCGGCGACGCGCTGGTGTCCGGGGGAGGTGAGGTCGGCCGCCTCACCTCGGTGGCGTGGTCGCCGTCGCTGGGCGCCACGGTCGGGCTGGCGTTCGTCCACCGCGACGTCGAGCCGCCGGCCGACGTCGCCGTCGGTGCCGACGGTGGCGCGGCGGCCCAGGTCCGGGCCCTGCCCCTTGTCGGCTGAGCGATCGGGCCGGCGGCTCCCCGTCGCGCTGGCCGGCCTGGTGCTCGCCGCGGCGGCCTGCTCACCCGGTGGCGGGCTCAGCGTGGAGCCGCTGCCGGACCCGCCCCCGACCTCGGCCACGACCACCAGCGAGGTGCCGCCCGACCTCAGCGAGGCCGCCCTCCCGTCGGCCACCGGGCGGACGACGACCACCACCGTGGCGATCGGACCGGGCGGGGCCAGCCTTCAGGGCACCGTGACCGGACCGGGCGGGCCGGTCCCGGGGGCCACCGTCCGGGTCGAGCGGCTGGTGGGCGACGCCGTCGTCACCAGCGAACTGTCGAGCGTCGACGGCACCTGGTCGCTGCCGGGCGTGCACGGCGGCCGCTACCGCGTCCGGGCCTGGCGGACGCCGGACCTGGCCCAGCTGGAGCCGGCCCAGTTCTTCGTCGGTGCCCAGGAGAGCTATCCCCCGGTGGAGCTGAAGCTGGAGCGCTTCGTCGGGCCCCACGCCGCCGCCACCGTGGCGCCCAGCCCGCCGACGGTCGACCAGCCGGCCACCGTGGCCGTCCAGGTCACCGAGCGTTCGGTGGATGCGGGCGGCATCGTGCGGGCCGTGCCCCGGCCGCTCACGCGGGTGGAGCTCTCGGTTTCCCCGGCGGCCTGGCTGCTCCGTTCGCCCGGCGTCACCTTCACCGACTCTTCGGGCCGGGCCCGCTGGGACCTGGCCTGCCGGGCCCCGGGGCCCCAGCCGGTCACCGTCGTGGTGGACGCCGCCACGCCCCTGCCGCTCGCCCTGGCGCCGTGCGCCGAGGCGACGCCGGTCGCCACCGCCCCGGCGGGCGACGGCCCGGCCGGGAACGGCCCCGGCGCAACCGGCCCGGCGGCGTCGCCGACCACCCGCCGGCCGTAGGGCGCCCGCCGCCACCACGTGGGGGTGGCTCCGCACCACGTCGGCCAGGACATCCTCCGGCGTGGTGCGGGTGCCGTAGGGCACGGGCCCAGGGCGGTCTCGTGACGGAACCCGGCGGGCGGCCCGGTGGCGCCAGGCGTGCGAGGAAGCGTGGGGTCGGCACGCGCCCGGTCGGGCGACCATAGGCTGAACCGGGTGCAGACGTACCTGGCGCCGATCCTGGCCGCCCATCGGGAGGCGGCTGCCGCCGATCGCCGCCCGGTCGGCCCGCTGGTCGACGCGGCACGGGCCATGGCGCCGGCGAGGGGCTTCGCGGCCGCCCTCCGGGCACAGGCGTCTGCCGGGCGCCTGGCCGTGATCGCCGAAGTCAAGCGCCGTTCCCCGTCGAGGGGCGACCTGGCCGCCGACCTGGTGCCGGGCGTGCTGGCCAAGGCGTACGCCGGCGGTGGGGCGGCGGCCGTGTCGGTACTGACCGACGAGGCCTTCTTCGGCGGTTCGGCGGCCGACCTGGCCGAGGTCCGGGCCGCCGTTGAGTTGCCGTTGCTGCGCAAGGACTTCACCGTCCACGAGCGCGACGTCTGCGACGCCCGCCTGATGGGTGCCGACGCCGTGCTGCTGATCGTGGCCGCGCTGGAGGACGCGGAGCTGGCCGATCTGGGGGCACTCGCCGCCGAGGTCGGCCTGGACGCGCTGGTCGAGGTGCACGACGAGGCCGAGGCCGAGCGGGCCCTCCGGGCGGGAGCCAGCCTCGTCGGCGTCAACCAGCGCGACCTCACCACCTTCGCCGTCGACACGGCCCGCGCCGAGCGGGTGGCCGCCGTGCTGCCCGGCCAGGTGGTGCGGGTGGCCGAGTCGGGCGTCGCGGGACCGGCCGACGCGGCCCGCCTGGCCGCCGCCGGGTACCACGCGGTGCTGGTGGGCGAGTCGGTCGTCACCAGCGCCGACCCGGCCGACGCGGTGCACCGCCTGCGAGTCCCATGTTCGTGAAGATCTGCGGCACCACGAGCGAAGAGGACGCGCTGCTGGCGGTGGCCATGGGCGCCGACGCGGTCGGCTTCGTCTTCGCCCCCTCGCCCCGGCGGGTGACCGTGGCGGTCGCCCGCGACATCGCCTCCCGGCTGCCGCCCGAGGTGCTCACCGTCGGGGTGTTCCGGGACGAGGTGCCCGAGCAGGTGGTGAAGGTGGTGAACGGGATCGGGCTGGGGGCCGCGCAGCTCCACGGGGCCGAGACGGCCGCTCAGACCCGGTGGGTGGCCGAGCGGGTCCCGATGGTGATCAAGGCGTTCGCCGGCGGCGACCCGAAGGTGGCCAACGCCCGGGACTACGCCGCCGGGGTGGTGCTGGTGGACTCGCCGTCGCCCGGCTCGGGCCAGGTGTTCGACTGGCGGCTGACGGACGGCGTGCCCCCCGGCTGCAGGCTGATGCTGGCCGGCGGGCTGCACGCCGGCAACGTGGCCGACGCCATCGCCCAGACCCGCGCCTGGGGCGTGGACGTGGTCACCGGCGTCGAGGCCGAGACCGGCCGCAAGGACCCCGCCAAGCTCCTCGCCTTCGTGAACGCCGCCAAGTCCGCCACCCCCGCCACCTACCGCCCCGCCGAGGACGCCCCCTTCGACCAGGACGACGCGTGACCCCCGCCGCCGCACCCTCCTGCGAACTCGGTGCCGGATCGCGCGCCAGGGCGCGCGATCTGCACACCGGTTCGGGCGATCGGCCATGAGCACACCCGAGCTGATGGGGGCGGCCGGGCCGGGGGCCGACGGGCGGTTCGGCGAGTTCGGAGGCCGCTTCGTCCCGGAGGCGCTGGTGCCGGCCTGCCAGGAGTTGGAGGCGGCGTTCACGGCCGCGTGGTCGGACCCGGACTTCCACCGGGAGTACGAGCGGGTGCTGCGGGAGAACGCCGGGCGACCGACGCCGGTCACGGACTGCACCCGGCTGTCGGAGCGCCTGGGTGTGCGGGTGCTGCTCAAGCGCGAGGATCTGACGCACACCGGCTCGCACAAGATCAACAACGTGGTCGGGCAGGCCCTCCTGGCCCGGCGCATGGGCAAGCGGCGGGTCATCGCCGAGACCGGGGCCGGCCAGCACGGCGTGGCCACCGCCACGGCGGCGGCGATGTTCGGCTTCGACTGCGTGGTCTACATGGGCGAGGTCGACGTCGAGCGCCAGGCGCTCAACGTGTTCCGCATGAAGTTGCTGGGCGCCGAGGTCCGCCCGGTGGCCTCGGGGAGCCGCACCCTCAAGGACGCCATCAACGAGGCCTTCCGGGACTGGGTAGCCAGCGTGGAGACGACCCACTACTGCCTGGGCTCGGTGACCGGCCCGCACCCGTACCCGTGGATGATCCGGGAGCTGCAGCGGGTCATCGGCACCGAAGCCCGCGAGCAGTGCCGCCAGATCCTGGGCGGCGCCGATCCGGACTACGTGGTCGCCTGCGTGGGGGGCGGATCCAACGCGGCCGGGACGTTCGCCGGCTTCGTCGGCACCGAGGCTCGGCTGGTCGGCGTCGAGCCGGCCGGCGGCGCCGCGATCGGGCGGGGCATCCCCGGCGTCGTCCACGGGGCCAGGTCCCAACTGCTGCAGGACGAGTACGGCCAGGTCCTGGAGGCGCACTCGGTGTCGGCCGGGCTCGACTATCCCGGCGTCGGCCCCGAGCACTCGCAGCTGGCCGCCGTGGGCCGGGCCCGCTACGTCGCCGCCGCCGACGCCGAGGTGCTCGACGCCCTGCGCCTTCTGGCCACCACCGAGGGCATCATCCCGGCCCTGGAGCCGGCCCATGCGGTGGCGTGGGTGGCCCGGGCTGCGGGGACCGCCGAGCTGCCGGCCGGGTCCACCGTGCTGATCACGATGTCGGGCCGGGGCGACAAGGACGCCGAGCACGTGATGAAGCTGCTGTCATGACAGCGGGCGCCCGGTTCCTTCGGAACTCGCCCGCTGTGCCCGGCGGGGCCCCTGCCCCGCCGGTGCAGTCGGCCGCTCCGGTGGCCCGATGACGGCGGGCCCGCTGGAGGTGGCGCTGCGGGCGGCGCGGGACGGCGGCCGCAAGCTCCTGGTGCCCTACGTGACCGGGGGCCTGGGGCCGCGCTGGGTCGAGGTGCTCGAGGCGATGGCGGCCGCCGGTGCCGACGCCGTCGAGGTCGGCATCCCGTTCTCCGACCCGGTCATGGACGGGCCGACGATCCAGGAGGCGTCGCAGCGGGCGCTGTCGGCCGGCGCCACGCCGCCGGCCATCCTGGACGCGCTGCCGTCGGCCGGCGTGGGCGTCCCGCTCGTGGCGATGACCTACTACAACCTGGTGTTCCGGGGCGGGCACCGCCGCTTCGCCCATGCCCTCGCGACGGCCGGTGTGGCGGGCGCCATCGTGCCGGACGTCCCGCTGGAGGAGCTGGAGCCCTGGGCCCGCGCCGCCGCCTCCGAGGACGTCGAGACGGTGTTGCTGGCCTCGCCGGTCACGCCCGACGACCGCCTGGCCGCCATCTGCGAGCGGTCCCGTGGGTTCGTCTACGGCGTCAGCGTCATGGGCACCACCGGGGAGCGCCAGGCGCTGTCGTCGTCGGCCGGCGTGCTGGCCAAGCGGCTCAAGGCCTGCACCGACCTGCCGGTGCTGGTGGGCTTCGGGATCTCCACCCCGGCCCAGGCGGTGGAGGCGTGCGCCGAGGCCGACGGGGTCATCGTCGCCTCGGCGCTCATGCGCCGCCTCCTCGACGGCGCCTCGCCGGACGAGGTGGGCGACGCGGTGGCCGAGCTGCGGGCCGCCCTCGACGCCGGCTGACTTCCTCTCGCTCCTGTGGAGTACACCCCGCCGGGACCGGACGACTCCAAGAGCGAGCCGCCCAGCATCGGTCCCCCGCCCGCCCCTACGGCGTAGGCGGGTCGACCGGCGGCGGCGCCGGCGTCACCAGAGCGGCCGCCGCCGGATGGCCGGCCAGGTCGCGGCGGGCAGCGGCGCGGGCGCCGGCGGCGGCCTCGCCGGCTGCGTCGACCAGGGCGTCCTCGGGCGTGCGGGCGCCGCAGCGGATGGCCATGGCCACCAGCTCGTCCCGGGTGACGGTCTCCTCGACGAGGAGCTGGTCGACCAGCGCCTGCATCAGTGCCGGGTTGTCGGCCACCACCTGGCGGGCGGTGCCCAGGGCCCGGTCCAGCATGGCGGCCACCGTGGTGTTGACCTCGTCGGAGTGCAGGCCCCCGGGGGTGAGCGCGGCCCGCGAGGCGACGCCGAGGTCGCTCATCCCGTACTCGGTGACCATGGCCACGGCCAGCTGCGTCGCCGAGGCGAAGTCGCTGGCCGCCCCCTGGGTGAAGTCGCCGTTCAGGTGGACCTCCTCGGCGGCCCGGCCGCCCATGGACACCACCAGGCGGGCCTCCGCCTCCGAGCGGGTGAGGAACGAGTTGTCGTTGCCCCCCATCCAGGTGACACCCCCGGCCACACCGCGGGGGACGATGGTGACCGAGACCGGGTCGTCGGCGTGGGGAAGCAGGAGCGCGGCGACCGCGTGGCCGGCCTCGTGCCAGGCGGTGATGCGGCGGTCTCGGTCGGTGATGACGGCCGAGCGGCGCTCACGGCCGAGCACGGCGGTGGCCAGCGCGTCCTGCAGGTCGGCGCCGGTGACGATGTCCGAGCCGCGGCGGGCGGCCACCAGCGCCGCCTCGTTGACCAGGAACTCCAGGTCGGCGCCGGTCAGGCCGGGCGTCCGCCGGCCCAGCGCCACCAGGTCCACGTCGGGGGCGAACTTCCGGGTGCGCGAGTACAGCTCCAGGATCTTGGTCCGACCCACTCGGTCGGGCGCCGGCACGACGACCCGCCGGTCGAAGCGGCCGGGCCGGGTGAGGGCCGGGTCGAGCACGTCGCTGCGGTTGGTGGCGGCCAGCACGATGATGCCGGACTTGGTGAACCCGTCCATCTCGACCAGCAGCTGGTTGAGCGTGTTCTCCCGCTCCTCGGCCCCGCCGCCGGACGGGCCGGCGGTGCGGGCCTTGCCGACGGCGTCGATCTCGTCGATGAAGATGATGGCCCTGCCCAACTTGCGGGCGGCGTCGAAGACCTGGCGGACGCGGGAGGCGCCGACGCCGACGAAGGTCTCGACGAAGTCGGACCCCGACAGGGCGAAGAACGGCACGCCGGCCTCGCCGGCCACCGCCCGGGCCAGCAGCGTCTTGCCCGTCCCGGGCGGGCCGACCAGAAGGAAGCCGTGGGGGACCCGGGCACCTGCGCTGGCGAAGCGGTCGGGGGCGTGCAGGAACTCCACCACCTCGGCCAGCTCCGACACCGCCTCGTCCACCCCCACCACGTCGGTGAACCGGGTGGTCGGGACCTCGGCCGGCCGGCGCCGGTTCTTGCCCATCTTGCCGACGTTGAGGCCCATGCGGGGCCCCATGAAGAAGATGAAGAAGGCGATCAGGAGCACGACCGGGAGCAGGTTGAACACCAGCGTGAACCAGATCGAGCGGCCCGATCGCTCGGGCGAGGCGGTCAGCTTGACGTCGTTGGTGAGCGCCCGGTTGGTGATCTCCTGGCCGGCGTCGACCGGGTAGGCGGTGAGAACTTTCGTCCCGTTGGTCAGGATCAACGTGGCCCGCCGCGAGCCGTCGTCGAGGTGGACCCGGGCGACCTTGCCCTGGTCGATGGCCTGCAACGCACCGGACAGGCTCACCTCGGGCAGCGCAGGCTCGGCGCGCAGCCGGGTGATGGCCTGGAGCCCGACGACGCTGAAGCCGAGCAGGGCGCCGATGGTGACGGCGACGACGTGGCCGGCCTCGTGCCAGGCGGTGATGCGGCGGT
>DATLFQ010000146.1:0-7869 GCA_035540915.1 Acidimicrobiales bacterium
GCTCCTCCAGCAGCTTGGGGAAGGGCGTGCCGTCCGCAGTGCTCTGGCGGAGCGTCTCGTCGTAGAGGATGACCCCGCTGACGAACTCCTCGAGCCCGGGCGTGCTGAGCAGGGTCTCGCGGTAGGCCCGCCGGCTGTCGATGGTGGACTCGACGCCGATGGCCTGGAAGCGCTTGGTGATGGTCCCCGAACTCTCGTCGGCGGCCAGGACGCCCTTGCCGGGTGCGACCATGGCAAGGGCGGTCTCGTGCAGGTCGTGCGCGCTGATGGCTCTCGTCCTCCTCGTGCGGCTGGTGGCGCCGATCCTACGATCCGCCCCCGGCCGCTGTCACCTGGCGCCGTCTCCATGGCGACTCCCGGGCGCTGCACGCACAGAGGCCCGGATGGCGGCCTGCAGGCACACGAACTGCCGGAACGGAGGAAGCGACGGCGGCCCCGCGCGTCAGGGTCGGAGCGAGAAGCCGTCCTCGGTGCTGACCAGGTGGTCCAGCATGAGGCGGGCGGTCGGGGCCAGGTCCTCGTCGGCCCGGCCCACCAGGTGCCACTCCCGGCGCAGCGGCAGGCGGGGATGGTCCCACTCCTCCAGCCGCCCGGTCTGCAGCTCGGGCCCGACGGCGTCGCGAGAGATGAAGGTGATTCCCAGGCCGATCTGCACGCTCTCGAGGATGGCGCCGTTGGAGCCGAGGGTCAGCACCGGCGGCGAGATGCCCAGCTCGCGCAGCAGCTCCTCGGCCGTCTCCCGGGTCCCCGAGCCCGGCTCCCGGAGCAGCCAGGTGGCGGCGACGAGGTCATGGGCAGTGGCCTCGGCGGCGGGGCCCACGACGACCAGGAGGTTGGGCCTTGTGGCCAGGCTGACGAAGGGCTGCCCGCCCGGGGGCCGGCCCCCGATGGCCAGGTCGACCTCGTTGTGAGCCAGGAGGTCCCACACGTGGACGCGGTTGCCGACTTCGAGCACCACCTCGACGTCGGCGTACCGCCGACGGAACTGGGCGAGCAGGCGGGGCACGATGCGCTCGCCGGCGGTGGTCACTGCTGCGAGGCGGACCCGGCCCCGCTCCGGGATCGCCGCCCCGGCCGCCGCGGCCAGCCCCTCGTCCAGCAGGCCGAGGGCCCGCCGGGCGTAGTGGGCGAACGCCACGCCGGCCGGCGTCAGCCGCAGGCCCCTGCCGTCCCGGGCCACCAGGGGCGTGCCCACCTCGCGCTGCAGTGCACCCAGGGCGGACGAGACGGCCGGCTGCGTCACCACCAGGCGCTCGGCCGCCTGGCGCACCGACCCGGTACCGGCCACGGCCAGGAACGTCCGCAGCTGCCCGAGGGTCACGGCCGCCACCGTACATCAGCTGGTGGTGATGGATAGCGGCACACAGCCAAGAGACAGATGATGAAACACCGCCGGGACGGCCTCGAGCGACCGACCCCTCAGCCCCGGTGCGGGGTGTCGCCGGCCACGTCCATGGCGATCCTGGGAACCGCGATCGAGTAGCGCTCGCGGGCGCGGCGCAGGCGAATGCCGTCCCAGTGCCCGAACTCGTTCTCGGGAATCCACTCGTTGGCCCAGCAGGCGCCGGGGAATCGCCGCTGCAGTGCCTCGAACGCAGCAGATGAGAGCGTCCGCTCGGGGCCGGCGCGGGTGGCCCACAGGGCGAGGAGGTAGATCTGGCCGGGCTTGCTGATCCCGACGACGCCCCGGAGCCAGTCCTCGTCTCGCTCGCCACGGCGCCGCAACGATCGCAGCGCCAGCACCGCCTCGAGGGTCCGCTGGGGCGTCGTGGAGATGTGGACGACCATGCCGCCGGCACCGCCGACCTCGGCCCGCCGCCGGCGGGCGTACGGCGTGCTGTCGTAGGTCACCGACCCGTCGGCGGCAGTGGCCGCCTTCAACCGCGGGAAGTGGTCGAGGGCGTTGCGCAGCGCCTCAGCCTTGACCGGCTCCATCGAGGGCCGCTCGTAGGCCGGCTCGCCCTGCGCCATCTCCAGCCCGCGCCAGCTGCCCACCTCGCGCGGTCCCGGCCGCCAGCGCATGAGCCAGAACGACTTCAGCCAGCGGGAGAACTGCCACATGATGTCGTCGTGCGCGCCGGTGCGCATGAACTCCTGCATGTCGTGGCGGCTGCGCCACACCGTGATCGTCCAGAACTCCGAGGGGCCGGCGATCACGCTGGCGAAGCGCACCACCTCGCCGCTTTCGCGCAGCTGACGACGTACGCGGATCGTCGCGTACATCATCTGCGGGAACCGCCAGAAGCCCTTCAGCCGGGACCGGGTCGTGACCGTGAACAGCTGCTGGTCGTCGGCGGCCATTCTTCGGAGTATCGCGCGCCGATCCGCCGCTGCGCGACCTCCCGGCGCGTACGCTGCGGTCCCCGTTCGGCTCGACGGAGGACGGCTGCCCATGACCGCACGACTGGCGCTGGTGACCGGCGCGACCGGCTTCCTCGGCTCGAGGCTCGTGCCGGCGCTGCTCGACCGGGGCTGGTCGGTCCGGGCCTGCGGGCGCCGGCCTCGACCGCCCGAGCTGCCACCCGAGGTGGACTACCGCCGTGTCGACCTGGCCGGTGACGAGCCGCTGGAGCCGCTGCTCCGCAGCGTGACCCACCTGTTCCACCTGGCCGGGGCGTCCAGCTCGACCTCCACCGACGAGCAGATGCACCGGCACAACGTGGTGGCCACCGAGCGGCTGCTGGCCGCCGCGCTTGCCCGCCAGCTGGCCCGGCTGGTCCACATGAGTTCGACCTCGGTCTACGGCGAGGAACGGGCCCTCCCGCTCCCCGTTCGCGAGGACGTCGAGCCCTCCCCCAGTCGGGGCTACGGCAAGGCCAAGTGGGAGACCGAGAAGGTGGTGTGGGCGGCGGCCGGCGCCGGGCTGCCCGCCGTGGTGCTCCGGCCCGTGTCGGTGTACGGCCCAGGGAACGTGAAGCTCCTGGCGTCGGTGGTGCTCGACGTCGCCCTGGAGGCCTCTGCCGGCGCCCGCTCCCTTCCCGTGCCGGCCCGGCCGGTGGAGCAGCGCCTGGTGCACGTCGACGACCTGGTGGCGGCGACGTTGCACGTCGCCGACGCCGAGGCGGCCGTCGGCCGCGCCTTCAACGTCGTCGCCGACCACTACCCCACCAGCCACGAGGTCGCCGGCATCGTGGCCGGGCACTTCGAGATGGCGGTGGAGCTGGTCGACGATCCCGACTGCGGCCCGGACTACGAGCGCCGGCAGGAACTGCACGCCGGCATGGTGGCCCGCGGACTGGTCCCGGAGATCCTGCTGACGCCCGAGCGCTTCCGCTTCCTGCGCAAGGCGAACCGCAACAACCGGCTCAGCACCCAGGCCCTGCTGGGCACCGGCTTCCGCTTCGCCGAGACCGACCTGGCGGCCGCGGTCGGCCGCACCATCGCCTGGTACCGCCACCACCGCTGGCTGATCTGACGGGCCGGCGTCAGGGCCCGGGACGGAGAACCAGCTTCCGCAGCGTCGCCAGGTCGAGAACACCGGTGCAGCCGGTCCGGTGGGGGTCGGCCAGGACGGACGCCGGCTGGCCCGGATCACCGAAGCCGTCCAGCACCAGGTCGGCACCGGCGACGTCGTCGCCGGCCGTGTAGCCGTTCAGCACCATGGCGCAGGCCAGGCCGGCGGCCGCCGCCGCGCGCAGCCCATTGGCCGAGTCCTCGACGGCCACTGCGGCCGACGCCGGCAGGTCGAGGCGCTGCAGCGCCGTCGTGAACGCCTCCGGGTCGGGCTTGCGCTCGGCCACCTCGTCGCCGGTGACGACCACCTCGAAGGCCACCCCGCCGGCCGCGCGAGACAGCACGTGGTCGACCCAGCCCCGGCTCCCGGTGGTCGCCACGGCCAGGCGCACGCCGGCCCCGGCCAGCTCGGCCAGCAGCCGGCCGGCGCCCGCCCGGGCGGGAACGCGACCTGCGGCCACGAGCTCGTTGAACAGCGCCGTCTTGCGGGCGTGCAGCGCCGGGGCCAGCCGGGCCCGTTCATCCTCCGGAACGCCCCGCTGCGCCAGCCATCCGTCGATACGACGTTGCCCGCCGGTGACGGCGAGCAGGTCGCCGTAGGTGTCCTCGTACCAGTGGTCGGGCAGCCCGAGATCGGCGAAGGCCTGGTTGAACGCGACGCGGTGGCCGTGGCGCTCGCTGTCGACCAGGGTCCCGTCGACGTCGAAGATGACGGCCCGCAACCGGGCGCCGGCCGGCGGCGGCTGCCTCAAGACGGGTCGATCACAGCCAGTCGGGCTCGCGCGGCGGCGCCATGGGCGGTCCCTCCGGGAAGAACTCGGCCCCCCACTCGCCGGCGGCCGCGGCCCGCAGGTCGGCGAAGGCCTCGTCGAGGTCGGCGCCCCACAGGTCCCAGGTGGACATGCGCAGGCCCAGCACCTGCACGGCGATCGGCGTGGCGAACAGCGTGGCGTCGTCCAACCGCCGGAGCCCGCTGGCCGTCAGCGCCCGCTCCAGGACCGGGCGGATCCCCTGCTGCTCGTCGGGCAGGTCGACCCGGACCAGCATGCTGCGGCGGGCCAGCCGCAGGGCGGCCGGGACGTCCCTGGCCACCATGAGCGTGGCCCCTTCGATGTGCAGCGTCGGCGAGAAGACCCCACCGACGGCACCGTCGGCGAAGCGAGAGAGCACGGTGGCGTCGTCGACCCGCTCCCCGTCGGGATCCCCGAACGGGGGGAGCAGGCCACTGGGCATTGGTGCTCTCGCTTCGCCGACGGCTCGTACGTGCTGACGGCTCGCCAGATCCGGCGACCGCTAGCGGGCCAGGCGCTCCGCCCGGGCCGCCGCGTCGTCCAGACCGGCCGCGACCTGGGACAGGTTCGAGTTGATGCGGTCGGCGGCGGGGCCGATGACCAGGCACATCGTCTCGACGGCCCGGACACCGAACGTGACCTTGGCCAGTGTCCGGGAGATGCTGTTCAGCTGACCGGCGACCCGGTTCAAGAAGTACCCGAGGACGGCCACGAACAGCACCATCTCGAGACAGGTGACGAACACGCGCATGGTCATCGGCGGCCACCTCCGCCCATCGCAGCCAGCAGGTCGGAGTGCTTGCGCACCTCGGCTCCCAGCTCCTCGGTGCGGACCGCCGTCTGCTGCAGCATCCACGTGGTCGAGGTGTTGGCCGCCAGGCGGGTGGCGGTGTCCCACACGTCCTTGACGTTCTGGTCGATGTCGTCGACGAAGCTGACCAGCAGCGAGAGCAGGACGATCACCGCGACGATCACGACGGCGCCCATGCCGAGCGTGATCCACCAGAAGGTCACGTGCTCGGACTGCAGACCAAGGACCAAGACGTCCTTCACTGTCCTCCTCCAAGTTCGAAGCGGGCCCGCTCGGCGTCACGGACGAGCAGCCGCAGTTCCTCGTTGACCTTGTCGACCTCCCACAACGGCAGCGTGGCGATGCGACCCTGGTCGAGAGCGCCCACGATGGCCTCGGCCTGTACGCCGATCCGCCGGGCCAAGCCCAAGATGATCGCCGCCAGGATGACCACCACCGTGATGACGATTAGTGCGATGACGAAACCCACGTACCAGCCCGTGAGTACGGCCTCCCCACCTTCCATCGAACCCCCTTTGCCTTGTGTGCAGCTCAACCATAGTCACATGGCAGCTAGATGGTCAATGCACTTTGTCGATCGGCCCGCTGATCGCCCGGAACGCTAGCAAGAACGGTGGCGACGGGGCCGTCGGGAGGGCGAGTAGCCTCGCTCGTCGTGAGCGACTCGCCGCCCCGGGCCGAATCTGACGAGCGCAGCGGGCCCGACGGCCCGCCGGGCGAGCCGGCTCCGCCACCGCCCGACGCCCTAGCCGTGGGCCAGCCACCCGCCGTCGACCCGACCGAGGCCTTGCGGCCGCCACCGGCTCCCCCCGAGCCCAGCGCCGCCGAGCCCGGCGCCGCCGAGGCCGGCCCAGTCGAGCCCAGCGCCGCCGGGACATCCACAGTCGCGGCACCTGCCGCCGAGACGGCCAGCGCCGAAGCGGCCACCGCCGAGACGGCCACCGCCAGGGCGACCGCACGGGACGAAGATGAGGCCGCCGACGGGGCGCCGCCGCCGCGACGCAAGCTGCGCAACTGGCAGCTGGCCGCCCTCACCCTCCTGGCCGTCGGCTTCCTCCTCGGGGCCTTCTACCTGGGCCAGAACAGCGGCAGCGACGACGACCCGTCCGCTGCGCCGACGAGCAGTACGCCCCCATCGTCGGTCACCTCGACGCCGGTCCCGGACGGCTACACGACCTTCCGCCACGAGCAGAGCGGGGCGACGCTGTCGTACCCGCAGGACTGGCAGCGCCTCGAGCTCCTTCCCGGAAGCTCGTTCAGCTTCGCCGCCTCACCGGGAGGCGAGCACGCAGTGTCGGTCCGGACGGACCAGATCGGCTACAACGTGGCCACCACCGATCTCGCCGAAGCCAAGCAGCTCACCGACAGGGTGCTGGCCGAGGAAGGCAAGACCGAGGTCATCGAGCAGGAGACCCTGACGGTGAACGGCCTGAGCGCCGTCTACTACCGGTACAACTTCACCGACGACGACTCCGGCGCAGAAGGTGTCCAGGAGCGTTTCTTCGTCTTCCACGGCGGCTACCTGAGCCAGGTGTTCTTCCAGGCCCTTCCCAGGTCGGAGTACCCGAGCCTCGCCGAGACGTTCGCACGGATCGCCACCACGTTCCAGGCCCCGGACCCGCCGGCGGCCCCCTTGCCGGCCGCGCCGCCCAGCTCGGCATCGCCGAACACGACCGCGCCGCCGGCGACAACCGCCTCCAGCACGCCCTGACCGCCCGCCTGGTTCCCGCCTACCGGGACAGGATCAGCCGGTCGCAGAAGCTGCAGTACCAGCTGCGCTCGTCGAGCTGGTCCTGCCAACCGGCGGGCAGCCTCTGGACGCTCTTGCACCCCCGGCAGATCAGTTCGTTGGTGTGGAGCGCCTGGCCCAGGCCCGAGACGGCCCGGCCCTTGGCCTTGGGCGCGCTGCGGGCCTGGCCGGTGCCAGCTGCCTGGCGGGCCTCGGTGCGGCGGGCCTTGGACACCCGGGCCTGGGCGTCATGTTCGCGGGCGGCGCGTGCCGCCGCCTCCCGCTGGGCCGTCGGGTCCTTGGGCCGGGCCTGGCGGGTGGCGCCGGCCCAGCTCGTGGTCGTCGTCCCCGCCCAGGTGGGCCGCCGGCGAGCTCCGCTGCCGTTCGTCGCGGCCGACGCCTCGGTGCCGCCGGCACGGCCATCCCGGATGGCCTTGTAGGCGTCGTTCAGCATGGCCATGCGGCGGGCCGCCGCGTCGCGCACCGCTGCCGGGCTGCCGGCATAGCGGTCGGGGTGGAAGATCTGGGCCAGCACCTTGTACGCCGACGCCACCTCGGTCCGCGGCGCCTGCGGCGACACGCCCAGAACTTCGTAGGGTTCCATGGCCGAAAGGCAGGTTACCGGCCAGCCGCCCGGGTTGGCAGGGCGCCGCCGAGCCCCGACGCGAACCGGCCGCCTCCCCGAAGGAGGCGGCCGGTCCGGACGGTCTGGAAAGCGAGCGGGAGGCCTAGGTGCCGCAGCTGGCGCCGTTGACGGCGCTGCTGCAGACGATGGAGTTGGCGTGACCGTGGATGGTCTTGTCGCCGTGGCCGCCGGGACCGGCACCGCCGACCTCGGTGAAGACGTTGTCGAGGTTCACCTTGATGCGGCGCACCAGGACGATGGCTTCGTCGGCCTGGCGGTTGATCCGCTCGACGCCGTTGTTGATCGAGACGACCACCGGCTGCAGCGCGCCCAGGTTGCCCCGGATGCTGCGGACGGTGCCGTTGATCGATCCGGCGTTGCCGAGGATGGACGACACCGTGCCGTCGATGCTGCGGGCCGCGGTCAGGATCTCCTCGGCCTGGGCCGACAGCGGGGCCGC
>DATLFQ010000147.1:0-2902 GCA_035540915.1 Acidimicrobiales bacterium
CCACCACGCCGGTGGCCACGAGGGCGCCTTCACGCCCTTCGAGCTCGACGTCACCCCCTTCGTCCGGACCGGCGGCGTCAATGTCGTGCGCCTGGCCGTCGCGTCCCCCAACGAGCCGGCGGGCGAGGGCACCTCCGTCGCCTCGGGGTGGGGCGACTTCCGGCCGCGCTCGTCGTTCCCCAACAGCAAGAGCCTGGTGAAGGGCACGCTCGGCCACCACGACGCCAAGCGGGGCGGGGCCTGGAGCTCCATGACCAGCCAGGACGCCAACACGGGCGGCCCCTGGGGCGACATCCACCTGGCTGCCCGGCCGGCGGTCCACTTCGACCCGGCCGGTACCCGGGTGACCACCCGGTCGGCGCAGGCCCCGGCAGCGGGGGACCCGGACGGTGGCGCCGTGGCCCGGGTGGCCTCGTCCTTCGCCGTGCGCAACACGACCGGCGCCGAGGCCGCCGGCACGCTGCACGTCGAGCTGGTGCCGGCCAACTTCGAGGGCGCCCGCCACCGGCTGGCCATGCCGATCCGGCTGGGACCGGGCACCAACCGTGTGGACCTCGACCGCCACCTCGCCGGGCTCCGGCTCTGGGAGCCGTGGGACCAGGGCTTCCCGCACCTGTACCGCGTGCGGGCGACGCTGGAGCTGGACGGTGCGACGGTCGACGAGACGGTGCTGGAAACCGGGTTCCGAACCCTGGCGGTCACCCCGCTCGGCGAGTCGCCCGGTCCCGACGGCGCCTTCGTCGTCAACGGCCACCCCGTCTTCGTGCGGGGCACCAACCTGCTGCCGACCTACTGGCTGAGCGAGTACGGGGACGCCCGCGTCGCCCGGGACTTCACCATGCTCCGGGCGGCCGGGTTCAACGCGGTGCTCGTGCATGCGCTGGTCGGGCCGAAGCGGCTCTACCGGGAGGCCAACCGGGCCGGGATGCTGGTGGTGCAGCTGGCCCCGCTGCAGTGGACCTACGAGCAGAGCGCCGAGGTCGTGGCCCGCGCCACCGACCAGCTGCGGGAGATGGCCGGCTTCCTCCACAACGAGCCGTCGGTCGTGTCCTACGAGACGCACAACGAGCCGGACATGCGCGTGACCGAGGGCCTCGACAACCGCCAGTTCGACTTCCTGCTCCACGCCGCGCTGCGGGAGGCCGACCCGTCGCGCTGGGCCACGACCTACTCGGGCGGCAACCACTGCTATCCGGGCCAGTTCTACGCCATGCGGGACGACACGTCCTTCGCCACGCTGCCCGGCCGCTTCGAGCAGGACCACTACCAGGGGCGGCGCATCGCCCGCCACCGCAACATGCCCACCGAGTTCGGAATCCAGGCCATGCCCGGCGTCGAGCTGTTCGCCGAGCTGCTCTCGGAGGAGCGGGTGCGGGCCGTGCTGCGCCGCCTGCACACCGACCGCCGGTGGACCGCGCAGGGCGGCGAGCCGTGGGCGACGACGTCGGCGGATCTCGACGCCATCACCCGCGTCCTGGGCGGCGGGAACTGGGCCGCCGCGCTGGAGACGTTCGACTGGCGCCGGCTGTGGCGCCTGGGCCACCTGGAGGAGGATCTGGCCGCTCTGCGGGCCGCCCGCCCCGAGCCCGGCGCCGACCCCGAGGTGCTGTCGGTCCGGCTGGCCCTGCTGCTGCTGGAGGTCCTGCACTACGGCGCCTTCAAGGGCGAGAACTTCTGGTTCGGCGACTGGAAGCCGGCGGCCACGCTGGCCGGCTTCGTCGGCTCCAGCCAGCGCCGGCAATACCGAATTCACAAGGACGCCATCGAGAGTTACCTCAACGCGGGTATCGCCGGACCCATCGTCGGCTTCTTCAGCTTCATGTTCCGCGACCCGGATCGGCAGGCGCCGACGTGGGGCGTCGTCGACGGCGCCTGGGCGCCCAAGGCGGCGTACCGGGCCTACGTGGAGAGCAACCAGCCGGTGCGGGTAACCCTGCCCCAGGCGCTGCAGAGCGCGGTGAAGCTCCCCGGCAGCCCGTGGTTCGGTGTCCCCAAGGGGCGGGAGCGCCCCGTCAAGGAGCCCTGGACCACCGCCGAGCTGCTGGTGGCCAACGACTCCGGGGAGGGCCACCCCGGCGCCCGGGTCGCCCTGTGGCTGGAGGACGACACCGGGGCTCGGGTCGCCTTCACCGACCGGGCCGGTCGCCGCCGCGCCAGCCTCCGGTTCGTCGTCGACCTGGAGGCGCGCGGCGGTGCGGTCCTCGACGACCTGGTCCCCGCTGGGGCCGGGTCCTGGGTCGTGCCCGGCGACCTGCCGGCCGGCACCTACCGGCTGCGGGCCTCGGTGACCACGGCCGGCGGGCGGCGCCTGTCCACCAATGGCTACGACTTCGTCCTGCTGGACACCCGGTTCGACTGGGCCGCGGGGCTGGCGGCCGGCGAGTTGGACGTGCTGCTGTCCGGCCCGGCCGGTGCTCCCGGCTTCCACTTCTGGGACGGCGGGCGCGTCGCGCTCATGGCGCCCGCCGGCGTGCGGGGCCTGGTGGCGGGGTTCCGGGAGGCGGCCGACCGGGGCGTCGACGTCTACGAGGTGGTCCAGGGCGAGCACCTCTTCCGCCACCTGCTGGCCGAGCTGGGCGGGTTCCCGCCGGCCGAGCCGCTGCTCGAGGACGTGTGGACCATCCGCAGCGAGATCGTCTCCCCGGCCGAGAAGGCCGCCGTGCTCGTCGCGTACCTCGACGCCGCGGCTGACGCCCTTGCCGCCCGTGCCGGGACGACACCGACCGACCGACCACCGACGGACACACCGAGGGAGATGCAGCCATGACGACGACAGGCGAACGCCCGACAGGCGAGGCGGGGCGATCCGACGCGCTCGCCACCTGGTGCCGTGACGAGAAGGCGGCCGGCACGCTGCTGGCCGAGGAGGTCCTGTGGAGGGAGGCGCACCTCGCGTTCGCGC
>DATLFQ010000148.1:0-13228 GCA_035540915.1 Acidimicrobiales bacterium
GCCGTCGGCGCACGCCGCCCGGCCCGCAGGTCGCCACGTCCGGCTCCTCACCGGTTGGCGGCGACGAAGCGGCGCAGCCCGGCCACGTAGCGGTCGGTGTAGCGGGCCTGGACGAAGCGGGCCAGCGGCGGGACCAACCGCACCATCGGGTCGGCCGGCCGGGAGAAGGCGACGATCTCGAACCGGGTCCGGCCGGCGGCGCGCACGACGTGGAAGGCCTCCTCACCAGCTTCGGGATGGCCGGGCAGGGTGCCGTAGGCGAAGCCGACGCGGTCGGGCTCGTCGGTGGCGGCGACGATGCGGCAGGGGGCGACGACCGTGGCCGGGCCCAGGGGGACCACGACCAGCACCGTGGTGCCCACCTCCAGCGGCGCGCCGGCGGGCCGAACCTGCGCCCCGGCGCCCCGGTGGGCCTGCCAGCCGCGCAGCCCGGCCACCGCGACGGCGAACACCTCCGCCCCGCCGAGGTCCTCGGACCGCCGCACCTCGTGGTAGCCGGCCGGGGCGGGGCCGGCCGTGGCGCCCACTTCCGCGTAGGTCGGCGAGGCGGCGCCCGCTGCGGCCAAGAGCGCCTCCAGCCGGGCGGCCGCCGGTCGCCCGGGAAGGATGGGCACGCGCGCTACTCGGCCCGGGCCGCGCCCACCGGGCAGCTCACCCCGGTGCCGCCGATCCCGCAGTAGCCGCCGGGGTTCTTGGCCAGGTACTGCTGGTGGTAGCCCTCGGCGTAGTAGAAGGCCGGCGCCTCCCGGACCTCGGTGGTGATCTCGCCGTGGCCGGCCGCGCGCAGCACGTCCTGGTACGCGGCCAGCGACGACCGGGCCGCCGCCAGCTGCGCCGGCGTGTTGGTGTAGATGGCCGAGCGGTACTGAGTGCCCACGTCGTTGCCCTGGCGCATCCCTTGGGTCGGATCGTGGTTCTCCCAGAACACCTTCAGCAGCGCCTCGAAGCTGACCCGGGCCGGGTCGAACACCACGAGCACCACCTCGGTGTGCCCGGTGCGGGCGCTGCACACCTCTTCGTAGCTGGGGTTGGGGGTGAAGCCCCCGGCGTAGCCGACCGCGGTGGTGAACACACCGTCGAGCTCCCAGAAGACGCGCTCGGCACCCCAGAAGCACCCCATGGCGAAGACCACCTGCTCCAGCCCGGCCGGGAACGGCGGGCGCAGCGGGGCGCCGTTGACGAAGTGCCGGTCGGGCACGGGCATCTCGCCCGTCCGGCCGGGCAGCGCCTCCTCCTCGGTGACCATGCGGGTCTTGTGTCGGGCGAACAGCAAGCGGACCACTCCCTCCGTCGGCGTCGGTACCGTCTCCAACCCCCCGGCCCGAGCGTGCGTTCCTGCGGACTCCTTACGGGTTGGAGAACGCGGCGGCCAGGTGTCCGGCCATGGCCGACATGTCGAGCGTCTTGTCGAAGACTCCGTCGACCCCGGCCAGCACCTCGGGGTCGATGGCGCCCAGGTCGGTGGCCGTCAGGACCACGACCCGCGCCGCCGGTGCGGCGTTGCGCACGTGGGGCAGGGCCTGCGGCCCGCCCATGCCGGGCATGACGAGGTCCAGCACCACGAGGTCGGGTTGGTGGCGGCGGGCCAGCTCGACGGCCTCCCACCCGTTGGCGGCCTGGCCGACGACCTCGAACCCGCCCTCCATCTCCAGGACCAGCCGCACCATGTCCCGGACGGCGGCCTGGTCGTCGGCCACCAGCACCCGGGCGTTGCGGTGCCGGGCCGCCGGCACCGGCGCCAGGTCGTCGGTCCAGGCGGCGTCCAGCCAGGCCTCGATCTCCGCCGCCGGAAGGGCGGGGCTCCAGTGGAAGCCCTGGGCCATGTCGCAGCCCATCTCGCTGAGTGCGAAGTACTGCTCGGCCGTCTCCACGCCCTCGGCCACCGCGGTCAGGCCGAGGCCCTTGGCCAGGCCGACGACGCCGGCGACGATGGCCTCGTCGGCCGGCGACGACCCGATGCCGGCCACGAACGACCGGTCGATCTTGAGCAGGTCGACGGGGAACTGGCGCAGATAGAGCAGGGAGGACCATCCCGTGCCGAAGTCGTCCACGGCCAGGGTCAGGCCGAGGTCCTTCAGCTCGCCGAGGACGGCCCGGTTGCCGGCGGTGTCGTGCATGAGCACCGACTCGGTGATCTCCAGGCACAGCAGCGGCGCGTCGAGCCCGCTCTCGTCCAGGGCGACGCGGACCATCTCGGCGAGGCCGGGGCTGGCCAGCTGGCGGGCGGACAGGTTGACGGCCAGGGTGAGCGGGGGCCGCTTGGGATGGCGGCGGTTCCACCCGGCCACGTCCCGGCAGGCCTCGGTCAGCACCAGCGCCCCGATGGGCAGGATCAGCCCGCTGTCCTCGGCCAGGGCGATGAAGTCCGACGGCGGCACCATGCCCCGCTCGGGGTGGGGCCAGCGCACGAGGGCCTCGACCCCCGCCACCCGGGCCGAGGCCAGGGCCATGACCGGCTGGTAGTACACGACCAGCTCGCCGCGCTCCACCGCCCGGCGGAGGTCGGTCTTGGTCTCCAGCCGGGTGACGGCCTCCAGGCGCATGTCGTCCCCGAAGACCTCGATCCGGTCGCGCCCGCGGTCCTTGGCCTGGTACATCGCCGCGTCGGCGTCGCGCACCAGAACCTCGGCACTGTCCTCGGCGCCGTGGGACAGGGCGATGCCGATGCTGGCGCTCAGGGCGATCTCGCGGTCGGCGACGGCCAGGGGCCGCGCCAGCTCCTTGGCCACCCGCTCGGCCAGGACCACCGCCTCGGTGCCGTCGCCGATGTCCTCGCACAGGATGACGAACTCGTCGCCGCCGAAGCGGGCCACCGTGTCGCCTGCCCGCAGCACCGAGCACAGCCGGTCGGACACGGCCCGCAGCACCTCGTCGCCGATGGCATGGCCCAGGCTGTCGTTGACCAGCTTGAAGCGGTCGACGTCGAGGAACAGCACGGCGGTGTCGTTGCCACGGCGGGCGCTGCGTGACAGCGAGTGGCGCAGGCGGTCCAGGAAGAGGGCCCGGTTGGGCAGTCCCGTGAGGCCGTCGTGGAACGCCTGGTGGACCAGCGCCGCCTCGGCCGACTTGCGGTCGGTGAGGTCCGACGCCATCAGGAGCAGCCCGGCCGGCGATCCCGGCTCGCGCTCGACGGCGCTGGCGACGACCAGCGCCCACACCTCGGTGCCGTCGGCCCGCCGCAGCGCCAGCTCCTCGCCGTCGGCGGCGGTCGGCACCCGCTCGAGGAAGTCGAGCGCGGGTCGGCCGACGAGCGCGGTCGGCTCGACGCCGAGCATGGCCGCCATGCGCCGGTTGCTCATCTCGGTCACGCCGTCGGCGTCGAGGAGCCAGACCCCTTCGCGGGCCGTGTCCAGCACGGCCGCCAGCAGCGGCGCCGTGGCCACGCGTTCGGTCATCGGCTGGCCGGCCAGCCGGCTCCATGGCCCGCTCGGGTCATTCTCGCCGTCACCTCCTCGGCGCCGTCGACGATGCCTACACTTGCCGGTTCCGACATGGGCAACCGCTGGCTCGAGACGTCGCAGGCGCGTTCCGCTGACGAGTATGACCGGGCCTGGGAGCTGCGCGCGCAGTCGGGCCAGGACGTCCACGGTGAGGCCGACTTCGTCGCCGCATTTCGGCCCGGCTCAGTGCTGGACGCAGGTTGCGGGACGGGAAGGGTGGCCGTCGAGCTGGCCCGCCGGGGCGTCGAGGTGGTTGGAGTCGACGTCGACCCCAAGATGCTGGCCGGGGCCCGGGGAAAGGCACCGGCGCTCGCCTGGGTGCTCGGCGACCTCGCCGAGGTCGAGGTGGCCGGGCCCGATGGCGGGCGGCGGCGGTTCGACGTCGTCGTCCTCGCCGGCAACGTGATGATCTTCCTGGCGCCGGGCCAGGAGGAGGCCGTGGTGGCCAACCTGGCCGGCCATCTGGGGGACGGTGGCCGGCTGGTCGCCGGGTTCCAGCTGGACGGCCACCTGGGGTTGGACGTCTACGACCGGCTGTGCGACCGGGCCGGCCTGGTACTCGCCGAACGGTGGTCCACCTGGGACCGCCAGCCCTTCGTCGAGGGCGGGGGCTACGCCGTGTCCGTGCACCGCCGGCCGTAGAATCGCGTCGTGGAGATCGACGGACTGCTGACCGTGGCCGATGTCGGCCGGCGCACCGGGCTGTCCCGCAAGGCCCTGCGCCTCTACGAGGAGCTCGGGCTGGTCGAGCCGGCCGGGCGCACCGACGCCGGCTACCGCCTGTACGACGACGAGTCGCTGCGCCGCATCGAGTTGGTGAACCGGGCCAAGGTGCTGGGCCTCACGCTCCACGAGGCGGGCGAGTTCCTGCACGTGGCCGAGGGCTGCTGCGGCGACAACCACCCGGAGCTGGCCACCCTCGTCGAGGCCAAGCTGTCGGAGACGTCCCGGCGCATCGAGGAGCTGCGGACCCTGCGGGAGACGCTGCAGAGCGTGCTGGACCGCCTGGCCAGCACCCAGGGCCAGCACCGCTGCGAGGAGACGCTCTGCACGTGCAACAAGCCCCTCACCATCCGGCCCAAGGAAGAGGTGCTCGGGGAGACCGGCGACCCCGCCTGCTGCTGACGTATCCCCGGGCGGCCGGGCGACTCTGAGGAGCATGGCCGACCGCCACATCACCCGGGTCAGCCGCTCTGCGGAGGGCGATGTGATCGCCGTCGCCAACCCGGGCGAGAGCTGGCTCCAGCGCCGGCGGGCATGGGCGATCGACGACATCGTCTCGGGCCGTCACCGCTATTTCGTGCCGGGCCCCGGGCCAGACGGCCGCACCGTCACGGTGGTCCACGATCCCGACGGGCCCTACCTCCGCTCCGGCCCCGACGGCCAGTCGTTCAACAACCTCGACTCGCTGGAGCACCTCGACGCCTACCCGTGGGACGTCGCCCACGACAACGCCGAGGTGCTGGCCGTGCACGCCGCTCTGGTGGCCCACGGCGCCGAGGGCCAGGTGCTCCTCCTCGGTGGGAACGAGCACGACCAGGACCAGGCCCAGGCCGACGCGCCCGACGTCGCCCACACCCGCGTCTACGACGTCGCCACCAACGCGGTCATCCACGTCGACTCGCCCGAGGCCGACGCCTTCTGCTGCGGCCACGCGTTCCTGCCCGACGGCCGTCTCCTGATCACCGGCGGCACGGCCGCCTGGCGGGGCGGCCACGTCGACGCCCACGCTGATGCCGAGGAGCACTGGAGCGGGGCCCGCGACTGCGCGGCCTACAACGGCGACGGCACGTGGTCGGCGGTGGCGCCGCTGCAGTTCCAACCCGGCGGGCCCGAAGGGGTGGGCGGCGGGCGGTGGTACCCCAGCCTCGTCACGCTGGGGGACGGGCGCATCCTGGCGATCGGTGGCCACCCGAGCACCACCGACACCCGCCACGGCGCGTGGCTTCCCGAGGTCTACGACCCGTCGACCGACGCTTGGACGTACACCCCCGGGCACTGGCTGTACGTCGCCCTGGACGACGTCGACGAGGACACGTTCCCGGACGGCCAGGAGATCACGGTCTCGAGCTTCCGGTACTACCCCCGGATCTTCGCCGTTCCAGGTCAGCGGGTGTTCCTCGCCTCACCGACCGACGGGCGGTCCGCCTGGTACGACCCGGCCAGCGGCCTGCTCGACCCTGCGGCCGCCGAGGTCCCGCCCCACGGAACCGGTTACACCGAGACCAACCACACGGCGGTCCTGCTGCCCCTGCTGCCGGGCGACGGCTACACGCCGCGGGTGCTGTTCCTGGGGAACCAGGGGGCGCACCACATCGTGCTGGACCGCTCCGACGCCGACACGCCCCCGTCCTGGGTGCCCACTGCGCCCCGGGACTGGCCGGGCGAACCGCCCCTGCGCCGTCACGGCTGCGCCACGTTGCTGCCCACCGGCGAGGTGTTCTTCTCCGGGGGCATCGACGATGCCGGTGACCCGCCCGTGGCCGACGAGGGCGGCGTCCTGGCCGGCGAGCTGTACCGCCCGGGCATCGACTGGGGTACCGGCCGCTACGACCCGGGCACCGACGGGTGGACGACGACGGCGCCGGCCCGGGTCGTCCGCAACTACCACTCGGTGGCGCTGCTGCTGCCAAACGGGCGGGTGCTCACGGCCGGGTCCAACCATGACGGCGTCCCCGGCGGCGACGATGTCAAGGAGTACCGGATCGAGATCTACAGCCCGGCCTACGCCGACGACCCGGACCGGCCCGAGGTGGTGCAGTCGCCCGCGTCGGTGGCGTACGGAGAGCACTTCGAGGTGGTCGCCACCTCCACGGCGGTGATCGAAAGGGTGGTGCTGATCCGAGCCGGCTCGGTGACCCACGCCTGGGACGGCGACCAGCGCTACGTCGCCCTAGAGTTCACCGACCGAAGTGAGGGCGTCTTCGACGCGGTGGCCCCGACCGACGGCTGGGTCGCCCCACCCGGCCCCTACACCTTGTGGGTGGTCGACGCCGGTGGCCGCCCGTGCCGGCTGGCCCCTTTCGTGCTGCTCGGGTGAGGCGGCCCCCCGCCCCGGGCGCTCAGTCGTCCAGCATGAACTCGATCAGGTAGGTGTCCGACAGGATGTCGTAGTCGGGCGCCACCAGCTTGGCGTAGCGCTCGAAGTACAGGACCTGTTTGCCCAGCAGCACCATCGAGCGGGGCAGTTGCACGCCCTTGGGCCGGGCCATGCGCATGGCCCGCATGAACAGGTCGTTGTAGTCGATCTCGGCCAGGGGCTTGGCCAGTTCGGGCTCGACCAGGGCGGCCAGGGCGGCGGCCGCGCGGTCCTCGTCGACCGTGTGGTTGATGTGGGCGCCCAGGGCGCTGAGGCAGCGGGTGACTTCGGCGAAGTCCTTGTCGTGCAGCAGCGCCACCACCCCGCGGCGCACGAGCTTCCGGGTGGCGTCGTCCAGCTCGCCCATGATGCCGAAGTCGAGGAACACCACCTTGCCCTCGTTGTCCACCATCAGGTTCCCGGCGTGGACGTCCCCGTGGAAGAAGCCGTGCTCGCAGGCCGCCTCGATCCACGCCCGCACGCCCGCCTTCAACAGGTGCAGGAGGGGCAGCCCGGTCAGCTGGAGGCTCATGAGGTCGTCGACCTTTATCCCGTTGACCCGCTCCATGGTCAGCACACCGTGGCCGACCAGGTCGTGGTGCACGGCCGGTACCCGGATCAGACCGTTGTCGCCGAAGGACTTCAGGTTGGCGGTGAAGCGATCCATGGACGCCGCCTCCTGCCCGAAGTCCAGCTCCCGGCGCAAGGTGACCACCACGTCGTCGACGATGGCGACCGGGTTGAGGACCCGGGCAGATTTCGACAGGCGCTGGATGATGCGGGCGGTCACCCGCAGCAGGCGGAGGTCTTGGCGGAACCGTTCCTCGACCTTGGGCCGGCGGACCTTGACCACCACCTGGGTGCCGTCGCGCAGGACGGCGCCGTGGACCTGGGCGATGGAGGCTGCGGCCAGCGGCTCGGTCTCGATCGACTGGAACTGGGAGACCCTGGCACCCAGGCCCTTCTCGATCACCGGCTGGATGGCCTCCCACGGCTCGGGCGGCGCCGCGTCCAGCAGGTCGCGAAGCTGGTTGGAGATGGCGGACGGGAAGAGGCCGGGGCTGGAGGAGACCAGCTGGCTCAGCTTGACGAACGGCGGGCCGAGCGCCAGGACGACGCGCCGGATGCGGGGCGCCAGCTCTTCGGGCGTTCGCTTCTTCTTGCGGAGCAGCGCCGGCAGGAGGTGGCGCAGGACGACGAAGTTGATCTTCTGGAGCCGGAGCACCTCTCGCGGGCCGATCCGGCGCATGGCCTTGTCGGAGAGGCGGGAGGCCACCGGGTCGGGGGCGCGAGAGGGGTCGATGGCCGGCTCCTGAGGGTCGGGGACGGGCGAGACGATACCGTCGCCGTGATGTGCGGGCGCTTCGTGTCCTCGACGCCGGCCGCCGTGCTGGCCGAGCAGTTCTCGGTCACCGAGGTGGTGGCCCCCGACGTCGGTCCTCGCTGGAACGTGGCGCCGACCGACGAGGTCCTGGCGGTGGCGACCCGCCGCGGCGTCCGGCGGCTGGGTGCCTTCTCCTGGGGCCTGGTGCCGGGGTGGTCGGCCAAGCCGACCCGGCTGATCAACCTGCGGGCCGAGACGCTCGCCTCACGGCCGACGTTCCGGCGGCGGCTTCAACGCAACCGCTGCATCGTGCCGGCGGACGGGTTCTACGAGTGGAAGGCGCCCGGCCCGGGTCGGGCCAAGGTGCCCCACTTCATCACGAGCCGCGACGGCCGCCCGCTGGCCCTGGCCGGTCTGTGGGCCGCCGTTCGCCCGCCCGGCGACGAGGAGGCGGAGTGGCTGCGGACGTGCACCATCGTCACCGGCCCGCCCAACGAGCTGGTGGCCGCCGTCCACGACCGCATGCCCGTCGTCCTGCCCGAGGCGGCCTGGGACGCCTGGCTCGACGACACCGAGGAGGACGTCGCGCTCCTGTCGTCCCTGCTCGTCCCCGCCCCCGCGGAGACCATGGAGATGTGGCCGGTCTCCACCTCGGTCAACGCCGTCGGCAACGACGGCCCGAACCTGGTGGCGCCCGCCGGACCTGCGGTTTCGAGCGAATAGCGGGCCGCTTCGGCCGGCTATTTGCTCGGAAGCGGGGTGTCCAGGGCGAGGGAGCGGCGGACGGTGGCGGCGATGCCCGGCGCGTCGAGGCCGAGGCGGGCGTGGATGGCGGCGGGGCGGGCCTGGGGGACGAACGAGGTGGGCGTGCCCAGGACGGCGACCAGGGGACCGGACGGGCCGATGGCGTCGGCGATGGCGGTGCCGGCGCCGCCCAGGCGGATGCCGTCCTCGATGGTGACGACCAGCCGGTGCTCGGCGGCGTCGGCCAGCATGGCCGGGTCCAGCGGGCGGACCAGGCGCACGTCCCACACGGTCGCCTCGACGCCCTCGGCCGCCAGCACGGCGGCGGCCTCGGTGGCAGCCCCCAGCATGGCGCCGACGGCAGCGTCTGCCTGCTGGCCGTCGCCGGCGCGGACGCGGCGGGCCGACAGGCCGGACCCGACGTCGGCGTCGGCCGGTCCGGTGCCCTTGGGGAAGCGCACGGCGGCCGGCCCGTCCAGCTCCAGGGCGTCGCGGAGCATCACGGCCACCTCGGCCGGCGACGACGGCGCGAACACCGTCATCCCGGGGATGGCCAGGCACTGGGCGAGGTCCAGCACGCCGTGGTGCGACGGTCCGTCGTCGCCGGTGATCCCCGCCCGGTCCAGCGCGAACACCACCGGCAGCCCGTGCAGGCCGACGTCCAGGTTGGCCTGGTCGAAGGCCCGGCTGAAGAAGGTGGAGTAGACGGCCACCACGGGGCGCAGGCCGCCCATGGCCATGCCGGCCGCCGCGGTGACGGCGTGCTGCTCGGCGATGCCCACGTCGTGGAAGCGGCGGGGGAAGCGGTTGGCGAAGGCGACCAGCCCGGTCGGCCCCGCCATGGCCGCCGTGATGGCGTGCACCTGGGGGTGGCGCTCGCCCATCTCCACCATGGCCTGCGCGAACGCCTCGGTGTAGCCCGCCGGGGCCCACTTGGGCGGGCCCGTCACGGGATCGAAGACCGGGGCGTCGTGCAGACACTTCTCGTCGTCGTCCTCGGCCGGCGAGTAGCCCCGGCCCTTCTGGGTGAGCACGTGGACCACGATCGGGCCGTGGAAGGCGGCCGCGTTGCGCAGGGCGGCCTCGACGCCGGCGATGTCGTGGCCGTCGATGGGGCCGGTGTAGCGGACGCCCAGCGCCTCGAAGAACACCGTCGGCTCCAGCACCTCGCGCACCGCGGCCCGGAAGCCCTGCAGGCTGGTCCAGGCCAGCCCGCCCACCGCCGGCAGCTCCAGCACCGCCTGCTCCACCTTCTCCCGCATCCGCACCCAGCCGGGGTTCAGGCGCAGGCGGCTGAGCCCGTGCCCGAGCCGGCCCACCGTCGGTGCGTACGAGCGGCCGTTGTCGTTGAGGATGATGACCACCGGCCGCCCGCTGTGGCCCAGGTTGTTGAGGCCCTCGAAGGCCATGCCGCCCGTCATGGCGCCGTCACCGATGACGGCGACGACCCGGCGGTCGGTGCTCGCGTCGTCGACGGCGACGGCCAGGCCGTGGGCGTAGCTCAACACGGTGCTGGCGTGGCTGTTCTCGATCCAGTCGTGCGGCGACTCGGCCCGGTTCGGGTAGCCCGACAGCCCGCCCTCCTGGCGAAGTGTCGGGAACGACGCCCGCCGGCCGGTCAGCAGCTTGTGGACGTACGCCTGGTGGCCGGTGTCCCACAGGAGGATGTCCCGAGGCGAGTCGAAGACCCGGTGCAGCGCCAGCGTCAGCTCGACGGCGCCGAGGTTGGAGCCCAGGTGGCCGCCGGTGACGGCCACCGACTGCACGACGAACTCCCGGATCTCGGCGGCGAGCGCGACGACCTCGTCGGGGGAGAGGGCCCGGACGTCGGCCGGGCTGGCGATCCGCTCGAGCAACATGGCAGGGGTCAAGCTAGTGGGACCTGTGTGCAATCCGGGGCGGACGCCGGGGCCGGATGACCGAGGGCCGACCGGCCCCACGAATCCCTAGGATGGCGCCGCTCCGATGGACCGCTTCCAGTACCTCATCCTCATGGGCATCTGCCTGGTCATCACCCTGCCCCTGGAGTTCCTGTTCAAGGCCCGGGTGTGGCGGCGGCCGCGGCGGCTGTGGGCGGCGGTGTGGCCGGTGGCCGCCGTGCTCATCGTGTGGGACCTGATCGCGGTCGCCCGCGACCACTGGGAGTTCAGCGAGAAGCTGACCACGGGGTGGGAGATCCTCCCCGGCTTCCCCGTCGACGAGGTGGTGTTCTTCGTGGCCATCCCGGTGTGTGCCCTCCTGACGTTCGAGGCGGTGCGCAACTCCCTGGAGTGGCTGGCCGAGCGGCGGGGCCGGTCGGCCGCCGCAGCTCCCCCGGCGACGAGGACGGAGGCGCCGCGGTGATCCCCGCCTACCCGGGGTTCTCCATCCTGGCCGCCGTGGTGGTCGTCGTCCTGGAGCTGAAGTGGGCGAGGACCGGCATCTTCCGGATGCCCGCCTACTGGATCGCCATGGCCATCGTGTTCGCCTTCCAGATCCCCGTCGACGGCTGGATGACCAAGCTGTCCGACCCCATCGTCATCTACAACCCCGAGGTCTTGAGCGGCTGGCGTTGGCCGCTGGACATCCCGACCGAGGAGTTCGCCTACGCCTGGGCCATGCTCACCATGGCCATCGTGCTGTGGGAGCGGGCCGGGCGCCGCCAGGCCGCCCGTACAATCCAGGAGTGATGCGCGCCGTCGCCATCGTGCTCGGGTCGGTGCTGGCCATGGAGGGCGTGAGCTACCTCACCCACCGCTTCGTGATGCACGGGTTCGGGATCGGCCTCCACGCCAGCCACCACGACCCGGGCGACGGCGGCTTCGAGCTGAACGACCTGTACCCGCTGATGTTCTCGACGCTGTCCATCGCCGTCTTCGCGGTGGGGACGCTGTGGCCGTCGCTGCGGTCGCTGGTCCTGGTCGGCGTCGGCCAGACCCTCTACGGCGTGGCCTACCTGTTCGTGCACGAGATCTACATCCACCGCCGGCTGAAGCTGGTGAACGGCACCTACCGCCCGCTGGAGTGGCTGAAGGCCAGCCACCGCATCCACCACCTCTACGGCGGCGAGCCCTACGGGATGCTGCTGCCGGTGGTGCCGGCCGCTCTGCGGGCCCGGGCCGCGTCGGCCACCTGGGACCCCTTCGCACGGTCAGAGCCGGCGCTCACCGGGTCCGGCCGGTCCTCGTCCTCGTCCTCGTTGGGATCGTCCGGCCCCGCCACCGAATCTCGCCCCGCAGGTGCGTGCGGACCAGCGAGCGGGTGAACACGGCCAGGAAGAACGCCAGCGGCACCGGGAAGACGACGGCCGTCCACCACGGGAAGCGTCCCAGCCGGGCCAGCATCCACGCCAGCTGGGCGGCGTAGGCCCCGTAGGCGGCGACGGCGGCCGGCCCGGGGTCGACCACGGGCCCGATGGTGGCGACGATGCCGCCGGCGATCCACAGCACGGCCAGCGCCAGCGCGCCGGGCCGGCTGGCGGCGGCCCCCCCGGCCATGTTCTTGGTCCATCCCTCGACCAGCTGGGCGATGCCGCTGCGGTACATCCTGAAGGCGACCGTCCCCTTGCCCGCCAGTGCGGTGACGGGGAGCCCGGCGCCCCGGTAGCGGGCGGCGAGGGCCACGTCCTCCACCACCTCGCCCCGCACCGCCTCGTGGCCGCCGCTGCGCTCGTAGTCGGCCCGCGCCGTGACCAGGCAGGGGCCGAAGGCGCCGGGAGGCGACCGGCGCCCGGCAGTCGGCGTCGCCGCGCCGAGGCCCATCCAGGGCACCACGTTGAAGTAGGCCGACAGCGCCTCGTAGGGCCGCTCGGTCCGGTGGTAGGGCTGCACCGAGACCAGCCCGCCGCGCCGCCGGTGCTCGGCCAGGATTCGGTCGAGCCCGCCGGGGGCCGGCTCGGTGTCGGCGTCGAGGAACACGAGGGTGTCGCCGGTCGTGGCGCCGGCGCCGGTCCGGCAGGCCCAGCACTTGCCGGTCCAGCCCGCCGGCAGCGGCGGGGCGGCGACCACGATGGCACCGCTTGCGGCCGCCACGGCGGCGGTGCCGTCGGTCGAGTGGTCGTCGACGACGACGACCTGCGCGGCGTCGGTCCCGGCCAGGGCAGCGAGCAGCGCCGGGAGGGTCGCCGCCTCGTCGCGGGCCGGCACCACCACCGAGATCCGACGCGCCGGGTCGCCGCTCGGTGCGGCGGGCCGGGGCCGGGGGAGGGACCACAGCAGCCACAGCCCGGCCGGCCACCCGAGGGCGAGGATGGCCAGCCGGGCGGTCAATCGAACAGCTGAACGAGCTGGACGACCATGGCGATGGCGAAGGGTGCGGCCATGGCGACGACCACGAACGTCGCCAGGAGCCGACGGCCGCCCTGCCGCCGCGGGCGCCCGGTGCTGCCGGCGGCCAGTCGGCTGAAGCCCTCGATCTCACCCTCGATGGTGTACGGGCTGTGCCGGGTCTCCCACCCCCGCTCCTGGCCGGCGCCGGGCGGCGAGCGGCGCTTGCGGCGGGGGCCGGGTCTCGCGGTCACGGCCCGCTCCGGCAGAGCCGGCTGTCGTGGGCGTCGATCCGCTGGAGGGCGTCGCGGACGGGCTGGGGCCAGTTCTCGACCTCCTGGCTGGGGGGGTCGGCCGGGCTGACCTCGTCGACGACGAAGTCGTAGTAGAGCTTCAG
>DATLFQ010000149.1:0-36481 GCA_035540915.1 Acidimicrobiales bacterium
GCCAACCTGGTGCTGCTGTGCTCCCGCCACCACCACCGGCTCCACCTGCCGGGGTGGAAGGCGAAACTGTCGCCCGACGCCGCCTTCGAGGTCACCGACCCGGCCGGGCGGGTCCGGGTGACGCGACCACCGGGGGCGGACTCGCCGCTGCCGCTACCGCTGGTGTCGTGAGTGAGGGCGAGTGAGGGCTCAGGCGCTGGCGCGCGCCTCGGCGGCTTCGAGAAACCGTGTCGTGGAGCTGAGGGGAATCGAACCCCTGACCCCTTCCATGCCATGGAAGTGCTCTACCAACTGAGCTACAGCCCCGTGGAGTCGCCGACCCTAGCAGCCGGTCACCGCAGCTCCTCCGCCAAAAGGTCCATGAGCAGGCCGTCGTGCCAGGTGCCGTCGGCACCCTGCTCGTAGGCTCGCATCACCCCGACCGGCCGAAAGCCCACCGACTCGTAGCAGCGGACGGCCCGCCGGTTGACGACGGCCGGGTCGATGGTGATGCGGTGGTGGCCTGCCTCCTCGAAGAGGTGGCGGGCCATGGTCCGAAGTGCGTCGCTCCCCAGGCCGCGGCCCTGGTGGTCGTCGTGGAGGGCGAGGTCGATCGAGGCGTGGCGGTAGCCGCGGGTCAGTTCCTCGCCGTACTGGATCAGGCCGACGACCTCGCCGTCGTGCTCGATCACGTAGGGGCGGCATTCGGGGCCGGGGCTGCGAATCTCGGCCAGGCACTCGGCCGGGTCGAAGGTCCACCACCACGGCGCCACGCCGGGGCAGGCCATGATCTCCCTGATCCGCTCCAGGTCCTGTTCCTCGGCCGGGCGCAGCGACACGCGGTCGCCGGCCAGCCGGGCCGGGCTCACCGTCCCGGTGGTGGCGGCAACGGCGCCGGGCGGCCGAGCGTGCCCAGCTGGGCCACGTCGCGCGAGAACAGCAACCCCAGGGCCCAGTCCGACACCACGCGGGCCCGCCGGGCCGCTCCCGGCATCATGTACACGTGGTAGGCGCGGCCCATCCACCAGGCCGGCCAGCCCGTGAACAGCACGCGCTTGACCTGGGCGGTGCCCTGGCCGCGGCCCAAGGTGACGGCCAAACCGCGGGTCCGGTAGGTGAACGGGCCGGGCGACCCGGCGCCGTGGTCGGCCGCCACGTTCTGCCCGCAGGCGTAACCCTGGCGCAGGGCGTGCTGCGCAGTGGGCGGGCACAGCCCGCCGGAAGGATCGGGCACGGCGGCGCAGTCGCCCAGCGCGTACACGTCGCGGTAACCCTCGACCCGGAGGTGGTCGTCGACGACCACCCGGCCCCGGTCGTCGAGGGGCAGCCCGGCCGCAGCCGGCAGCGACGAGGGGCGCTGACCGGCCGTCCACACGATCGTCTCCGACCGGTAGGGGGCGACCTCGGGAGCGGAGAGCACCACCAGGTTGTCCTCGCAGCTGGTCATGCGGGTGCCGACGAGGACCTCGACCCCCCGGGCGCGCAGCACCTTGGCCGTGTACTCCGCCAGCCGCGGGTCCAGCCCCGGTAGCAGCGAGTCCTGCGCCTCGACGAGCACCCAGCGGAAGTCGTCCCTGCGCAGCCCGCCGTAGCGGGGCAGCACGTCGGCCACCAACGACTCCAGCTCGGCCAGCGCCTCGACGCCGGCATAGCCGCCGCCGACGAACGTGAAGGTGAGCAGCCGACGGCGCCGCTCCTGGCCGGTGGCGACCGACGCCGTCTCCAGCTGGTGCAAAACCCGGTTGCGCAGCCAGATGGCGTCGGACAGGGTCTTGAACCCGACCGCGTAGCGCTCGAGCCCCGGGATCGGGCTGGTCACCGGCTCGGACCCGGGCGCCAGCACGAGGGTCCGGTAGTGCACGGTGAGGACGTTGCCGTCGATGTCGCGGATCTCCGCCCGGTGACCGGCGACGTCGAGCGAGGCCACCTCGCCGGCCAGCAACTCGGTGCCGCCGAGCAGCTCACGCAGCGGCACCACGGCGTGGCGGGGCTCGATGGTGCCCGACGCCGCCTCGGGCAGCAGCGGCGAGAACAGGAGGAAGTTCTCCGGCGCCACCAGCACGATGCGCACGGCCCGGCCCTTGAGCCGGTGCTCGGCGGCCCGGGCCGCAAAGACGCCCGCGAAGCCGCCGCCGACGATCAGGACGTCCGTCGTGCGCGTGGTCACGAACGTCGACGCGCTACTGGCCGGCCGCCGGGCGGGCCGCCAGGGCAGCCTCCCAGTCGGCGCGCGGCGCGTCGGACCACAGGCGTTCGAGGTCGTAGTACCGGCGGGTCTCGTCGAGGAATACGTGGACCACGAACTCGCCGTAGTCCAGCAGGACCCAGCGGGCGTCGTCGAGCCCCTCGATGCGCAGCGGCTTGGGCCCGCCGTCGCCGGACACACCCTCCTCGACCGCCTCGGCCAGGGTGCGCACGTGGCGGGCGTTGGCGCCGCTGGTGATGACGAAGGCGTCGGTGATGGCCAGGATCTGGCCCACCTCCAGCACCAGGATGTCCTCGCCCTTCTTGGCCGACGCCGCCGACGCCGCTGACGCCGCCAGGCGGAGGATGCGATCGGACAGCGTCACGCGATGGTCGGGTCCCGGTGCCGGCGCTGTCCTTCGGTCATCTGCCCTTAGCGTACAGACCCCGGCGGCGCAGCTCGGTGAGGGCACCTGGCGGGACCAGGCCGTCGAGCGGTCGCCCGGCCACCGCCCGCTGACGCAGATCGCTGCTGGAGACGGCCAGGTGGGGCATGTCGACGGCGACGCTGCGCCAGGGCGGGCCCGGCAGCGCGGGGGGCGTGCCGGCCCGCCCGACCACGGCAAGGGTGACCGAGTCGTAAAGCGCGTCGGCCCGGGCCCAGGTCTCCAGCTCGGCGGCGACGTCGGCGCCGACCACGACGAACAGCTCGGCCCCGGGGTGGACGGCGGTTAGCTCGGCGATCGTGTCAGCGGTGTAGGACGGGCCGCCCCGCTCGATCTCCAGCGCACTCGGCTCCAGGCCCTCGACGCCCTCGACCGCGGCGGCCACCATGGCCAGGCGGTCGGCCGCCGGGGAGATGGCCCGCTCGCCCTCCTTCTGCCAGGGACGGTTCGCCACCACCAGCAGCACGCGGTCCAGCGACAGCGCGTGGCGGGCGGCGGCCGCCGCGACGACATGGCCGACGTGCACGGGGTCGAACGTCCCGCCGAACACCCCGAGCCGCACGGCGCGGGAGTGTACGGGGGGGACGGTACCGTCCACCGCCGTGGCCCTCCCCGACGGCGTGCAGGGCGAGTGCTCGGCCGGCTTCGCCGCAGTGGCCGACGTGCTGGCCGGACAGCTGGCCTCGGGCGCCCACACGGGCGCCGCGGTGGCCGTCCGCCACAGGGGCCGACCGGTGGTCGACCTCTGGGGCGGCACCTTCGGCTGCGACACCCTCGCAGTGTCGTTCTCGACCACCAAGGGGGCGGTGGCCCTGGCCGCGCACATGGCGCTGGAGCGGGCCGGCGTGCCCTACGACGCGCCGGTGGCCGCCTCCTGGCCCGAGTTCGGGCGGAAGGGCAAGGACGCGGTGACCGTCCGCCACGCCCTCTGCCACGAGGCCGGCGTGCCGCAGATCCGCGACGCGGTCGCCGCGCTGGCCGACATTGCCGACTGGGACGCGATGGTCGACATGGTGGCGGGACTCCCGCCGCTGTGGGAGGCGGGGACGGCCAACGGCTACCACGCCCTCACCTGGGGCTGGCTCGTGGGCGAGCTGGTGCGCCGCGTCGACGGGCGCCGCGTCGACACGTTCCTGGCCGACGAGGTGGTCGGGCCGCTGGGCCTGGACGGGTGCTTCGTCGGCGTGCCGCCGGCCGAGCGGCACCGCGTGGCACCCCTCTCCTACGACGCCGCGCTGGCCGGCTTGCCCGCGCTGGAGGACCTTCTGCCGGCCGACTCGCTGACGCTGCGGGCGCTGTTCCCCCCGGGCGACGTCCTCGGCTTCGTCAACAGCGAGGCCGGCCTGGCGGCCTGCGCGCCGGCGATCAGCGGCGCCTTCACGGCGCGGTCGCTGGCGACCATGTACGCCGCGCTGGAAGGCGGCGGTCGGCTGGACGGCGTCTGCCTGTTGCGGCCCGAGACCGTGGCCGCCGCCACCGCGGTGCAGAACACCCGGCCCGATCTCGTGCTGATCGTGCCCATGCACTGGCGCCTCGGGTTCATGGGGGGCGGGCTGCCCTACGTCTCGCCGGCCGGCCCGCATCCCGAGGCGTTCGGGCATGCCGGCTTCGGCGGGTCGCTGGCCATGGCCGACCCCCGCTCCGGGCTGGCCGTGGCGCTGACCCTCGACCGCCTCTCCCTCGACCTGCTCGGCGACGACCGGTCCCGGTCGATCCTGGCCGCCGCCCTGGCGGCGGCCGAGGCCGCCGGGTGACCCGGGTTCAGCGCCCGGCCAGGCGGGCCACGACGGGGGCGAAGGCCTCGGCGGCGGTCGCCGGCACCACCCAGTAGGTGAAGCCGAATCGCTGCCGCCGCTGCTCGAGGACCTCGCAGATGTGGTCGACGCTGCCGACCATCACCAGTGGGACCTCGAGGGCCTCGCCGGGCGCCACCCCGAAGGCCGGCGCCAATGCCTCCGCCGTCGCCGTGGGGTCGGCGCCGACCATGCAGACGAAGACGTTGCAGTGCAGTTCCAGCGCGCCGAAGCGGTCGCCCGCCTCGGCCCGCACCCAGGCCACCCGATCGTCGAAGCAGGAGGCGAGCGCGGTCCGGGCCACCTCGGGGCCGACCACCCCGGCGGTGAGGGTGGCGTTGAAGCCGACGATGTCGGCCTCCCGGGCTGCCACCGACAGCACCCGCTTCCCGCCCCCGCCCACCAGCATCGGCGGGTGCGGCCGCTGGACCGGCCGGGGCTGGCCGGGCGCGCCCCGCAGCCGGTAGTGGCGGCCGTCGAAGGTGGTCGGCCCGGCGCCCGACCACAGCGCCTTCATCACGGCCAGACCCTCGGCCATGCGCTCGATGCGGGTGGCGGGCGGGTCGTAGGCCAGGCCGTGGGCGTCGTAGTCGGACCGCATCCACCCGGCGCCGATACCGGCTTCCAGCCGCCCCTCCGACACCAGGTCCAAGGTGGCCAGCTCCTTGGCCAGGACCGCCGGATGGCGGAAGTCGTTGTCGAACACCAGCGCCCCGACCCGCAGCGTCGAGGTGGCGGCCGCCGCGGCCGTCAGGCCCACCAGCGGCCCCCACTCGTCACCCAGGTGGTCGGGCACCCACAGCGTCGAGTAGCCCATCGCCTCTGCCGCCCGGGCCTGGTCCCGCCAGGCCCGGCCGTCGGCCGCCCGCTTGGCCTGGACGCCGAAGCGGAAGGGCCTCGCGCTCGGCACGCCGGAACCCTACGCTTGGGGGCATGGACAGCGGCAGTTGGTCCCCGGGCAGTTGGTCCCCGGGCAGTTGGCGCGAGCGGCCGGCCGAGCAGCAGCCGGACTGGCCCGACTCGGCGGCGCTGGACCGCTCGCTCAAGTCGCTGCTGGGCTTCCCGCCGCTGGTGTTCGCCGGCGAGGCGGCCCGGCTCCGCCGGACCCTCGGCGAAGTGGCCGCCGGCCGGGCCTTTCTGCTCCAGGCCGGCGACTGCGCCGAGTCCTTCGGCGACTTCTCGGCTGACGCCATCCGCGACAAGCTCAAGGTGATCCTCCAGATGGCCGTGGTGCTGACCTACGGCGCCGGCGTGCCGGTGGCCAAGGTCGGCCGCATCGCCGGCCAGTTCGCCAAGCCGCGCTCGTCGCCCACCGAGCACCTCGGCGGCGTGGACCTGCCATCGTTCCGCGGCCACATGGTGAACGACGACGCCTTCACCGCCCTCGGCCGGGTCCCAGACCCCGAGCGGCTCCTCGGCGCGTACCACCAGTCGGCGGCCACGCTGAACCTGCTGCGGGCGTTCACCAAGGGTGGCTTCGCCGACCTCTCCAAGGTGCACGTGTGGAACCAGCAGTTCGTGGCCACCAGCGCGGAGGGGCGGCGCTACGACGCCATCGCCGGCGAGATCGACCGGGCCTTGCGCTTCATGCGGGCCTGCGGCATCGACCTGGGCTCGGAGGCCCAGCTCCAGCAGGTCGAGTTCTACACCAGCCACGAGGCGCTGCTGCTCGGCTACGAGGAGGCGCTGACCCGCCAGGACTCGCTCACCGACCAGTGGTACGACTGCTCGGCCCACATGCTCTGGGTGGGCGACCGCACCCGCCGGCTGGACGGCGCCCACCTGGAGTTCCTCCGCGGCGTGAGCAACCCGCTGGGGTGCAAGGTGGGGCCGTCGGCCACGGCGGACGACGTCCTCGGCGTGTGCCGGGTGCTCGACCCCGGCCGGGAGCCGGGCCGCCTCACGCTCATCTGCCGCATGGGCGCCGGCCGGGTGGCCTCGGCGCTGCCGCCCCTGTTGCGGGCGGTGGAGGAGTCGGGCCACCCGGTGGTGTGGGCCTGCGACCCCATGCACGGCAACACCTACACCAGTCCCTCGGGCCACAAGACCCGACGGTTCGACGACGTCATGACCGAGATCGAGCTCTTCTTCGGCCTGTGCCGGGCCGAGGGGGTGTGGCCGGGCGGCGTCCACGTCGAACTGACCGGCGACGACGTCACCGAGTGCGTCGGGGGCGGCGACGAGATCGCCGAGAACGACCTGGCCGTCCGCTACACCAGCACCTGCGACCCCCGCCTCAACGCACGCCAGTCCCTCGACCTGGCCTTCCGCCTCGCCGAGCTCCTGCGGGCCTGACCACGTCGCGCTTTCGAGCAGTAGCGGGGCCGAGAGGGCCCGCTATCTACTCCGAACCGCGCCTCGCAGGTGGGCGGCGTCGTTGTAGCGGCGGAGCCACCACTGCTCGTCGCCGGGCCGGAGTTCCCACTCGGTGAGCGAGGCGTTGTCGGTGGCGAGGTGGAAGGACCGCTGGAGGGGGAGGTTGCCGAGAGCCACGAACGACGCCTCCACGACGCCGCCGTGGCAGGCGACGACCACCGTGGCGCCCTCGTGCTGGCCGGCGAGCGTGCGCAGGGCCCGCCCGGCCCGTGCCATGAAGTCGGCCCAGCTCTCGCCGCCGGGCGACCAGGGCTCGAACCGGCTGCGGGGCGAGGGCGCCGGGTAGCGCGACTCGAACTCCGACCAGGGCAGGCCGTCGCCCTCGCCGGGGTGGATCTCGCACACGTCGCAGTCCTGGCGCACCGGCGGCCACCCGAGGGCCGGGGCCAGGATCTCGGCCGTCTCGACGGCCCGGGGCAGGATGCTCGCCACCAGGGCGGCGACCGGCCCCAGCTCGCCGGTGGCCGCCAGGCGGTCCCGCAGCGCCTCCACCTGCTCGCGGCCGGTGGGGCTCAGGCCCGTGCACCCCTCGTGGCCGCCTACCACCTGGTTGACCGTCGCGAGCGACTGGCCGTGACGGACCAGCACCAGCCGGGTCGGCGCCGGCTCAGCCAACCTGCTCGACCACCTTCTGGAGCTGGCGCAGGTTGCGGCACTCGAACACGCCGTGGCAGTGGGCGGCGTACTGGGACACGACCGAATCCCCCGTGTCCCAGTAGGACCGCGGCTCGGGATTGAGCCAGTAGACCCGGCGGGCCCTCCGGGCCAGCTCGGCGACCACCTCGGCGTGGGGCGGGTGGTAGTTGCTGCGGGCGTCGCCCAGGATCAGCACCGTGGTGCGGGGCCCGACCGCGTCGCCCCACCGCAGCGCGAACGCGGTGAGGGCGTGGCCGTAGTCCGAGTGGCCGTCCGCCCAGACGACGTCGGCCTCGGTGTTCACCTGCCGGAGCGCCTCGCCCATGTCGGGCGCCGACTCGAAGAACCGGGTGACCTCGTCCACCCCGTCGATGAACACGAAGCTGCGGACCCGGGCGAACTGCCCGGCCAGGGCGTGGACGAGCTGGAGCGTGAACCGGGCGAACGACGCCACCGAGCCGGAGATGTCGGCGATCACCACCACCTCCGGCTTGGCGGGGTGCGGCCGCCGGTGGCGCAGCTCCACCGGCACGCCGCCCGACGACAGTGAGCGGCGCACCGTGGCCCGGACGTCGAGCGGGCCGGCCCGACGGTGACGGCGGCGCCGGGCCAGGCGGGCCGCCAGCTTGCGGGTCAGCGGCCGCAGCGCCCGGCCGACGGCGGCCACGTCCTCGCCGGCCGCGTGGAGGAAGTCGACGTCCTCGGGAAGCGGCCGCCGCAGCGACCGCGCCAGCGCGGCGGCGCCCCGCTCGGCGGCCAGCCGTCGGCGGATCTCGGCCTCCACTTCCGCCCGGAGCCCGTCCGCGGCCAGCCGCAGGTCGTCGGCCGCCAACCGGGCCTCGAAGGCAGGCGGCGGGCCACCGCCGTCCCGGTCGTCCTGGGCCGACCGCAAGAGGCGCTCGAGCACGCCGTCGAGGTCGAGTGAGCGCAGGGTGCGGTGCAGGTAGTAGCTGCCCGACAGCGGGCGGCCGGCGTCCATCCCGGCGAAGCGCCGCACCGCCTCGGCGGCCAGCGCCGCCATGAGGTCGTCGTCGTCGCTGCCGGCCAGGGCCTGCTCCAGGAGGGCGGCCAGGTCGGTGGAGGCCAGGTCGCCGTCGCCGTCGCCGTCGCCGCGACCGGACACGGCGAAGAACACCTCGAACACGGCGTCGAAGGTGGGAAGGTGGGCGGCCGACTTGACGAGGGTGGCCGCCAGTGCCGATCGGAATGCCGCCCGGTCGCCGAGGTCGACGTGGCGCAGCGCGGCCAGCGCATCGAGGTCCTCGGTCAGGCTCACCGGCAGGCCGGCCGCCCGCAGCTCGGCCACGAACGCGGCCAGGCGACCGACCAGGCCTGGCTCAGCCGCCTGCGTCAACCGCCAGCTCCTTGGCCGCCCGGGTGATGTCCGCCTGGTACTTGAGCAGGACGTGCAGGGTGGCCCGCACCTCCTCGGCGCCGACCTCGTCCACGCCCAGGAGCAGCAGCGCCCGAGCCCAGTCGAGCGTCTCGCTCACCGACGGGTGCTTGCGCAGGTCGAGCTGGCGCAGCGAGCGGACCACCCGCACCACCTGGTCGGCCAGGTGGTCGGCGATGCCCGGCACCCGGGCGGCCACGATCTCCCGCTCGCGCTCCGGGCTCGGATAGTCCAGGTGGAGGAACAGGCAGCGGCGCTTGAGCGCCTCGGACAGCTCCCGGCTGTTGTTGGACGTCAGGAACACCAGCGGGATGCGGGTGGCCCGGACCGTGCCCAGCTCGGGGATGGAGACCTGGTGCTCGGACAGGACCTCCAGCAGCAGTGCCTCGGTCTCGATCTCCAGCCGGTCGACTTCGTCGACCAGCAGGACCACCGGATCGTCGGCCCGAATGGCCTCCAGCAGGGGGCGGGCCAGGAGGAACTCCTCGGCGAAGATGTCGTCGGAGACGGCGGCCCAGGTGGCGTCGCGCTCGACCTGGATGCGCAGCAGCTGCTTGCGGTAGTTCCACTCGTAGAGCGCCTTGGACTCGTCCAGCCCCTCGTAGCACTGCAGGCGGACGAGGCGGGCGCCGGACAGCTCGGCCACCGACTTGGCGAGCTGGGTCTTGCCGGTGCCGGCCGGCCCCTCCACCAGGACCGGCTTGCCCAGGCGGTCGGCCAGGTGGACCACCGAGGCGATGTGGGCGTCGGCCACGTAGCCGACCCCGGCGAGCGCCTCGGCCACCGCGGCGGCCGAGGCGAACCGCTCAGCCACGGACCTGCCCGTCGCCCTCGACCACGTACTTGAGGCAGGTCAGCTCCCGCAGGCCCATGGGGCCGCGGGCGTGCAGCTTCTGGGTGCTGATGCCGATCTCGGCGCCGAAGCCGAACTGCTCGCCGTCGGTGAAGCGGGTCGAGGCGTTGACCACGACTGCGGCGGCGTCCACCTCCTGCGAGAAGCGGCGGGCGGCGGCCAGGTCGCCGGTCACGATGGCCTCCGTGTGGCCCGAGCTGTAGCGGCGGACATGGTCGATGGCCCCGTCGAGGTCGGGAACCACCGCTACGGACAGCTTGAGGTCCAGGAACTCGGTGGCGAAGTCCGCCTCCGTGGCGGCGGCGATGCCCGGCAGGATGGCCCGGGCGGCGTCGTCGCCGACAAGCTCGACGCCCTCCAGCGCGGCGGCCGCCCGGGGCAGGAACTCGTCGGCCACGGCGGCGTGGACCACCAGGGACTCGGCCGCGTTGCACACGGACGGGCGCTGGCACTTCGCGTTGACGACGATGGCCAGCGCCATGTCCAGGTCGGCCGCCGCGTCGACGTACACGTGGCAGTTGCCGTCGCCGTCGATCACGTAGGGCACCGTCGCGTGCTCCCGCACGGCCGCGATCAGCGACGGGCCGCCCCGGGGGACCAGGCAGTCGATGAACCCCCGCAGCCGCAGGAACTCGGTGGCCGACTCCCGGCTGGTGTTCTCCACCAGCACCAGCGCGTCGGCCGGCAGGCCGGCCTTGGCGACGCCCTCCCGCAGCGCGGCGGCGATGGCGACGTTGGAGTCGATGGCCGCCGACGAGCCCCGCAGGAAGGCGGCGTTGCCGGACTTCAGGCACAGGCCGGCGGCGTCGCTGGTCACGTTGGGGCGGTTCTCGTACACGACGCCGACCACCCCGAGCGGCACCCGGACCTGGCTGATGCGCAGGCCGTTCGGCCGCACCCAGCCGGCGGTGACCTCCCCGACCGGGTCGGCCAGCCCGGCCACCTGGCGCAGCCCGTCAGCCATGGCGGCCACCCGCCGGTCGTCCAGCCGCAGCCGGTCGACCACCGTGGAGGCCACTCCCGCCGCCTGCGCCCGGGCCACGTCCCGCCCGTTGGCGGCCAGGATGTCGCCCGACCGCTGCAGCAGCAGGTCGGCGCCGGCGTGCAGCGCGGCGTCCTTGGCATCGGTACCGGCCAGGGCCAGCCGGCGGGCCGCCGCCTTGGCGCGGGCGCCGAGAGCAGCCAACGGCGTCGGGGCGGCGGGCACGGCGCCAGGGTAGCGGTGGGCACGGCAGACTCGGCCCGTGAAATCCCTGCTGGACCGGCCGGTCCGGCGCTTCGTCGACGAGCTGGCGCCGGTGCTGGCCGAGATCGGCGGCCGGCCGGACACCGCCGAGCACGACGTGGCCCTGGAGGCGTTCAACCTGGCCGCCGCCTTCGTCGACGCGGACGGGCGGGCCAGCGACGACGAGCTGTGGGCCCTGGTGACCGTGTTCGCGCCCCGCTTCGACACCATGCTGGGCTTCGCCACGCCCGACGACGTGCGCCGGGCCGAGCTGGTGGCCGGCAAGCGTGAGCTGCTGCGGGCGCCCACGTCCCTGTTCGAGATCCTTCTGGCGGACGACCGGCGGCGGGGCACCGCCCGCGCCACCAGGTACTACGAGCTGGCCATGGCGTTGGCCCATGCGGTCGCGGCGCTGGACGAGCACCCGGCCCGCCGGGAACTGGAGGCCATCGACGCCTTCCGGTCGATGCTGCTCGGCGCCATGGGCGCGACCCAGGGGCCGACCGCACCCCACGCCGCCGCGCCCGCCGCCGCGCTGGCCGCCGCGCCCGGCCCGCCCGAGCCCCTCGACGTCGTGCTGGCCGAGCTGGACGCGCTGGTCGGCCTGGCCCCGGTCAAGGCGGAGGTGCGGCTGGTGGCCAACCTTCTCCAGGTGCAGGCGCTGCGGCGCCAGCGCAACCTGCCCGTCGCCGAGTCGAGCCGCCACCTGGTGTTCACCGGCAACCCGGGCACGGGCAAGACGACCGTGGCCCGCCTGCTGGCCCGCATCTACCGCTCCCTCGGCGTGGTCGAGAAGGGCCACCTGGTCGAGACCGACAGGTCGCAGCTGGTGGCCGGTTTCGTCGGTCAGACCGCCATCCAGGTCCGCAAAGTGGTCGAGTCGGCGCTGGGCGGTGTCCTGCTGATCGACGAGGCCTACGCCCTGGCCCGCGGCGACCAGCGGGACTTCGGCCAGGAGGCCATCGACACGCTGGTCAAGCTGATGGAGGACCACAGGGACGAGGTGGTCGTCATCGCCGCCGGGTACACCGGCGAGATGGCCGACTTCGTGGACTCCAACCCCGGCCTGCGCTCCCGCTTCCCGCGGACCATCCACTTCCCCGACTACAGCGACGACGAGCTGGTGGCCATCCTGGAGGGCATGTGCGCCCGTGCCGCCTACACGTGCACGCCCCCGGTGGCCGACCGGGCCCGGAAGTGGTTCGGCGCCCAGCCGCGCGACAAGGGCTTCGGAAACGCGCGGCTGGCCCGCAACCTGTTCGAGGCCACGGTGGCCCGTCACGCCAGCCGCGTGGTCGGCCTGGCCGACCCCACCGACGCACAGCTGACCGACCTGGCACCCGAGGACGTCGGCTGAGCCCCCGCGGCACCCGCCTGCTGGCGGCCGGGGGCGTGGTGGGGCCCGTCGCCTTCACGACGGCCTGGGCCGTCCTGGGCGCCCGCACGCCCGGTTACTCGGCCGTCGGGGATGCGATCAGCCAGCTGGCCGCCACCGGCGCACCCGAGCAGGTCGGCATGACCGCCGGACTGCTGGCCCTCGGCTTGGGGCTGGGCGCCTACGGGGTGGCGCTGCGGGCCGCCGTCGACGGGCCGGCCTGGGCCTCTGCCGTCGTCACCGGCGCCGCCAGCCTGGCGGTGGCCGCCCTGCCCCTGCCGGCGAACGGGGCCGACATCCCGGCGCACTCCTTCGCCGCGGCCGCCGGCTACGCCGCCCTCGCCGCCGTCCCGCTGCTGGCCGCCGGGCCGATGGCGCGCCGAGCGGGTGGTGGCTGGGCGGCCGCGTCACGGGCTGCCGGGATCGTCTGCGGCGCCTGCCTCCTGGCGAGCGGCGCCGGGCCGGCGTCCGGCCTGCTCCAGCGGGCCGGCCTCGCGGTCGGCCACGGCTGGATCGCCGCCAGCGCGCTGGTCCTGCTTCGCCGCCCGGCTACCCCGTCCTCATGAAGACCATCGTGGCGTAGTAGGTGCCGTTGCCGGCGTCCACGACGCCGACCCCCACCGACTCGAACCGGGGGTCGAGCATGTGCTGGTGGTGAGCCGGGCTGGCCAGCCAGGCGTTGAACATCGTCCAGCTGTCCGGGCCGGCGGCCACGTTCTCCGCCATCCGGATCCAGTTGGCCGGCAGCTCCAGCGCCAGTTCCGGGTTGTGGGAGACGGCCCCTGCCGCCGCCTGCCGGCGGCTCGAGGCCCGGGCCAGGTCGAACAGCTCGCCCTTGATGGCGAGCGGTCCGATGCCCGCCCGCGCCCGCACGTGATTGAGCTCGTGTGCCATCGCCAGCTCGTCGCCGCCGGTGTCGGCGCCCGAGGCGCCCGCCGTGGTGCCGACTGCGATCACGACTGCGACGAGTGCCGCGAGAACCCGATACCTGGTCACAACGGATGCCCCCTGATGGTCGCCAGCCTCGCCCTCCCCCGCCACCGGCGCCGCACCGCTGGCCGCCATCGTCGGGATCGGCAGGAAAGCCGGCACCCTAGAACCTGGAACGGGCCGGGGCAAGGGCAGCCGCCCGACGGAGGGGCGCCGCCGCTGCCGTTTCGCCCGACCCCTACGCTCGGGTGATGCTCGCCCGCCTGGTGGCCGTCGTCGCGGCGGTGGCCATGGTGGTCGGCGCCGTCGCCCTCCGCAGCCGCCTGGACGAGGACGAGGAGCGGTCGGCGACGGTGCTCCGGCTGGCCTGCTCGACCGAGCTGGCGCCGGCCTGCCGGGAGCTGGCCGCGGCCGACGGCCGCCTGCAGGTCTCGGTGGAGACGGCGGGGACCACCGCCGAGCGGGTGGCCGGCGCGGCGGCCGACACCGGCTTCGACGGCTGGCTCGTCGCCGGTCCGTGGCCGACGTTCGTGGCCGAGACCCGCCAGCGGGCGGGCCGGGACGCCCTCCTGGAAACGGGTCCGGTGCTGGCCCGCTCGCCCATCGGCCTGCTGGTCTGGCCGGACCGGGCCGCGGTGCTGACGCCCCGGTGCGGGGGCACGATCGACTGGCGCTGCCTCGGCGAGGTGGCCGGCACCCGCTGGTCGGACTTCGGGGGGCCCGAGCCGTGGGGGCCGGTGAAGCCGGGCCACCCACCGATCGACACCGCCGAGGGACTGGCCGTGGTGGCCGCCGCCACGGTCGGGTTCTTCGGGCGGTCCGACGTCAGCCGGGTCGACCTCGGCAACGACGGCTACCGCGAGTGGCTGGCCCGGCTGGAGCGCAACCTCGGCGGGCGACCGGTGGCGCCGGTGGAGGCGATGCTGCTGCAGGGCCCGGCCGCATTCGACGCCGTCGGCGCCATCGAGGCGGTGGCCGCCCCGCTCCTGGACCGCTCGGCCCGGGCCGACAAGCCGACCGCCATCTACCCTTCCCCCATGGCGACCGCCGACGTGGTCCTGGGCACCGTGCCCGGCCCGGCCGGCGAGCTGCTGGTCGAGCTGGTGTCGGGCGGCACCGGCCGCACCGCGCTCTTGCGGAACGGCTGGCGCCCGGCAGACGCGCCCGACGCCGCTTCGGCACTGCCCGCAGCGGGAGTGCTGGACGCCATCCGGGAGGTCGTCGGCGAGGTCGTCCGGTGAACCGCCAGGCGCTGCCGAAGGTGGTCCTGGCCATCCTCGCGGTCGTCATCCTCGGTCGGGCCTGCGCGCAGAGTGGCGACGAGAACGGGGCCGCACGCCCCGGGCTGGGCGAGGTGCCCGCGGGGTGCACCACCGTCGACGCCGCCGTCTCGCCGGAGAAGGTGGAGCTGCTCACCACCCTGGCCGCCGACTTCAACGAGTCGCCCGAAGCCCGGGGCGGCGGCGGCTGCACGTTCGTGCGGGTGCAGCGCAAGTCGTCGGGCCTGGCCGCCACGCTGCTGGCCGGGACGTGGCCGGAGGACAGCGAGGGGCCCCGGCCGGTTATCTGGTCGCCGGCGGCCAGCTCCTGGGGCGCGATCGTGAACCAGCGACTGGCCACTGCCGGGCGGCCGGCCATGGCGCCGGCCGACGCCCGGCCGTTCATGCTCACCCCACTGGTGATCGCCATGCCCCGCCCGATGGCCGAGGCGCTCGGCTACCCGCAGACCCCGATCGGCTACGCCGACCTCATCGCCCTGTCCCAGGACCCGGCCGGCTGGGCGTCCAAGGGCCACCCGGAGTGGGGCCGGTTCAAGTTCGGCAAGACCAACCCCAACTTCTCCACCAGCGCGCTCTCGGCCACCATCGCCCAGTACTACGCGGCCACGGGCAAGGTGCGCGACCTCACCATCGAGGACCTGAACAACCCTGAGGTCGACGGCTTCATCCGGGCGGTGGAGTCCTCGGTGGTCCACTACGGCGACATCACCGCCACCTTCCTGGAGAACTGGTTCCGCAACGACGCACGCGGCACCTCGCTGACCTACGTCTCGGCGGTGGCGGTCGAGGAGAAGTCGGTCATCGACTACAACCTCGGCAACCCCGACGGCATCACCCAGGCCGGCGAGCGGCCGCAGCCGCCCAAGGTGCCGCTGGTGGCCGTCTACCCCAAGGAGGGGACGCTGTTCTCGGACAACCCCTTCTTCGTGCTGAACGCCGAATGGGTCGACGAGGCACAGAAGGCGGGCGCACGGGCTTTCGAGGCCTTCGTCCAGCGGCCCGAGAACCAGGCCAGGGTGGTGGCCTTCGGGTTCCGGCCGGGCAACACCGAAGTGGCCGCCGGCCCGCCCATCGTGGCCGCCAACGGCGTCAACCCGGCCGAGCCCCAGACCACGCTGGTGGTCCCGTCCCCCCCGGTGCTGGTGGAGCTGATCGCCCGCTGGGAGCAGCAGCGCCGGGCCGCCCGGGTGCTGCTGGTGGTCGACGTGTCGGGCTCCATGGGCGACGAGGCCGGCGAGGGCCGCACCAAGCTCGAGCTGGCCAAGCAGGCGGCCATCGACGCCATCGGCCAGTTCAAGGCCGAGGACGAGGTCGGCCTGCGCATCTTCTCGACCGACGTGGGCCCTGAGGACCATCCCGACTACGTGGACGTGGTGCCCCTCGGTCCCATCGGGGCCAACCGGGAGGTCATCCGCAGCCGGCTGGCCGACCTGGTGCCGGTGGCCGGCACCCCTCTGTACACCGCGGCCCGTGACTCCTACCAGGTGCTCAAGGAGAGCTTCGACGCGGCCCGGATCAACGCCGTGCTGCTGCTGACCGACGGCCGCAACGAGGACCCCCGCAACGACGACCTGGACGGCACCCTGCGGGTGCTGCGGGCCGGCAGCGAGGGCACCTCGGCGTCGCCGGTGCGGCTGTTCACCATCGCCTACGGCGAGGACTCCGACCTGGCCGTGCTGCGCCAGATGGCCGAGGCCACCAATGCCGCCGTCTACGACGCCAGCGATCCCACCACCATCAACCGTGTCTTCACCGCCGTCGTCAGCAACTTCTAGCCGCTTCCGAGTGAACAGCGTGCCGTCTCGGCGCGCTGTTTCCTCGAAGCCGTGGCCGGCGGCGGCAGCGTGATCGAGCGGCTGCCCGAGCGGGCGCGGACGCCGGCGGTGGCGCGGGCCGTGGCCGCGCCGGCGTCCGTGCTGCTCGCCGGGGCCGCCATGTCGGCGGCCGTCCTGGCCGGGCTGCCGATCGCCGCGGCTGCGGCGGTCGGCGCGGTTGCGTGGGCGGCCAAGGTGGCCCTGGCCGTGCCTCGCAGGCCGCCCGGCGATCGGATCGACCCGTCGTCGGTGGGCGAGCCGTGGCGGGGGTTCGTGCGCGAGGCACTCGAGGCCCGGGCTCGCTTCGACCAGACCGTGGACCGCGCCCGCCCCGGCCCACTGAAGGACCGGCTGGCCGACCTGGCCCGCCGGCTGGACCACGGCGTCGACGAGTGCTGGCGCATCGCCCGCCAGGGCGCGGTGTTGGAATCAGCCCTGGCCCAGCTCGACGTGGCCGACATCCGCCGCGAGCTGGCCCAGGTGCGGGCCGAGCGGGCCAATGCGTCGGGCGCCACCGAGGAGGCGTCGCTGGAGCGGGCCGAGCAGGCGGTGCGCGGCCAGCTGGGCTCGGCCGAGCGGATCGAACGGGTGTCACGCGACGCCCGCAGCCGCCTCCGGGCCCTCAACGCGCAGCTCGACGAGGCCGTGGCCCGGGGCGTGGAACTCTCGCTGCGGACCGCCGACTCGGCCGACCTGAGCCCGCTGTCTGCCGACGTCGATTCTCTGGTCGGCGAGCTCGAGTCCCTACGCCAGGCCCTGGAGGAGACCGGCGGTCCGCCGGCTCCACCCTCGGCCGCAGCGACGCCCAACGAGACGTAGCCTGCGCCCATGCTCAAGCTCCTGCGCAAGATCAACCGGTACATCACCGCGGCGCTCACCGGGAGGTTCAACGAGCTGGCCGACCCGAAGGTCCAGCTGGAGCAGGCCATCATCGAGGCCCAGGAGCAGCACCGCCGGCTGACCGAGCAGGCGGCCAACGTGATCGCCAACCAGAAGCAGACGGAGATGCGCCTCAACCGGGCCATGGAGGCGCTGGAAAAGGTGAGCGCCTCGACTCGCCAGGCCGTCGTGATGGCCGACGAGGCGACCAGCCGGGGCGACACGGCCAAGGCGGCTGAGTACACCCGGGCGGCCGAGAGCTTCGCCGGCCGCCTCATCGCCGCCGAGAAGGAGGTGGAGGGCCTCAAGGAGTTGAGCCTGCAGTCGGCCCAGGCCTCCGACCAGGCCAAGAAGGCCGTGGCCCAGAACTCCTCGGCGCTGCAGAAGAAGCTCTCCGAGCGCCAGAAGCTGCTCTCCCAGCTGGACCAGGCCAAGATGCAGGAGCAGATGAACAAGGCCATGGCCACGCTCTCCCAGGCGGTGGGCCAGGACGTGCCCTCGTTGGAGGAGGTGCGCGACAAGATCGAGCAGCGCTACGCCAGGGCGCAGGGGACCGCCGAGCTGCAGGGCCAGACCGTCGAGACCCGGATGCTGGAGGTCGAGCAGGCGTCCATGGACGCCGAGGCCCAGGCCCGCCTCAGCCAGATCCGCTCGCAGCTCGGCATCGCTGGCGCGACTGCCCCCGGGGCCCAGGCGACCGGCCAGGAGCCAACCGCGTAGGGAACAGGAGCGGCTTCCGGTCAAGGGTCAGGCGCAGAACTGCTTGCGCCCTTGCTGAACCGTCGGCACCGCCGTTCGTCGGTAGAACACGCAAGTAGTTCTGCGCCGGACCCTCACAGGACGACCAGGTCGTCCCTATGGACCACCTCGTGGGGAAGGTCGGCGGGCAGGTCGGCGGTCCGGCGGCCCCGCCACTCCTCCACGCGGGCGGCCGGGTGGCGCACCAGCCCCTTGGCGATGACCCGGCCGGCGCTGTCGGCGATCTCGACGGCGTCGTCCGCCTCGAAGGCGCCCTCCACCCGGACGACGCCGGCCGGCAGCAGCGACGTGTGGCGCTCCAGGAGGGCGCGCCGGGCACCGTCGTCGACGAAGACCGTCCCCGAGGAGCCGATGCCGAACCCGATCCAGAGCTTGCGGGCCGGCAGCCGCCGGTCATGGGGCCGCACCACCGTCCCGACGCCGGGCTCGCCGGCCACTGCGCCGGCCAGGACGCCCGGTCGGGCGGCGGCGGCGATGACGGTCCGCACGCCCGACCAGGCCGCCATCTTCGCCGCCTGCAGCTTGGTGGCCATGCCGCCGCTGCCCCGGGCGGTCCCCCGCCGGCCGGCCAGCGCCTCCAGCTCGTGGTCGACCTCCACGATCTCCTCGATGAGCGAGGCGTCGGCCACCAGCCGGGGGTCGCTCGTGTGCAAGCCGGCGGTGTCGGTCAGCAGGACCAGCAGGTCGGCGCTCACGAGCTGGGCGACCAGCGCGGCCAGGCGGTCGTTGTCCCCCATGCGGATCTCGTCGTCGGCGACCGCGTCGTTCTCGTTGACCACCGGTACCACGCCCAGCTCCAGCAGCCGGCGCATCGTCTTGCGGGCCCGGCCGTACTGCGAGAGGTCGACGAAGTCCAACGGGGACAGAAGGATCTGGCCGCCGATGAGGCCGTGGTCGCCCAGCGCCCGGTCGTAGGCCCGCATCAGCCGGCTCTGGCCCACCGCCGAGATCGCCTGGAGCGTCGTGAGCTTGGTGGGGCGGACGCTGTCGAGCCCGAGCGCCGGCTGGCCGGCGGCGATGGCGCCCGAGGTGACGATGACGACCTGGTGGCCGCCGGCCCGTACCTCGGCCACCTCGGCGCACAGCTTGGCGATGCACGACCCGTCGATGTGGCCGGACTCGTCGGTCAGCGACGAGCTGCCGATCTTGGCGACGACGATCACGATCGGCGCGCGGGCCGGTCAGCGGGGCGGTTCACGGCTCGTACTCGAAGCTGAAGCCGCCGATGTGCACGATGTCGCCCTCGCGGGCACCCGCCCGGGCCAGCGCCCGGTCCACCCCCAGGCGGCGCAGCCGGCCCTGCACGTACAGGAGCGCCTCGGTGTTGGTGATGTCGTTGACGGCGACGGCCCGCAGCGCCGGCCGTCCTCTGACCACGAACCCGCCGTCGTCGCTGCGCTCCACCACCACCCCCTCGGCCTCGGGCCGGTGGACGACGAAGCCGGTCGCCGCGGGCTCCTCGGCCCGGCCCCGGACGACCAGCTCGGCCATCTGGCCCACCAGGGCCCGCACCCCATCGCCCGTGACCGCCGACAGCCGCGGCCCCTCCCAGTCGGCGACGGCGATGTCGGACTTGGTGCCGACCACGATGCGGGGCCGGTCCAGCAGATCGCGACGGTGGCGGCCCAGCTCGGCCAGGAGCACCGCCTCCTGGTCCGCCGGCGGCCGGCCGTCCACCGCCGCGAGGTCGACCAGGATGACCAGCGCGCGGGCCCGCTCGATGTGGCGGAGGAACTCGTGGCCGAGGCCACGGCCCTCGCTGGCCCCCTCGATGAGGCCGGGGATGTCGGCCACCACCCACTCGGCGTCGCCGTGGCGGACCACGCCCAGGTTCGGCACCAGCGTGGTGAAGGGGTAGTCGGCGATCTTGGGCCTGGCCGCCGAGATGACCGAGATCAGCGTGCTCTTACCGGCGTTGGGGAATCCGACCAGGGCCACGTCGGCCATCAGCTTCAGCTCCAGGTCGAGCCAGACCTCCTCGCCCACCTCGCCCTGCTCGGCGAAGCTCGGGGCGCGGCGCCGGTTGGACAGGAAGCGGCCGTTGCCCTTGCCGCCGCGGCCGCCCCGGCCGGCCATGTAGCGATCGCCGGGCGAGACCAGGTCGGCCAGCACTTCGCCGCCGGGGCCGTGGACGACCGTCCCCGGCGGGACCGCCACCACGGCGTCGCCTCCCGACGCGCCGTGGCGGCCGTGGCCCTGCCCGTGGGTGCCGTTGCCGGCCCGGCGGTGGGGGTGGTCGCGAAAGGCCAGGAGGGACGCCACGTTGGGGTCGGCCACCAGCCACAGGTCGCCGCCCGAGCCGCCGTCGCCCCCGTCCGGGCCGCCCTTGGCCACGTGGGCCTCCCGGCGGAACGACACCGCCCCGGCACCGCCGTCACCGGCCTTGACGTGGAGCTGGGCCCGATCAACGAACATGGCGGGGCGAACTGGATCGGAAAGGGACGGGAAACCGCCCCTGTTCCCTACGCGGTTCGGTCGGCGGCGAGGACGTCGACGAGGCGGCGACCCTTGCGGGTGCCGAACTTGACGGTGCCGTCGGCGGTGGCGAAGAGGGTGTCGTCGCCGCCCAGGCCGACGTTCACCCCGGGGTGGAAGTGCGTGCCCCGCTGGCGCACGATGATGGCGCCGGCGTGCACGGCGGTGCCGTCGAACACCTTCACGCCCAGGCGCTGGGCGGTGGAGTCACGGCCGTTGCGGGTGGAACCCCCGCCCTTGGTCTTGGACATCGGCTCCTAGCCCTTCGTGATGCCGGTGATCTCGATGGTGGTGTAGCGCTGACGGTGGCCCCAGTGGCGCCGGCTGCGGGTCTTGGGCTTGTAGGTGAAGCCCCGGATCTTGGGGCCCTTCTCCTCGCCCACCACCCGGGCCGCCACCGAGGCGCTGCCCAGCCCGGCGCCGGTGACGACGGTCTCGCCGTCCACGAGGAGCACCGGGGTGAACGAGACGTCGTCGCCGACGGCGCGGCCCAGCAGCTCCACCCGGACACGCTGGCCCTCGGCCACCCGCTCCTGCTTCCCACCGGTCTTGATCACTGCGTACATGGTTGGTCGAGTGTAGCCGGGGCCCCGGCGGGGCCGGAGGAGGCGCTCCCGGTGAACGATGGGAGTCCCGGCGCCCGCGCGACTCCGGCGATCAGGCCAGCAGGTCGCCGTCCAGGATGATGCCCCGGCCGGTGCAGGTCGGGCAGATGGACGAGAACGACTCGACCAGCCCCTCGGACACCCGCTTGCGGGTCATCTCGACCAGGCCCAGCTCGGAGATCTCGAAGGCCTGGGTGCGGGTCTTGTCCCGGCCGAGCGCGTCCCGGAAGGCCCGCATGACGTCGGCCCGGTTCTGGGCGATCTCCATGTCGATGAAGTCGATCACGATGATCCCGCCGATGTCCCGGAGCCGGAGCTGGCGGGCCACCTCGTCGGCCGCCTCCAGGTTGTTGCGGTAGACGGTCTCCTCCAGGCTGGAGCTGCCGACGTTCTTGCCGGTGTTCACGTCGATGACGGTGAGCGCCTCGGTCCGTTCGATGATGAGCGACCCGCCCGACGGCAGCCACACCTTGCGGTCCAGCGCCCGGTGCAGCTGCTCGTGGATGTGGTAGCGCTCGTAGATGGGTAGCGGCTCGGCCTCGTTGTCGAAGTACTCGACCCGGTCGGCCAGGTCGGGGCTGATGCTGGCGACGTAGTCCCGGACGTCCTCGTAAAGGGCCCGGTCGTCGATCACCACCCCCCGGTAGTTCTGGTTGAACTCCTCGCGGATGACCCGCACGGCCAGGTCGGGCTCCTGATACAGCCGGACCGGTGGGCGCGAGCGCGCAGCGCGGGCGTCGATGTCCTCCCACTGGCGCTGGAGCCGGGCCACGTCGCGTGCCAGCTCGTCGGCGCTGGCCCCCTCGGCCGCCGTGCGCACGATGAGGCCGTGGCCGGGCGGCCGGACCTCGTCGAGGATGCGCCGCAGCCGCTTGCGTTCGTCGTCGTCCAGCCGCTTGGAGATGCCGTAGGTGTCCGAGCCCGGGATGAAGACCACGAAGCGGCCGGGCAGGGACACCTCGCCGGTGAGCCGGGCGCCCTTGCTGCCGATGGGGTTCTTGGTGACCTGGCACACGATGCTCTGGCCCGGGCGCAGCAGCTGCTCGATGCGGGCGTCGCCCCCTCGGCGGCCGGGCGACACGCCGCCCTCCACGTCGTCGCGGTCGTAGCGCAGGTCGCCGCGGTAGAGCACGGCGTTCTTGGGAGTGCCGATGTCGACGAAGGCCGCCTCCATGCCGGGCAGCACGTTCTGGACCCGGCCGAGGTAGATGTTGCCGTCGATCTGGCTGGCGTCGTCCTGGGGCCGGCTGACGTAGTGCTCGATGAGCGACCGGCCCTCCAGCACGGCGATCTGGGTGGCGTGCTCGCGGACCTGGACGCACATGAGGTAGCGCCCGACGGGGCGGCCCTTGCGCTCCCGGCCCCGGGCCCGCTCGGGGGAACGTGGGTCGGCCAGGGGCTCCGGCGGCAGGGCCGGCCGGCGACCGCCGGCCGACGCCGGCGGCGGCAGTGCCGCGGCGCCCGCACCCTTGCCCCGGCTCCCGCGCCGCCGGCGGCGGCCGCCGGGCGACGCGGGCGCAGCGCCGTCCGCCGACGCCGCGGGCGGCCGGGCCGGAGTGGGCGGGCGCGGCGGCGGCACCTTGGGGACCAGCAGCGGCGCCGGCCGGGTGTCGCCGATGCGGGGCCGCTCCGCCGCCGGTCGGTCCGGCAGGTCGTCGGGGCGGCGGTCCGGCTCGGGGCCGGACCGGCCGGCTGGCGGCGAGCCGGCGCCCCCGCCGGCTCGGCCGCGCCCTCCCCGCCCGCCGCGGGACCCGCGACGGCGCCGGCGGCCGGGCGCCCGCTCGTCAGGTCCGGGCACCTCCCGGCGGTCGGGGCCGGGGGTTCCGGGAAGTGGGTCGGACATCGGGACGGTCCCTTCTCATGACGCACGCTCGACTGCGTGCGGCGCGGCCGTCGCACCAACCGGGAGGGCAAGGGGCTCCCGGCGGGCGCCGTCGCGCTCGATCCATTGCGAGGTCCTGCAGACGCCGGCGGCGGCCGGCTCGACGCCCATGGCGAGCAGCAGCTCGGACGGCCGCAGTGCGCGTGGCATCGTGGCCAGCTCGCAGGCCAGCGTCGGCGCCGCGCCGGCGGGCCCCGGCGCGAGGCCGGTTCCGGGCTCGACCAGGCGGAGGCCGATGATGCCCGGGCGGATGTCCTCGTCGGCCCGGACGCCCTTGCGCTCCCGGGACACGACCAGCGACGCCGCCGCGGTGGCGGCGGCCACCCGCTCGACCAGGGCGGCGGGGGCGAGGCCGGTCACGGTGACCGACCAGCAGCACGAGGTGACCTCCGACTGCAGCGACGCCGCGCCGGCGTCCAGCACCCCGGCGGCCGTGACGTCCACGCCGGCCGGCAGCGCCGCGCTGAGCCGGTCCGGGAGGGCGTCTGCGTCGATCTCGGTCCCGGCGGCCAGCTCGACGTCGAGGTACTCGGCCAGCGACTCCGCCCCCGTCGGCAGGGCGAGGCCGAAGCTGACCTTGGGCCGGGGCGAGAAGCCCTGGCTGTAGGCGAGGGGGAGCTGCACCCGCCGGAACGCCCGTTCCCACATGCGGGCCACGTCCCGGTGGCTGGTCCAGCGCACCTTGCCCGTCTTCACGAATCGAAAGCGGAGTCTCATGCTGTTCTTCCGGCAGGGGCCCCTGCCCCGTCACGGGCCGTGGCGCGAAGGGCCACGGGAACGGACTGGCCCGTGCCCTGAGAGCCGCCGGCCGGCGGGACCGGCGAGGCGACCACGTGCTCGATCCCGAAGCCGGTGCAGGCGCCGCAGTCGTAGCAGGGGGTCCACCGGCAGTCCTCGACGCCGGCCGCGGCCAGCGCGTCCTGCCAGTCCTGCCAGAGGAAGTCGGGGTGCAGCCCGGCCGAGAGGTGCTGCCAGGGGAGCACCTCGTCCCGCTCGCGGTGGCGGTGGACGTACCAGTCGACCGACAGGCCGGCGGCGGCCATGGCGTCGGTCCACAGCGACAGGTCGAAGTGCTCGGACCACTCCTGGAAGGTGCCGCCCCGGCGCCACACGTCCTCGATCACCCGGCCCAACCGGCGGTCGCCCCGGCTGGCGATCCCCTCCACCAGCGTGGCCTTGGGGTCGTGCCACTTGAGCGCCACGCCGCGATCGCGGCGCAGGTCGTCTCGCAGCAGGTTCACCTTCCGCAGCAACTCGGCCGGCGTGTCCTGGCCGAACCACTGGAACGGCGTCTGCGGCTTGGGCACGAAGCCCCCCACCGAGACGCTGACCGTCACCCGGTTGGTGAAGCGCCGGCCGACCGCCACGCAGTTGCGGGCCAGCTCGGCGATGCCCAGCACGTCCTCGTCGGTCTCGGTGGGCAGGCCGATGAGGAAGTAGAGCTTGACCCGGTTCCAGCCCTGGGAGAAGGCGGACTCCATGGCCCCGTAGAGGTCGTCCTCGCGGATGAGCTTGTTGATGACCTGGCGCATCCGCCAGGTGCCGCCCTCCGGCGCGAAGGTCAGGCCGGTGCGGCGGACCTTGGCGATCTGGCTGGCGATGCCGACGGTGTAGGCGTCGACCCGAAGGCTGGGCAGGCTGACCCCCACCGACCCCTGGCACATGGGGTCGTTGACGATGCCACCGACGACGTCCTCGATGCCCGAGTAGTCGGCCGACGACAGCGACGTGAGGCTGACCTCGTCGTACCCGGTGCGCTGCAGGCCCTCGGACACCATGGTGCGGACCTGGGCGTTGGAGCGCTCACGAACCGGCCGAGTGATCATGCCGGCCTGGCAGAACCGGCAACCCCGCGTGCAGCCCCGGAACACCTCGACGTTGAGGCGGTCGTGGACCACCTCGGTGAGCGGTACCAGCTGGGATCGGGGGTAGGGCCACTCGTTGAGGTCGGCGATGGTGCGCTTCTCGACCACCGCCGGCACGTCGACGAAGCGCGGCGACACCGACACCAGGCGGTCGCCGCCGTAGGTCACGTCGTACAGCGAGGGGACGTAGACGCCCGGCACGCCGGCCAGGTCCCGCAGCAGCCGTTCCCGGGACCCCGGCGGCCGACCGTTGCGCTTCCAGGCGCCGACCAGCTCGGTGATCTCCGACACCACCTCCTCGCCGTCGCCCAGGGCGACCAGGTCGACGAAGTCGGCCACCGGCTCGGGGTTGAACGTGCAGTGCCCGCCGACGACGACCAGGGGGTGGTCGGGTCCCCGGTCGGCGGCACGGACCGGCACGCCGGCCAGGTCGATGCAGTTGAGGAGGTTGGTGTAGACGAGCTCCGCCGAGAGGTTGAACGCCAGCAGGTCGAACTGGCCGGCCGGCCGGTGGGTATCCACGCTGAAAAGCGGGAGCCGGGTGCTGCGGAGGGCGGCCTCCATGTCGGTCCACGGCGCGTACGAGCGCTCGGCGACTGCGTCCGGGCGCTCGTTGAGGATCTCGTAGAGGATCTGCAGGCCCTGGTTGGGCAGGCCGATCTCGTAGGCGTCGGGGTAGACGAGCAGCCAGGACACCTTGTGCGGTGCGTGCACCGGCTGGCGGGACCCGTCCTCGCACCCGATGTAGCGGGCCGGCTTCTGCACCGTGGCCAGGAGGGGCTCGATGCGCGGCCAGAGCGATGTCATGTCCCGCGGAAGTGTAGTGGTGGCTTTGTCCACCCCCTCGGCGGGGCCCCGCCCGTGCATCACCCGACCTTGACGACGCCCTCCATGTCGAGGTGGAAGTTGCAGCGGTACTTGTAGGTGCCCGGGGTGGTGAAGGTCAGCCGGTACTCGACGGGCGTGCCGAGGCTGACCAGCAGGCCCGAGTTGCGGTAGCCCTGCCCGTCGAAGGTGCCTCCGTCGACGACGATCGGCGTGGCCGAGGGTGGCGCATCGGGGTCGGGCGGCGGCTGGCCCGGGCCGCCGGCCGGGTCGGCACCCTTGCGGTTGGCCACGGCGCCCCCACGGCCGTCCTCGACGTACAGGGGCCGCGCGTCCTCGGGAGCGTTGAAGCTGACGGTGTGGGCGCTGGTTACCGTCCAGCTGACCGCTTGGCCGACGCCGACCGAGATCTCCTCGGGGAACACGTTCACGTCGTGGGGCACCTCGACGCCCTGCACCTTGGTTCCCACCGGGGCCTGTGGCGACGTCGACGCCTGGATCTGCTCGGCCGCAGGGCGCAGCTGGGCGACGACCGCCTCGAACTCGGCGCGGCCTTGCTCGGCGACCTGCTCGGGCGTGGGGATCGGCGTGGCCAAATCCACCACGGTCACCGAGCCGGTCTGGTTCACGCCCTGCACCAGGTCGATGAAGCGGTAGGTGCCGGGGGCGATGTCGTCGGCCAGCTTCACCGAAAAGGTCGCTTCGTCGGGCAGGAACCCGCTGGCGAAGAGTGACTCTCGGCCGGTGAACGCGGCCGGCTGCTGCTGGTTGGCGCACGCCTCGCGGGTGGGCGGGTCGCCGGTGGCCACGAAGCACGGCATCGCCCCGGCGGGCAGCGGCTCCGACAGCGGCAGGACCGGCGCCTCGTTGTCGAAGAAGTCGGGCAGCTTGTTGAGGGCGTCGCGGACGTTCTGGGGAAACGGCGTCCCGCTCGGGACCGTCGCCCGCAGGGTGAGCGCCTCGTCCACCAGCCGGCCGAACGCCACCGTGTGCGGCTCCCCGCCGAAGCGGCTGGTGAACTCGATCGTGTCGCCCGGGTGCGCCCGCACCTCGCTCGGGAAGAACTTGAACAGCGAGGTGGCGAAGTCGTCCGGCCTGCCGTCGATGGCGATCGGGATGGTGACGGGCGCTGCGGACCCCGCCTCCGCTGGTCCCGCCGAGCCGTCGTTGTCGCCCCCGCCGCCGCAGGCCCCGGCCAACAGGGCCAGCGCTGTCGCGGCGCGCGCGAGCTTTCGGGTCGCTGTCATTGGGGCGACCCTACTGGCCCGACTACTACGGCACGGCGACCGCCTTGAACATGTCGTTGGCGAAGGCGTGGGGCGGCCCGCCGGCGCGGTCGTTGATGAAGCAGACGAAAGCGTAGGTCCGGCCCGACTGGAACTCGCCCTCGAAGGTGCCCCCCCGACCCGGGTCGAACACCGTGCCGCCGAAGTCGTTCGTCGGCTCGGGCGTCCCCGGCGGGGGCGGGCCCTCGCCGCCGAACGCCTTGATGGCGGCCTCGGCCTGCTCGGGCGTCACCCCCTTCGCGAACTCGAACACCACGGCGTGGTGGATCTGGGCCGGCCCGGCATTGAGGAAGCTGACCGTCTCGTCGCCCGCCTCGAGCCCCTCGATGTCGAAGCTGTAGTCCCGGGCCGTCACCTGGACGTCGGCCTCGGGCAGGGTCGCCGCCGGGTCGCCGCCGGTGACGGTCAGGGGCACGACCATGCCGCGGTTGAAGTGGGGCGGCGACTCCTGCGCCTCCTCGGCCTGCTCCCCGCCGGCCGCCGCGCCACCCTCCTCGGAGGGACCGTCCTCGTCCTCCCGGCTGTCCTCGTCGGTCAGGGCGCACACGATGAGGTACTTCCCGGCCGGGAGCAGGATCGTCGTCTCGGTCGTCTCCCCGGCCGCCGTCTCGGTGGCTCCCCCGCCGGCCACGAGGAAGTCGGGGATCGGCACGCCCTCCTCGCTGGTCACCACCTTCTCGAACTCGGCGAGCGCCTCGGCCTGTGGTGTGTCGCCGACGCCGAGGATGAACGCCTCGTGGACCAGGCTGCCCTTGTTGTCGAACTCGATGTCGACCAGGCCGCCCGTGATGCTGGCCGGCGCCTCGAAGCTGTACTCGTTGCCGACGATCTTCAGGGCGTTGCGCGTTCCGCCGGCCTGGTCGTCGTCGGGCGCCGCTGTGGTGCTCGTTGCCGCGGCCGGGTCGTCGTCGTCGTCACCGCATGCTCCGAGACCGCCGATCATGATCACGGCTGCCGCAGCTCCGGCCATCCACCTGCCCGTCCGACCCATCACGTGCCCACCTCTCGGTCGCGGAACAGCCGGACGCTAGCCGCCCAGGAGCCGCTGTCGCCGTTCTTCAGGAGAAGCGGCGCATGTGGACGTTGAGCACCAGGCCGATGGCGGCGAAGCTGGCCAGCGTCGAGGAACCGCCGTAGCTCATGAAGGGCAGGGGTATGCCGGTGATCGGCAGGATGCCCATGGTCATGCCGACGTTCTGGAACACCTGGAAGACCAGCATCGCCAGTACCCCCACGCACACCACCGTGCCCGCCAGGTCCTTGGCCACCGCCGCCGCCCGCCACGTCCGCCACACCACCAGCGCGAAGAGGGTCAGCAGGAGCCCGGAGCCGACGAGCCCCAGCTCCTCGCCGACGACGGTGAAGATGAAGTCAGTGTGCTGCTCGGGCACGTAGGCCAGCTTGGTCTGGGTCCCGTCGAACAGGCCCTTGCCCCAGATGCCGCCGCTGGCCACGGCGATCTTGGACTGCTGCAGGTTGTACGCCGGCCCCTGGGTGCCCGATTCCGGGTCGAAGAAGGCGGTGAGGCGGTCGCGCTGGTAGTCCTCGAGGTCGACGACGCCCAGGCGGAAGCCACCGACCACGGCGGTCGCCGCCACGAGCGCCAGCACGGCCAGGTGGCGCAGCCGGGCGCCCCCGGCCAGCAGCGTTCCGAGCAGGATGGCCAGGAAGACCAGTGCGGTGCCGAGGTCGGGCTGGCCCATGATGAGCGCCAGGGGCAGCCCGACCAGTCCCAGCATGGCCAGCAGTGCGCGCGAGCTGAGGGCGCCCCGGTGGGCGGCGGCATAGGCGGCGATGCACACGATGAGGCCGACCTTGGCCAGCTCCGACGGCTGCAGCTGGTAGGGCCCGAGCTGGAACCAGGCCTGCGACCCCCGGCGGTTCGAACCCAGCGGCGACAGCACCGCCACCAGCCCGAGCACGGTGGCGCCGTAGATCAGCGGCCCCCGGTCGGCCAGGGCCCGGTAGTCGATCAGCGAGAGGCCGGCCATGAGCGCGACGCCGAGGACGGCGAAGAGGCCCTGGCGGCGCAGGAAGAACGTGGGGTCGTCCTCGATCCGGAAGCGGGTGGCGCTGTAGACCATGACCACCCCGAGCCCGGCGATGGCCACGACGGCCGCCACCAGCGTGACGTCGACGTGCCGCCAGGGCGCCGCCGGATCCCGCCGCACCCGCGGCGCCGCCGACAACGTCGTCGCCATCAGCAGCCACCGCCAGGCGCCCGCGCCGGCAGCGGGACGCCGCCGCCCGGGACCCACGCCGGCGGGGCAGGGGCTTCGCGGGGCGCGGCGGGCGTGTTCCGAAGGAACCGGGTGCCCGTCGCCATGAGCTAGTCGATCCCCGATGTCAGGGCGATGGGAGCAGCCTCGCGCCCGGAGAGCACCTCGAAGACCCGCCGGGCCACCGGGGCGGCGACCGACGAGCCGAACCCGGACTCCTCCATGACGACGGCGAGGGCGTACTGCGGCGCCGTCGCCGGGGCGAAGGCGGCGAACAGGGAGGTGTCCTGGCGACCGCTCACCTGGGCCGTGCCGGTCTTGCCGGCCACCTCGAAGCTGTCGAGCGGGAAGCCGACGAACGCCGGGTACGCCGTGCCGTCCTCGCTGGCCACCGCCCCGCGCAGGCCCTGCAGGATCGAGGCCCGCTGGGCGCCGTCGATGGCCACCCGACCGGTCGTCTCGACCGGGATGTCCCGCACCGGCTGCCCGTCGGGTCGCAGCACCCGGGCCGCCACCCGCGGCGTGTGGACGGTGCCCCCGTTGGCGAAGGTGGCGTAGAGGTTCGCCAGCTGCAGCGGCGTCACGACGGTCTCGCCCTGCCCGATGGAGAGGTTGACGTTGTCGCCGGTGCGCCAGTTGCCCTCGGGAAAGGCCTCCGGCTTCTGCTCGTGGAGTCGGCGGCGGCTCTCCGGGTCGGGGATGCGCCCGCGCAGCTCGCCGCTCATGGCGATGCCGGTGTGGGAGCCGAGCCCGAACGACCGCGCCACCTCCTGGATGGCCAGGTTGTTCGGTTCGCCGCTGGCCCAGAAGTTGGCCCCCAGGTCGTAGAAGAACGCGTCGCTGGACACCGTAAGCGCCTGGGCCAGGTTGACCCGCCCGTAGGCGCGGCTGCCGGCGTTGCGGAAGACGCAGCGCTCACCCCGGCAGTTGCGGATCCGGTAGGTGCCCTCGTCCACGAAGGTGGTGGCCGGCGTGATCGTGCCCCGCTGCAGGGCGGCCAGTGCAGTCACCAGCTTGAACGTGGAGCCGGGCGCGTACTGGCCCGCGATGGCCCGGTTGGTGAGCGGGCGGTGGCCCGCGGGGTCCTGCAGGGCGGCGTAGACGTCGGGACGGATGCCGTTGTTGAAGTCCGCCGGGTTGAACGTCGGGTAGGACGCCAGGGCCAGCACCGAGCCGTCCCGGGGGTCGAGCACCACCGCGGCGCCCGCCGGCGACACGAACGGCTGCCCGCCCTGGCGGTCCCGCCGCTTGCGGTTGGCCAGCAGGGCCTGGGCCAGGGACTCCTCGGTGACGCGCTGCACGTCGAGGTCGACGGTCAGCTGCACGTCGTTGCCACGCACCGGCGGGGTGCTCCCGGGCAGGGTCCGCAGGACCTTCCCGTTGGCGTCCACCTCCAGCTCGACCCGCCCCGGGGTCCCCCGCAGATCGACCTCGTAGGCCTGCTCGACCCCCGACTTCCCGATGTCGTCGCCCAGCCGGTACCCGTCGTCCCGGCGGGCCTCGAGCTCGCGCTCGTTGATCTCGCCGACGTAGCCGAGGAGGTGGGCCGCCAGGGGGGTCGCCCCCGTCGGGTAGGAGCGCTCGGCCACCGCCAGGGCCTCCACCCCGGGGAAGTCGGCCGCCCGCTCGCGCAGGTAGACGACGACGTCCTCGCTCACGTCCTCGGCCACCGGGACGGGCCGGAACGGCGAGTACCGGGCGTCGTTCATCCGCCGCTGCAGCTCGTCCCGGGAGATGTTCAACAGCGCGGCCAGCCGGGCGCGCACCTCGGGCTTGTCGGCCACCTTCTGGCGCTGCACGGTCACCACCTGGGAGATGCGGTTTTCGACCAGGGGCCGGCCGTGGCGGTCCAGGATGCGCCCCCGGGGGGCCGGCTCGAACACGACCCGCCGCTGGTTCTGGGTGGCCAGGGTCTGGAACGTGTCGGTGTCGATCACCTGCAGGTACCACAGGCGGGCAAACAGGGTCGAGAACAGCGACAGCACCACGATCCCGATGACCGTGAGCCGGAAGCGCGCCGAGTCGGTGCTCATCGGGCGGTGCTCATCGGGCGAAGGCGTGCTCGCGCTCGCCGGAAAGAACCCAGGACACCACCCGAACCACGACCGGCACCAGCACGGCGTTCAGCGTGCCGACCACCGCCGCCAGGCCGACCAGCTCCGGGCGCAGCAGGTGGGCCTGGCCCAGCAGCGACCCGAGCAGGGCGTACAGCAGCACCCCGGCCGTGCTGGCAGCCAGGCCGGTGGCCAGCGGGATCCACCAGGCCAGGCGGATGACGCCGGCCTGCAGGGTCCCCACGCCGTAACCCACGAGCCCGAAGGTCAACGACGACAGACCGAAGGGCGTCTGGGCCAGGAGGTCGGCCGCCAGCCCCGCCGCGAATCCGACGACGGCGCCGCGCTCCCGACCGCCGGCGATGCCACCGGCCACCGCCACCAGCAGCAGCAGGTCGGGGCTGACCCCGGCCACCCGGATGTTCACCAGCACCGAGTGCTGGGCCACCAGCGCGGCCACGAGCACCATGGAGAGGCGGACCACGCCTCGGCTCATCGCCCGCTCCACTGCAGCACCTTGACGACCCGGAGCCCCTCGAGGTCGACCACGGGCTCGGCCGTGACGTCCTGCTGGAGCGCACCGGTGGCCGCGGTCGCCGCCCGCACCTGGGCCACGGGGATCCCGGCGGGGAAGGCGCTCTGGTCCAGCCCGCTGGTCACCAGGATCTCGCCCCGGGCGACCACCGAGTCCGGCTCGACCAGGTCCACCCGAACCGTCGAGCCGCGCCCCCGCCCGGCGGCCACGCCGACGTCGCCCGACAACGGGAAACGCACGCCCACGCTGGAGGCCGGGTCGGTCACCAGGAGCACCGTCGACCGGCGGGCCGACACGTCGACCACCCGGCCCACCAGGCCCCGCCCGGCGACGACCGGCATGCCGGGGGCCACGCCGGCGTCGCGTCCCCGGTCCAACTGGATGGTCTGGCCGAAGCGGGCGTCGGACATCTGCACGACCCGGCTGGCGACCGCCGGGATGTCACCGGCGAAGTCGAGGTCCTGCTGGTCGAGGAGGGCCCGGCGCTCGCGGTCGCTGTCGCGGGCGGCCAGCACCGTGCGGTCCTGCTCGGCCAGCTGCGTGCGCAGCCGCTCGTTCTCCGCCTCCACGTCGCCGTAGTGCAGCGCCCCCTGGAAGAAGTCGCCGACCGGCTCGAAGACCGCGTCGGCGGCGTCCTGGACGGGGGCGAAGGCGTCGCGCGCCGCGTCGCGGACGGTGGCCATGACCCCGAACCCGCTGCCCCGCTGGTCGAGCGTCAGGAGGGTGATCGAGGTGAGCACGACGAGCAGCAGGGTGAAACGAGGGCGTGACGAGCGCCGGTAGACAGCCAAGAAGGTGGTCGCCCTGGGATCAGTGCCCGCTCGAGGAGATCAGGACCTGCTTGAGGGCCTCGAACTCCTCGAGGCACTGGCCGCTCCCGATGGCGACCGAGTGCAGCGGGTTGCGGGCGATGAGGATCGGCATCCCCGTCTCGGCCGAGAGCCGGGCGTCGAGCCCGTGCAGCAGTGCCCCACCGCCCGTCAGGACGATGCCCTGCTCCATGATGTCGGCGGCCAGCTCGGGCGGCGTGCTGTCGAGGGTGACCTTGACGGCGTCGACGATCGACGACACGGGCTCCTCGATGGCCTCCCGCACCTCCTCGGTGGTGACCACGATCGTCTTGGGCAGCCCGGTGATCAGGTCGCGGCCCCGGATCTCGGCCGTCAGCTCCTCCTCCAGGGCGCAGGCCGAGCCCAGGGCCATCTTGATCTCCTCCGCCGTCCGCTCCCCCAGCGCCAGGCTGTACTCCTTCTTGATGAACTGGATGATCGCCTGGTCGAGCCGGTCGCCACCGATGCGGACCGACTGCTTGGCCACGATGCCGCCGAGCGAGATCACGGCCACCTCGGTGGTGCCGCCGCCGATGTCGACCACCATGTTGCCCGTGGGCTCGTGGACCGGCAGCCCGGCGCCGATGGCCGCCGCCATGGGCTCCTCGATGATGTAGGCCGGCTTGCGGGCCCCGGCGTACTCGGCCGCCTCCTGCACCGCACGCTGCTCCACCCCGGTGATGCCCGACGGCACACAGATCACCATGCGGGGCTTGGCGAAGCGACGCTGGTGGATCTTCTGGATGAAGTAGCGCAGCATCTTCTCGCAGATCTCGAAGTCGGCGATCACGCCGTCCTTCAGGGGCCGGATGGCCTGGATGTGGCTCGGCGTGCGGCCGATCATCCGCTTGGCCTCCACGCCGACCGCGAGGGGGCGCCCGTCCTTGACGTTGACGGCCACCACCGAGGGTTCGTTCAGCACGATCCCCCGTCCCCGCACGTACACCAAGGTGTTGGCGGTGCCCAGATCGACGGCCATGTCGCGGCCGAGGAACGAGGAGAAGAAGTTTTCCGACATCCGGCGCCCTCCCGGGTCGGGCCTCAGGCTAGGTCGCCCGGACCGCCCGCGCCAGTGGCCCCCTCGGCCAGGGCCGGGAAGAACACGGCGATCTCCCGCTCGGCCGCCGCCGGCCCGTCGCTGCCGTGGACGAGGTTCTCGGTGGTCACGAGCGCCAGGTCGCCCCGAATGGTGCCGGGCGGCGCGTCGGCCGGGTTGGTGGCGCCGATCATCGAGCGAACCAGCTTCCAGGTCTCGGGCGGGCCCTCCAGCACCGCCACCAGGGACGGGGACCGGGTGATGAAGGCGACCAGGGCGGCGTAGAACGGCTTGCCCTCGTGCTCGGCGTAGTGGCGGCCGGCGGTCTCGGCGTCGATGTGGCGCAGCTCGGCGGCTGCCAACCGGAGCCCCCGAGCCTCCAGCCGCCCCAGGATCTCGCCCACCAGCCCCCGCTCGACGGCGTCCGGCTTGCAGATCACCAGTGTCCGCTCCATCCCCCCAGCGAACCGCGTGGGGAACAGGACTGCAAAACGGTCCCGACCCGACCCCGGGACGCTCAGTTCGTTCCGGCCAGGAGGGCGCGAATCGCGCCGACCAGGTACAGCGAGCCGGTGACCAGCACCAGCTCGTCTTCCCGGGCGGCGGCCAGGGCCGCCTGCAGGGCGGCGGCCGGCGAGGGCGCCTCGTCGGCGGCCACGCCCAGGGACCGGGCGGCTGCGGCCACCTCCTCGGCAGGGAGGGCGCGGGGCGACGGCGGCTCGCAGGCCACCACCAACCGCGTAACCCCGCCCGGCGCGCCCAGCAGCGGCTCCAGCATCTCGACGGGGTCCCGCCCCCGCAGGAGCCCCACCACCAGGAGCCGGGAGGAGATGGCGACGAAGTCGTCGGCCAGCGCGGCGGCCGCCGTCGCCGCCCCGGCCGGGTTGTGGGCGCCGTCCAGCACGACCAGCGGCTGGCGTCTCACCACCTCCAGGCGGCCCGGGAGGCGCAGGCCCGACAGCGCCCGGCGCAGGTCGTCGTCGTCGATGGGCGTACCGAAGAAGGCCTCGGCGGCGGCGGCGGCCATGGCGGCGTTGGCCGCCTGGTGGGCGCCGTACACCGGCAGGTACACCTGCTCGTAGCGGGCCGCCGGGGTGACCAGGTCGGCGGACCGACCGCCGTGGGCGACGGCGACTTCCTCGGCCCCGAAGTCGGTGCCCCGCAACCACGTCTCGGCCGGTCCGGCGGCATGGAAGGGGGCGGCCACGACGGGGTCGGTCACCCCCAGCACCAGGTGCGAGCCGGGCTTGACGATGCCGGCCTTCTCCCCGGCGATGTCGACGAGGGTCGGGCCCAGTAGCTCGGCATGGTCCTCGGCCACGTTGGTGACCACCGCCACGGTGGCGTCGGCGACGTTGGTGGCGTCCCACCGGCCACCCAGGCCGACCTCGATGACGGCGGCGTCCACCGCCTGGTCGGCGAACCAGCGGTAGGCGGCCGCGGTCAGCAGCTCGAAGCGGGTGGCCCGCACGCCGACGACCGGCTCCAGTGCCGCCACCGCCTGGAGGGCCTCGGCCAGCTCCTCGTCGGCGATGGGCTCGCCGTTGCGGGCGATCCGCTCGTTGACCCGCACCAGATCGGGGCTGGTGTAGGTGCCGACGGTCAAGCCGCGGCCGGCCAGCAGGGCGGTGACCATGGCCGCCGTCGACCCCTTGCCGTTGGTGCCGGTCACGTGGACGACCGGGCAGGCCCGCTGCGGCTCACCCATGGCGCCCGTCAGGGCGGCGATGCGCTCCAGCGTCGGCGCCGACGCCCGGCCGGCGATCGTCGCCTCCAGGTTGATGCGGCCGTCGAGGTCGGCCAGCGCCTCCGCGTAGGTCCAACCGGCCGCCACGGTGACCGGAGACCGCCCCTGTTCCCTGCGCGGTTCGGTGCTCAGGAGGCGGCTCGGCGGGGCCGGCTCTCCTTTTCGGGGGCCCGAGACACCAGGGTGGGGGCGACGCGTTCGAGGACGACGGAGCGGTCGATGACGCACTTGCCGATGTCGGAGCGGCTGGGGAGGTCGTACATGACCTCCAGCAGCACCTCCTCCAGGATGGCCCGCAGGCCCCGGGCGCCGGTGCCCCGCAGGAGGGCCTGCTCGGCCACCGCCTCCAGCGCGTCGGCAGTGAACTCCAGCTCCACGTTGTCCAGCTCGAAGACCTTGCGGTACTGCTTCATCAGGGCGTTCTTCGGGGCGACGAGGATGCGGACCAGGGCGTCCTTGTCCAGGTTGGACACCGCCCCGATGACGGGAAGACGGCCCACGAACTCGGGGATCAGCCCGAACTTGAGCAGATCCTCGGGCAGCACCTTGGCCAGCAGCTCGCCGTCTTCGGACCCGGCGCTGCGCTTCAGCTCGGCCCGGAAGCCGATGCCCGCCCGGCCGATGCGGTTCTCGATGATCTTGTCCAGCCCGGCGAAGGCGCCGCCGCAGATGAACAGGATGTTGGTGGTGTCGATCTGGATGAACTCCTGGTGGGGGTGCTTGCGACCCCCCTGGGGTGGCACCGAGGCGGTGGTCCCCTCCAGGATCTTGAGCAGGGCCTGCTGCACGCCCTCACCCGAGACGTCCCGGGTGATGGACGGGTTCTCCGACTTGCGGGCGATCTTGTCGATCTCATCGATGTAGATGATCCCCGTCTCGGCCTTCTTGACGTCGTAGTCGGCGGCCTGGATGAGCTTGAGGAGGATGTTCTCGACGTCCTCCCCCACGTAGCCCGCCTCGGTGAGCGCCGTGGCGTCGGCGATGGCGAAGGGCACGTTGAGCATGCGGGCCAGGGTCTGGGCCAGCAGCGTCTTCCCGCAGCCGGTGGGGCCGAGCAGGAGGATGTTGGACTTGGCCAGCTCCACCTCGGAGTCCGAGTGGGCGCCGACCTGGACGCGCTTGTAGTGGTTGTAGACGGCGACGGAGAGGATCTTCTTGGCGTGCTCCTGGCCGATGATGTAGTCGTTCAGGAACTCGTAG